>JAVTVZ010000018.1:22942-60865 GCA_032229625.1 Dermatophilaceae bacterium | reverse complement strand
GGGAGTCGTCCGGGCACAGCACAGAGCCGCCGGGCGATGCCTCGACGGCTCGAATGCTGTGCGGTCAGCTCAGCGCGTGACCTTGCCCGCCTTGAGGCAGGAGGTGCACACGTTGAGGCGCTTCGGCGTCTTGCCGGCGGCGCCGACCATGGCGCGCACGCGCTGGATGTTCGGCGTCCAGCGACGGTTGGTGCGCCGGTGCGAGTGCGAGATGTTGTGACCGAAGGTCGGTCCCTTGCCGCAGACGTCGCAGTTGGCAGCCACGGAGAACTCCTGAGAACGAGATGAACGATGACGAGACAGCTGTGCTGACGACCGCCGCCCCGGCCTGGGCCGGGACCGACGACGGGACGAGCCCGACGCGCCAGCGCCGACGACAGCCCGGACAGGCGTCGTGACCAGCAGATCCGGTCGATCCTGGCCGACCCGGAAGAGGATCGGCGAGGTCCGGCAGATCGGGATCGAGGAGATCGAGTCACGAGTGCCCGTGAGCGGCCGGCGAGCGGACGTCACGACTGTCAGGGCGCGACGACGCGCGGCAGTAACCGGTCAAGGATAGCCGAGGCGGCGAGGAGCGCCCAAATGCCCGCGATCGCGCACGTCATCCCGCGTCCGACGCCGGCTGCCGCGACGCGAGCCCGCCGAGGCGTGTGGCCCGACGTGGGCGCCGACGTGGGCGCCGGCGTGGGTGCCGGCGTCGGGTCGTCGCTGGTTGGTTGTCGGTGGCCGATGTGAGGATATGGGCGTGACCGAGCAGGCGCAGCCGCGCGAACCCGAGGCGACCCCGGTGCGGGGGGCCGACCCCGATGTCGGCGACGAATGCGGTGAGGGCGGCGACATCGGCGGCGACATCGGGGGCGACGGCGAGGCCTCGCAGGCAGCCGCGCACGAGCTCGAGGTGCTCGACCCGGCGGCCCTGCGGCGCTGGGCGTTCCGGGCCCGGGCCGCGCTGGCCGCCCATCGCCCGCGCATCGACGCCCTCAATGTCTATCCCGTGCCCGACGGTGACACCGGCACCAACATGCTGCACACCCTCTCCGGGGCGTTGCGCGGGCTGCGCGAGCACAGCCCAGGTCCCCGTCACGCCGATGTGGAGCGGCCCCCCTCGGCCGGGGAATCGTCGGTCGGGGAATCGTCGGTCGGGGAATCGTCGGCCGGGGAATCGTCCTGCGGGGACGGCCCGACGGCGCACGGGGAGCCGGCGGGCGACCCGCCGCCGGATGCTCGGCTCGTCGCCGTGTCGCGCTCGACGCTGCTGGCGGCCCGCGGCAACTCCGGGGCGATCCTCAGCGAGTTGATCCGGGGGCTGACCCAGGCCCTCGTCGCCGCCCGTGGGCGCGTCGACGGCCCCGGTCTGGCCCGGGCGCTGCGCGACGCGAGCGAGCGGGCCTGGGCCGCGGTGGGCCGCCCGGTCGAGGGGACGATGCTGTCGGTGGCGCGCGCAGCGGCCGCGGCGGCCGACCGTGTGGCCGCCGCCGGTGGGCGGTTGTCGGAGGTCACGGGCGCGGCGGTCGAGGCGGCGCGGGACGCGCTCGCGCAGACCCCCGAGCAGCTGCCGACGCTCAAGCGGGCCGGAGTCGTGGACGCCGGCGGGGCCGGCCTGGTCGTCGTCCTCTCGGCGCTGCACGAGGTCGTCACCGGGCGACAGGCCGGAGCCCTGGCCGTCGTCGACGACACACCACAGTGTGCGATCCCTGCGCACGATCGACCGGTGTCGGGCGCCGACGACGCCGACGAGTCGCCCGACCTCATGGCTCTGCCCCTGGCCCGGCGTGCGGTCGAGGGGATGACCGACCCCGGAGAGCCGCACGGTGCCCACGGTTCACATGCGCACGGTGCACACGGACCGCAGGTCGAGGTCACGTATGTCGTGCGCGATCCCGCGCAGGGCGCCCGGGCCCCGCTCGCGGCGGCCCTCGACGAGCTCGGCGACAGCGTCGTCCTCGCCGGCGACGACGACGAGTGGCGCGTGCACGTGCACGTGCCCTCCGAGCGCGCGCAGGACGCCGTCGCCGCCGGTGCCGCGCGCGGCGTCGTCGTGGCCGTGCGGGTCGAGCAGCTGCCGGCGCCCTCGCCGCGAGCCCCCGACCGCTCGACCCGAGACGTGCCGCCGGGCGACGCGCCCCCCGAGCACACCGCGCCCCCCGAGCACGCCGCGGCCCCGACGCATTCGCCGCTCATCAGCGTGCTCAGCGCGCAGGTGGGCGTCGACGTGCCCGGTCGCCACCTCACGGCGGACCCGACGACGCTGGGCCACGCGGGCCATGCGGGCCAGGACGCCACCGACGCGGATGAGCTGCCGCGATCGACCGGGCCGGCGGGGCAGGAGGAGGAGGTCACGCTCGCGGCGGTCCTCACCGAGACCCCGGCCTCGCCCCTGGTGCTGCTGACGGATCGCGCCGGCGACATCGCCCCCGTCGTGCGTGCGGCACGCGGTGACGGCATCGAGATCGAGCTCGTCGCCGTCGACGGCCTGCCCGCGGCGGTCGCCGCGCTCGCCGTGCACGATCGACGGGCCGAGCCGGCCCGCGACGCCGCGGCCATGCGCGGTGCCGCGGCCGCCGTGCGCAGCGCGGTGCTGGCCGCCGGCGCGTCGCGCCCCGATGTCGGGGGATCGACACCCGGTCGGCAGCCGCACGCCGGGCCGGCCGACGATGCGGCCGGGATCGACGCGGCCGGGATCGACGCGGCCGGGATCGAGGCGGCCGGGATCGAGGCGGCCGGGATCGAGGCGGCTGGGATCGAACAAGCCCGGATCGACGCGGCCCGGGGCCAGGCGGGCGACGCCGCCGCGACCGCGTTCGAGGGGGTCGACGCCGGCGGAGCGATCGAGGCGCTCGCGGCGCTGCTCGCGGACCTCGACGGCCCGGAGTTGCTCACGTTGTGCGCCCGGTCGGACGCGGCCACGCTCGCCGACAGCGTCGCGCAGGCCGCGCAGTCCCGCTACGGGCTGGAGGTGCAGATCGTGCAGGTCGGCCCCAGCGCGCGCGAGGCCCTCGTCGCGGGGGTGGAGTGAGGGTGCGGGCAGTGAGCGTGCGGTGCGCGAGGATGCGGTGCGTGAGGACGCGGCAGGCGGGGGTGGGGTCGACATGGTGACGCTGCTGACGCCGTTGCCCGGGGTGATCGGCCCCCGACGGGCCAAGGCCCTGCGCGAGCAGCGGGGCATCGAGACCGTGGAGGACCTGCTGTGGTTCCTGCCGCGGCGCTATCTGGACCGGCAGGGCGACATGGCCGACCTGAGCGAGGGCAGCTACCTCGTCGTCATCGGCGAGGTCGTCAAGGCCGCCGAGCGTCGCATGAAGGCGCGTCGCGGCACGATGCTCACCGCCACGGTGCGCACGTCCACCGGCGACCTGGACCTCACGTTCTTCCGGTCCTACGGGCACACGGGGCGGCTCGTGCCCGGCGCGGTGGGCCTCTTCGCCGGCACCGTGGGCCGCTTCAACGGCCGCTGGCAGCTGACCCACCCGAGCTACGAGCTGTTCTCGTCGTCCTCCCCGGCCCTGGATGCCCTCGCCGAGACCGGGCCGGTGCCGCGGGCCGGGGCGGACGCCGTCGACGCGCTCGAGGGCGGGCTCGCGGTGCGGCCGCTCTACCCCGTCTACCTCGAGGTCAAGGGCGTGGACAGCTGGACGATCAGCGGGCTCGTCGCGTCGGTCCTGGCGACGCTGGAGGCGGTGCCCGACCCGCTGCCGGAGTCGCTGCGCCGGCGGCGGGGTCTGCCCGGTTTCGTCGAGGCGATGACGTGGATGCACCTGCCGACCGACCGCGAGGAGCCGCGCCGGGCGACGCGGCGGCTGAAATACGACGAGGCGCTCATCATGCAGCTCGTTCTGGGGATGCGGCGGCGGGCGCAGGCGTCGTCCGCCGCGATCCCGCGCACGGCGCGCGCCGGGGGGCTGCTCGAGGCCTTCGACGCCCGGCTGCCCTTCGAGCTGACCCCGGGGCAGCGACAGGTCGGTGAGGAGATCGCGGCCGACCTGGCCCGCCCCCACCCCATGCACCGGCTGCTGCAGGGCGAGGTCGGCTCGGGCAAGACGGTCGTCGCGCTGCGCGCGATCCTGTCGGTCATCGACTCCGGCGGGCAGGCGGCCCTGCTCGCACCGACCGAGGTGCTCGCCGCCCAGCACCACCGCTCGATCACGGCCATGCTCGGCGACCTCGCCGAGGGCGGTCTGCTCGGCGGCACGAACGACCTCGCGCGCGGCACCCGCGTCGCGCTGCTCACCGGCGGGCAGAGCACCGCCGCGCGCCGCGCCGCGACTCTGGCGGCGGCCTCGGGGGAGGCCGGCCTCGTCATCGGCACCCACGCGCTGCTCCAGAAGCACGTGCAGCTCGCCGACCTCGGGCTCGTCGTCGTCGACGAGCAGCACCGCTTCGGCGTCGAGCAGCGCGACGCCCTGCGCGGCAAGGCGGCGACACCCCCGCACGTGCTCGTCATGACCGCGACGCCGATCCCGCGGACGGTCGCGATGACCGTCTTCGGCGACATGGAGACCTCGGTGCTGCGCGAGCTGCCCGCCGGTCGCGCGCCCATCGCGACCCACGTCGTCGACAATCCGGCCTGGTATGAGCGGATCTGGCGCCGGATCGCCGAGGAGGTCGCCGCCGGTCATCAGGTGTATGTCGTGTGCCCGCGCATCGGGGCGGACGACCCCGCGGCCGCCGACGCTGCCGAGGACGACGGCGGCAGCGGCGACGCGTCGGACCACGCAGGGGACGGCTCGGGGCTCGACCCGGAGGCCGGCGCCCCCACGCGCAGCGTGCTGGAGGTCTTCGAGGAGGTGCGCGGGCGGGACGAGCTGGCCGGGTGCCGCATCGAGATGCTGCACGGGCGCATGTCGGCCGACGACAAGGACGCGGTGATGACGGCCTTCGGGCACGGCCATCTCGACGTGCTCGTCTCGACGACGGTCATCGAGGTGGGCGTCGACGTGCCCAACGCGACGCTCATGGTCGTCCTGGACGCCGACCGCTTCGGCATCGCCCAGCTGCACCAACTGCGCGGGCGCGTCGGTCGCGGACAGACACCCGGTCTGTGCCTGCTCGTCGCGCAGGGCGCGCACGCCCAGCCGCGTCCGGCCGGTGAGGGGGAGCCCGGCGCGGGCGCGCTGCAGCGCCTGCGGGAGGTCGCCGCGACGACCGACGGCTTCGAGCTCGCCCGCCTCGACCTCGACACCCGACGCGAGGGCGACATCCTCGGCGCCCGGCAGAGCGGCGGCACGTCGTTGCGACTGCTGTCGCTGCGCGGCGGCGACGAGCGGCTCATCGAGCAGGCTCGTGAGGATGCGGGCGCGCTGCTCGACGTCGACCCGAGCCTGCGCACCCACCCCGAGCTGGCGCACCTCGTGGCGACCCTCATCGACGAGACGCAGGCCGCCTTCCTGGAGCGCGGATGACGAGGATCATCGCGGGCGCCGCCGGTGGCCGACGGCTGGCCACGCCGCCGGGAGCCGACACCCGCCCGACGAGCGACCGAGTGCGTGAGGCGCTCTTCTCCCGGCTCGAGCATCTCGACGCGATCGAGGACGCGGTCGTGCTGGACCTCTACGCGGGGTCGGGCGCCCTGGGGCTGGAAGCCCTGAGTCGGGGGGCGCGGCGCGTCGTGCTCGTGGAATCCGCACGCCGGGCGGCCGGCGTGGCCCGACGCAACGGCCGCGACGTCGCCGCCGTCGTCCCGGCCGCGCCGACCGCAGGGACGACGAGCGGCCGAACCCCGAGCGGTCGAACCCCGGGCGCAGGGACGACGAGCGACGCCACCGACGCCGCCGTCCCGGCCGCGCCGACCGCAGGGACGACGAGCGGCCGAACCCCGAGCGGTCGAACCCCGGGCGCAGGGACGACGAGCGACGCCACCGACGCTGCCCTCGTCAGCGTGCGCGCGGAGCCGGTGAGCCGTTACCTGGCCACGCCGCCCGCCACCCCGGACGTCGATCTGGCCTTCCTCGACCCGCCCTACGACCTGTCGCAGGAGGCGCTCGCGGGCGACCTGGCGGCGCTCGTCGCGCACCTGCGCGAGGGGGCGGTCGTCGTCGTCGAGCGGTCCGCGAGGTCACCGGAGCCGACGTGGCCGCCGACCCAGGGATCGCCCGGGGCCGCGCTGCACCTCGTCGAATCGCGCGACTACGGCGAAACGCGGCTCTGGTATGCCGAATTCGGCTGATCGACCGCGCCCACCGGCCGTGGGAGTCCGCCTGCTGGACGCAGAGTCACACCATGGTCACGACGGCGTCGCGAGGTCGCGACGCGGGCGCCGATCGTCCTAGGCTCCCGAACGTGAGTCGGTCAGCGCGGGCCCAGTGGTGGCATGCGGCCGGATGTGCCGCGGCCGCAGTGCTCGCCGCGACCCTCCTGCTCAGCGGGGCGGCCTCGGCGATCCTCGCCGCGCCCGCGGTCGCGCTGCTGACCGCCGGTGCCTACCTGTGCTCACCGCTGCACCGGCGCGCCGGAGCCAGCCACTGGGAGGCCCAGCAGCGGCTCGTCGCCGCGGGCGTGCCGGTCGTCTACTGGCGCCCGGGCTGCCCCTATTGCGTGCGGATGCGGCTGGCATTGAGCCGCGCGGGGCTCGCGCGCGACGTCAGCTGGGTGGACGTGTGGAGCGACGCCGAGGGTGCCGCCTACGTCCGCGATCTCAACGACGGCTCCGAGACCGTGCCGACCGTCATCCTGCCCGACGGGTCGGCGGTGACGAACCCGCCGCCGCAGGGACTCGTCGAGGCGATCTCGCGTGCCGCCACCGCCGCTACCGTCGCCGGCGCGCCGGTCCCGACCCGCTCGGCGGGCACGCCATCGGCTGCCGCCCCACCGGCCGGCTCGCCGCCGGCTAGCGCGCGAGCCGAGCCTGCAACGCCGCCAGGACCCGCTGCGGCACGAGCCCGCTGACGTCACCGCCGAAGCGCGCGACCTCCTTGATCAGCGAGCTCGACACCTCCGACAGGCCGGGCTCACCGGGCATGAAGAGGGTCTCCACGCCGGTCAGTCGCCGGTTCATCACCGCCATCGGCAGCTCGTAGGAGTAGTCGACCTCGCCGCGCAGGCCCTTGACGATCGCCTGGGCGTCGACCTCGGTGGCCAGGTCGACGAGCAACCGCCCGCCGAACGGCACGACCCGCACGCCGGGCAGGTCCGCGATCTCGGCGCTCAGCAGTTCGACGCGCTCGTCGAGCGTGAAGAGGCCCTGCTTGGCGGGATTGTGCAGGACCGCGACCACGACCTCGTCGTAGAGGCGGGCGGCTCGACGGATGACATCGAGGTGCCCCAGGGTCACGGGGTCGAAGGATCCTGGGCAGACGCAACGGCTCACCCGTGCGAACCTAGCAGCGTCGGTGCGGGGGAGGTTTGGGAGCCGCGCACGCTCTGGGATAGACTCGTGAGCCGGTCTGCGTCCCCTTCGTGAGTTCGCCGGTCTGCCCGTGGGTCCGTGATGTTCGACGCGATCGTCTGTGACGTGATCGTTGATGTGATGGTCGCCCGGGCGCCGTCGACACCGCTTCGGTGTCGATCACGAGGCGAAGGCGCGGACCGAACCGTTGCCCGCCGTCGGCGAGACGAATCGATGTGACCTCATGAAGACCCTTGATCCCCGCGCGCCGCTGGTGGTCGACACCCGCCCGCTGCAGCGTCGGCCGGGTGCCATGGTCGAGCTCACCCGGTCCGTCCCGGCGCCGGAGGGCCTGGGCACCGACGTCATCGGGATCCCCGCGGGCGAGCCGCTCGAGCTCGACCTGCGGCTGGAGTCCGTGCTCGAAGGCGTCCTCGTCAGCGGTTCGGTGCGTGCGGACGCGCGCGGCGCGTGCGTGCGCTGCCTGGAGCCCGTCGAGGTCCCCCTCGACGTGGACATCCAGGAGCTCTTCGCCTACGCCGACCGGGCCGCGCACCACCACGAGGTGGGCGCGCCGGACGACGAGGACCAGCGCGTCGTCGAGGGCGATCTCATCGACCTCGAGGACACGATCCGGGACGCAGTGGTGCCTGCCCTGCCGTTCCAGCCGGTATGTCGTGCCGACTGCCCAGGCCTGTGCTCCGAGTGTGGAGCGCCCCTGGCAGACGACCCGACACACCGGCACGACACCATCGACCCGCGATGGGCGAGCCTGCAGCAGCTGGCCGGCCCGGACGGGTCCAGCACGGAAGAGAAGAGGACCTGACGTGGCCGTCCCGAAGCGGAAGATGTCGCGCTCCAACACCCGCTCCCGCCGGGCGCAGTGGAAGGCGACGGCGACCACCCTGGCGTCGTGCCCCCGCTGCTCCGCCCCGAAGCAGCCGCACCTGGCGTGCCCGTCCTGCGGCACCTACGCCGGGCGTCACTACGCGGCGGCCGAGCGGACCGAACACCAGAGCTGACCGATGGGGGTGCGCTGATGGGTTCGTCCCGATCTGGCGCGGCCAGGCATCAGCGGCGACCGGTGGCGGCGCTGTCCGAGACGATCCACGAGATCCTCGGCGTCGACATCGCGGAGTCGCTGCTCGACCATGCCCTGACACACCGGTCCTACGCCTACGAGAACGGCGGGATCCCCAACAACGAGCGCCTCGAATTCCTCGGTGACTCGGTGTTGGGGCTCGTCGTGACCGAGTCGCTGTATGCCGATCATCCCGACCTCGCCGAGGGGCAGCTCGCCAAGCTGCGCGCGGCGGTCGTCAACATGCGCGCGCTCGCGTCGGTGGCGCGGGGCCTCGGCCTCGGCGACTACCTGCTGCTCGGGCGGGGCGAAGAGGCGACCGGCGGGCGTGACAAGACGTCGATCCTCGCCGACACGACCGAGGCGCTCATCGGCACCGTCTATCTCGCGCACGGGCTGGAGCCCGCGCGCCGCTTCGTGCACCACCTGCTCGACCCGCTCATGGCGGCGTCGGCGGGCCTGGGCGCGGGGCTGGACTGGAAGACGAGCCTGCAGGAGCTCGCGGCCTCCGGCTCGCACGGCAGCCCGGAATACCGGGTGACCGAGGAGGGACCGGACCACGAGAAGGTCTTCACCGCGCGGGTCGTCGTCGACGCCGAGTCCCTCGGCGAGGGTGTCGGGCGCAGCAAGAAGGAGGCCGAGCAGAAGGCTGCCGAGCTGGCGTGGAACGAGCTGACCCGCCGCGCGGCGGCGATGCTCACGACGACGCCCGAGCCGGCGACGCCGGATCCCTCGTGCGAGACGACCGGTGACTCGGGCGGCGCAGCTGCCTGCGCCCCGGCGACCGACGGGCGGGTCGTCTGACGCGATGCCGGAGTTGCCCGAGGTCGAGGTCGTGCGCCTGGGCCTGGCCGAGCACGTCGTCGGCCGTGATCTGCTCGCCGCGTCGCTGACCGGCTCGCGAGTCGCGCGCCGGCACGTGCCCGGTCCGACCGATCTGGCGGCCCGGCTCGCCGGCTGCCGCGTCGACGCCGCGCGGCGCCGCGGCAAATACCTGTGGTTGCAGGTGAGTCCGCCGCAGGAGGATCCGCTCGCGCTCGTCGTGCACCTGGGCATGAGCGGGCAGCTGCTCGTCGAGGCGCCCGACGCCCCGCCGGAGAAGCACCTGCATGCGCGGTTCGACCTGTCCGACGGGCGGCAGTTGCGCTTCGTCGACCAGCGCACTTTCGGCGGTCTCGCGCTGACCGAGCTCGTCGACTCCGCGCACGACGGGACCGCCGTGCCCGAGCCGGTCGCGCGGATCGCCCCGGACCCGTTCGAGGCGACCTACGACGTCGCGGGCGTCGTGCGGCGCCTGAAGACCCGCCGCTCCGCGGTCAAGCGTGCCCTGCTGGACCAGGGCCTGGTGTCGGGGATCGGCAACATCTACGCCGACGAGGCCCTGTGGCGCGCCGGCATCCACGGGCAGCGCCTCGCCTGCGACCTCACCAAGCCCGCCCTGACCCGGCTCCTCGGACACGCCCGCGAGGTCATGGCCCAGGCCCTCGAGGTCGGCGGCACGAGCTTCGACTCCCTCTACGTCAACGTCAACGGCGCGAGCGGCTACTTCGACCGCTCGCTCAACGCCTACGGACAAGAGGGACGCCCCTGCCCGCGGTGCGGCACCCCGATCGTCCGGCAGCACTTCATGAACCGCTCCTCCCACTACTGTCCTCGCTGCCAGCGGGGACCAAGGACGACGTCCTAGTCACAGTGCACGGCGGCGTCGTCCTGCGCCGGGACGTCGAGGCGCTCGTGATCGACCCGTCCGACCGGCAGGCGCACGCGGACACCCTCGCCGAGCTCGGCTGCCCCGTCGAGGACCACCCGGGATACGGCGTCACAGCAGCAGAGATCGACCCGTCCTACCGCGGGCCGGTGCCGGTCGACCTGGCCATGGCGTTGGGCGCAACGATCACGCCCGCCCGGCTCGGTGAGGTGATGCGCGTGCGGGAGCACGATCCACAGGCCGTCACGTGGCTGTGGCACTGCCTCGCCAGGTTCGGTCGCTGTGTACCACGGCCAAGGGCGGACCCGTGAACGCAGGGTTCAGCTGCGCGGCGTGTCAGCCCCGGCCCCGGCATCCGGCGCCCTGACCCGAGCTGCGGCGCTCACTCCTGGGGGTAGCGCACCCCGAGCTCGCTGCGGGCGGCGTCGAGGATCTCCAGGATCGCGACGGTGTCGGCCTGCGGGACCAGCGGTGACTCGAGCTCGCCGGCGCGGATGCAGCGAGCCGCCTCGGCGAATTCGTGGGCGAAGCCCTGATGCGGCGCCTCCAGACGCTGCGGCTCCTGCCCGTCGACGACGAGGGTCGCGCTCGTGGCGGTGTTGAAGACCGGGTCGATCTCGATGTAGCCGCGGCGGCCCATGATGATCGCCCGGTCCGGGCCCATGCCGCGGGAGGTGATGTAGAGCTGCGCGATCGCCCCGCAGTCGTAGCCCCACTGCATCGCGACGACGTGGTCGACGCCGCTGGGTGCCAGGGAGCCCATGACGTGCACCGTCTGGGGTCCGCCGAGGAAGAGCCACGGGATCGCGCACGCGTAGACGCCGAGGTCGAGCAGCGCACCGCCGCCGTTGTCGAGGGCGAAGAGCCGGTGCTCCGGGTCGTAGTCCAGCGCCAGGGTCAGCGTCGTGTCGACCTTGACGAGGTCGCCGATGACGCCGTCCTGCACGAGCTGCTCGATCCGGCGGACCAGCGGCAACGTGCGCGTCCACATCCCCTCCATCGCGAAGAGCCCCCGCGCCCGCGCCGCCTCGAAGACCTGCGCGGCCTGCCCCGCGTTGAGGGTGAACGCCTTCTCCACCAGCACGTGCTTGCCGGCCTCGATCGCCAAGAGCGCCTGCTCGTGGTGCCACGGGTGGGTGGTGTTGATGTACACCGCCTCGACCCGGCTGTCGGCGCACAGCTCCTCGTACGACCCGTAGGCGGCCACGTCGCCGGACGTCGCGCCGAACTCCGCCGCCAGTGCCTGCGCCCGGTCCAGACCCCGCGCGGCGACGGCGACGAGCTCGCACCCCGGCGCGTCGAGGATGCCGCGGGCGCCCGTGCGGGCGATGCCGCCCGCGCCGAGCAGACCCCAGCGCACGGGCGGGCCCGCGGCGGCTTCGGGGGAGGGGACGACCGGCGCGGCGGGAGGCAGGCTCATGGGCGTCAAACTACCCGCCGACCTCCCGTCCGGGTCCCGGCGAGGCCGGTCTGGGTGGGTATCGCCCGAATCGTGCCGCCGGCCCGTCTCGCGCCCAGGGCTTGCGCAAACACCCGTGGGTGCCGTAGGTAGTGCATATGTCCGGAATCGATCGCGCGACGTTCTTCGTCCGAGGCAACGTGCAGGGCGTGGGCTTCCGTTGGTGGACCCGCGCCCGCGCCAAGGAGCTCGGGCTGGTCGGCTTCGCCCGCAATCTCGGGGACGGGCGCGTCGAGGTGTGCGCCCAGGGCCCCGTCGCGGATGTCGAGACGCTCGAGCGGCTCCTCACCGAGCGGGTCACACAGTCCGGGCGCCCCGGCCGGGTGCTCGGCGTGACCGCCCAATGGGGCGGGATACGCAACGACCTCGAGGGCTTCACCGAGCAGTGAAGCCCTCGAGGTCGAGGCGGCGCCCGGCGTGACGGGCGTGGTGCCGGGCGTGGTGGCGGGCGTGGTGACGGGCGTGACCGCAGGCGGGGTGGCTCAGCCGGTCGGCAGCCCCGGCATCGTCGTGATCGACGCGCTCGGCGGAGCCACGATGTCGACGGGCTCGCCGTACTTGTCGAGCGTCATCGCGACCTTCGTGCCCTCGACCGTCATGTCGAGCTTGCGGATGCGCTTGTCGCCGTCGACCCACACGTCGTAGGGGACGGTCTGGGCCCCGGTCGGAGTCGGTGCCGCGGTGACGCCCGCGGCCTGGTTGGCCTTGGCGAGGTCGAGGACCATCGTGTAGTGGCGCAGCTTCTCGCCGCTGACGTCCTCCTCGCCGACGTAGGTGACCTTTTGCACCGCGTCCTTGGACATCCGCAGGCTCTCGGCGGGGTTGAGCAGCTTCTGGATGTCCTGGCCGCCGGCCTGGGTCAGCTGCTCCAGCGGCATCTCGACATACTTGCCGCCGGCCTGGCCGGGCAGCTGCATGTACATCTTCTGGCCGATGAGCAGCATGTTGAGGGCGCCCATGCCCTGCGCGGCGCCCTCCATCGACATCCGGACCTTGAGGTTCTTCTCGTCCGACATGTCGCCGACGCCCTTGATCGTGACGTTCTGACCGCCCATCGCCATCGTCATCGTCATGGCGTAGGTCTTGGCGTCCATCATCGCGGCGTGCGTCTGGTCCATGAAGGCGTCCTTGTCGACCTCCTGGCCGGCAGCGGCGTTGAACGGGCCGGACTCCGCGGCCGTCGTCGCGGACGTGCCCGCACCAGTGGGGGCGGCGTCGGTGCCGGAGCTACATGCGCCGAGGGCCAGCGGCAGGGCGAGGGCGGCCACGACGGCCGCCTTGCGGATGCGGATCTTCATGCCGATCGACTCCTGATGGTTGGTGACGTGATCGTTGCTGACATGGTCGGCGCGGCCGCGCTGGGACGGCCGTGCCCTCTCTGCAGGGTACGTGTCGACGCATCTCGGCGACGGCCTCGTGCGCCTCGCTTGGGGACAACGGCCCGGGCCGCCCGATCGTCTCCACCCCCTGTGGACGGCTCGCGATCCCCCGATGCGGGCCCGGGCGCGGCTCCCCGGATCGGGTAGTTCGCCCGGTTACCCTGCACGGGTCCCTGACCGGCGGCGTGCGCGCCGCGCTCGCGAGAGGCGGCCGACGACCGTGTATGTCAAGAGCCTGAGCCTGCGGGGATTCAAGTCCTTCGCCTCCGCGACCCAGCTGCGGCTCGAGCCGGGCATCACCTGCATCGTGGGGCCCAACGGGTCGGGCAAGTCCAACGTCGTCGACGCCCTCGCCTGGGTGATGGGCGAGCAGGGCGCCAAGTCGCTGCGCGGCGGCAAGATGGAGGACGTCATCTTCGCCGGCACGTCCGGGCGACCGCCGCTGGGCCGGGCCGAGGTGTCGATGACGATCGACAACAGCGACGGCGCGCTGCCGATCGACTACTCCGAGGTGACGATCAGCCGCACGATGTTCCGCACCGGCGGCTCGGACTACGCGATCAACGGGACGGCCTGCCGGCTGCTCGACATCCAGGAGCTGCTCTCGGACTCCGGCATCGGCCGCGAGATGCACGTCATCGTCGGGCAGGGCCAGCTCGACGCGGTGCTGCGCGCCACGCCGGAGGAGCGACGCGGCTTCATCGAGGAGGCCGCCGGCGTCCTGAAGCACCGCAAGCGCAAGGAGCGGGCGCTGCGCAAGCTCGAGGCGATGGAGGCCAACCTCGTGCGCGTCGCGGACCTGACCACCGAGATCCGCCGCCAGCTCGGGCCGCTGGGCCGCCAGGCCGAGACCGCCCGCAAGGCCGTCGTCATCCAGGCCGACGTGCGGGACGCGCGGCTGCGGCTGCTCGCCGACGACCTCGTGCAGCTGACCAGCACGCTGGAGGCCGAGGTCGCCGACGAGACCGCGCTGCTGGCCCGCCGCGACGAGGTCGAGGAGCAGCTGGGGCTCGTGCGTCGCGAGCTCGGTCAGCTCGAGGAGGCCGCCGGGCTGGCCGGCGCGCGGCTCTCGCAGGCCCAGGACCACGCCCACGCCCTCGCCGCGTGCCGCGACCGGCTGCTCGCGACCGCCCGGCTCGCCGGGCAGCGGGTGCGGCTGCTGGGGGCCGAGCCCGAGATCGACCCGGCCGCCGAGCGGGACCCGGCACAGCTCTTCGCGCAGGCGGAGGCGGCCCGCGCCGCCGAGACCGAGCTCACCGCGCGGGTGCAGGACGACCGGGCCGCGCTCACCACCGCCTCGCAGGCCCGCGTCGCCGCCGAGGAGGCCGCCGCCGCCGAGAGCCGGCGGGT
Organism: Dermatophilaceae bacterium; assembly: GCA_032229625.1. Classification (GTDB taxonomy): domain Bacteria; phylum Actinomycetota; class Actinomycetes; order Actinomycetales; family Dermatophilaceae; genus Kineosphaera. Next base: position 46,567 of record JAVTVZ010000018.1, on the reverse strand, counting down.
CGCCGCCGCGCTGCAGGCGGCCGCCGATCGCCGCGAGGGGCTGGCCAAGCTCGCCGGCACCGTCGACGCCAAGCGCAGCCGGATCGAGGCGGCGCAGGCCGAGATCGGGCGGCTGCACGAGAGCGTCGCGCGGGCGCGGGCCCGCGCCGACGAGGCCCAGTCACGCTTCGCGGTGCTCGAGAGCACGGTCGCCGGCGACGAGGAGGGCGAGGTCGGTCTCGACGCCGACTACGAGAGCGCCGCGGAGCGCGTCGACGATCTCACCCGCGCCGTGGACGACCTCACCGACACCGAGCGCGCCGCCCTGACCCGCCGTGACCAGGGCCGCACCCGACGCGAGGCCCTCGAGCTGAGCCTGCGCCGCAAGGACGCGACCGCCGCGCTGCAGGCCGCCGCCGCGTCCGGCACCCCGGACCTGGGGCTGCTCGGCGCCCTGCCGCAGCTGCTCGACATCGCGCCCGGGCACGAGGCCGCCGTCGCCGCCGCCCTCGACTGGGCCGCCGACGCCCTCGTCGTCACCGACGCCGCGGCCGCCCGCGCCTGCCTGGACGTGCTGCGCGCGCAGGACGGCGGGCGCGCCGCCCTCGTCCTGGCCGCCCCGACCTGCGGCGACGTCGCCGACGCGTCCGCCGGGGATCGTGTCGTGCCGCCCGGGTGTCGCCCGATGCTCGACGTCGTCACGGTGTCGCGCGACGGGGGAGGAGACGCGGGAGCGGGCGGGCTCGCGGCCGTGCTGCGGGCGCTGCTCGGCGACATCGTGCTCGCCGGCGACGAGGCCGCGGCCCTGGCGGCGGGCGCCGCCGGGCTCGGCGCGGTCACCGCCGCCGGCGACGTCTTCTCACCCGTGGCCGTGCGCGGCGGCAGCGCGGCGGCGCCGAGCCTGCTCGAGCTCACCGCCGCCGCCCAGGAGGCCGCCGCGGCCGAGGCCGAGGCCGAGCACGAGGCGCAGCGGGCGCGGTTCGCGCTCGAGGGTCTGCGCGGCGAGCTGGAGGAGGTGCGTGCCCGTGCCGAGGCGGCCCTGGCGGACCTCAACGCCTCCGACGCCCGGATGGCCGCCGTCGCCGAGGAGCTGGGCCAGCTCGCCGGGCTCGTGCGCGCGGCCCGCGGCGAGGCGCAGCGCGGCGAGCAGGCGATCGAGGCCGCGCAGCAGGCCTCGGCCGCCGACAGCGCCGAGCTCGACACCCTGCTCGCGCGCCTGGCCGCCGCCCGCGAGTCCGCCGCCGACGACGACGACGCGGCACCCAGCGTCGACGAGCGCGACCGGCTCGAGGCCGCCGCGACCGCCGCGCGGGCCGCCGAGACCGAGGCGCGCCTCGCGCTGCGCACGGGGGAGGAGCGGCTGCGGGCCGGCTCGGGGCGGGCCGACGCCCTCGCCCGCCAGGGGCGCGCCGCCCAGGCCGCCCGCGAGCGCGCCCGGACCGCCAGGATCGCCCGCGCCGCCCAGTCGCGCGCCGCCGCCCGCATCGAGGACCTCGCGGGCCGTGCCGCGCAGCGGGTCGACGCGGCGGTCGACGTCGCGAGCGCCCGCCGCGTCGCGCTCGACGCCCACCGGGTCGAGCAGGCCCAGGCCCTGGCCGCGGCCCGCGCCCGCGTCGACGCCCTCGCGACCGAGCTGGGGCAGCTGACCGATTCCGTGCACCGCGACGAGTTGGCTCGCGCCCAGCAGCGGCTGCGCATCGAGGCCCTGCAGACCCGCGCGATCGACGAGCTCGGCGTGACCCCGCAGGTGCTCGTCGACGAATACGGGCCGCACCTGCTCATCCCGCCGGTGCCCGACCCGGACGTCCAGACCCCGCCCGACCCGATCCCCTTCGTGCGCGCCGACCAGGAGAAGCGGCTGACCCGCGCCGAGCGCAAGCTCGGGCAGCTCGGGCGTATCAACCCGCTCGCGCTCGAGGAATTCGCCGCGCTGGAGGAGCGACACAGCTTCCTCGTCACCCAGCTGGAGGACCTGCGCGGCGGCAAGCGCGACCTGCTCGAGATCGTCAAGGAGGTCGACGAGCGGGTGCAGCAGGCCTTCGCCGAGGCCTACGCCGACACGGCCGTGCAGTTCGAGGGCGTCTTCTCCCGGCTCTTCCCCGGCGGCGAGGGGCGGCTCACCCTCACCGACCCCGGCGACATGCTGACCACCGGCATCGAGGTCGAGGCGCGCCCGCCCGGCAAGAAGATCAAGCGGCTGTCGCTGCTGTCCGGCGGCGAGCGCTCGCTGACCGCGGTCGCGCTGCTCGTGGCGATCTTCAAGGCCCGGCCGAGCCCCTTCTACATCATGGACGAGGTGGAGGCGGCCCTGGACGACACGAACCTCGGGCGCCTCATCACGCTCTTCGAGGAGCTGCGCGACTCCAGCCAGCTCATCGTCATCACCCACCAGAAGCGGACGATGGAGGTCGCCGACGCCCTGTATGGCGTGACGATGCGCGGCGACGGCGTGACGACCGTCGTGAGCCAGCGGATCCGCGAGGCGCAGCCGGCCTGAGCCCGGGCCGACACGCCTGCGGCCCGGCCGACGGGTGACGTCGGGCGCGGCCCGCCCAGGTCGGGCGTCCGACCCGGTGTCAGCGTGAATTCCACCGCACGACAGGCCGACTCACGCATAACGTTGCCGTTTTGTGACCTGCCGGCGGAGCGCGGGAGCTTGCCGCGGGGCCGCTGCCTGCCGATCTGGTAGTCGTGCTCGTGATGCTCGGTTCAGCCCTCGCCCTCGGTGTCATCGGTGGCCTCGTCATGGTCGTCGTCACCATCCCCGCGACCCGTGAAGGCCGCGGACCGTGGACGTGGTGGGCGCGCAAACGCACCGACCGCGCCCGGCGTTTGGCCGCCCGGCCGGTCGCCACCGCCGAGGAGCGCTATGCCCGCGGCATCTCGTGGCGGCGCATCGTCGGCGTCGTCCTGCACGCCCTGCCGCGCCGCCGCCGGCGCCGCGCGCCGCGCTTCGTGACCCCGGGCGAGCCGATCATCCCCGGCGCCGCGCCGCTGAGCGCCGAAGGCCGGGCCCGCACGGCCGCCGCCCGCACCGCCGCCGACGGCCAGGCGCGACCCCTGCGCGAGAAGGTCGACGAGCGCTCCTACGTCGCGCAGGTCGAGGCCCAGGCCGACGTCGCCAACGAGATCGTCGTCATGGTCAAGAAGCTCATCCCGATGCCCGAGGTCATCGAGCCCGACCCGATCGACACCGACATCGTCAACCCGCGCATCCTCACCCGCTCCTGAGCGCCCGGTCGGTGAGTACACGGTCGGTGAGCACACGGTCGGTGAGCACACGATGAGGCGACGCGGGCGGGCGCAGGTGGCCCCGCGAGGGGGGACGCAGGTGGCTCCGCGAGGGCGAGCCCAGGTGACTCGGCGAGGGCGAGCCCAGGTGACCCGGCGAGGGCGAGCCCCGCAGGCGCGCGACTTTGCCAGACTGGCCCCGTGATGGACTTCCTCTACAGCGTCTGGGGCATCGCCGTCGTCGTCGCGGTGCTGCTCGTCGGCATACTCGTCGGACTCCTGCGACCCGGGCGGCGCCGCGGCCGCCATGAGGTGCCGCCCGGTGACGTCGACGTCATCACCCGCGAGCCGCAGGAGCCGGACGCCCCGCCGCAACCCGCAGCGCCCACGGCCCCGACGCTGGAGCGCCCCGAGCGCGCCGGTGGTCGCATGCAGCGGCTGCGGGCCCGCCTCGCCCGCTCCAACTCGGCCTTCGGTCGCTCGCTGCTCTCGCTGCTCGGCGGCGGCACCCTCGACGACGAGACCTGGGAGGACGTCGAGGACACCCTCATCGCCTCCGACCTCGGTGTCGAGGCGAGCGGCCAGCTCGTGGAGTCGCTGCGCACCCGCGTCGCCGTCGAGGGCGCGACCGACGAGACGACGATGCGGGGATGGCTGCGCGAGGACCTCATCGCGCTCATCGACCCGACGATGGACCGCCGGATCAGCTCCCGGCGCCTGGAGGACCGGCCCGCCGTCATCCTCGTCGTCGGCGTCAACGGCACCGGCAAGACGACGACCGTCGGCAAGCTCGCCCGCGTCATGGTCGCCGAGGACCGCAAGGTGCTGCTCGGCGCGGCCGACACGTTCCGCGCTGCGGCCGCCGACCAGCTGCAGACGTGGGGCGCGCGCGTCGGTGTCGACACCGTGCGCTCCGACAAGGAGGGCGCCGACCCCGCGGCCGTCGCGTTCGACGCGGTCAAGGCCGGCCAGGAGTCCGACGCCGACGTCGTGATCATCGACACCGCCGGGCGCCTGCACAACAAGGCGAACCTCATGGACGAGCTCGGCAAGATCAAGCGCGTCATCGAGAAGCGCAGCCCCATCGACGAGGTGCTGCTCGTGCTCGACGCGACGACGGGACAGAACGGCCTGACCCAGGCCGAGGTGTTCTCCCAGGCCGTCGACGTCACCGGCATCGTCCTGACCAAGCTCGACGGCACGGCCAAGGGCGGCATCGTCGTGGCCGTCCAGCGCAAGCTCGGCGTGCCCGTCAAGCTCGTCGGCCTCGGCGAGGGCCCCGACGACCTCGCGCCCTTCGACCCCGCGACCTTCGTCGACGCGCTGCTGGACTGACCGACGCGACCCCTCTACCCCCAGGACCGGCCCGATGAGCGCGAGCGGAGTGCCCGGCGGCGACCTGCTCGTCGCGGCCGGGCCCGGCATCCCGCGCGGCGCGCGGATCGCCGCCGACGAGCTCACCGAGCGCTTCTCGCGCGCGTCCGGGCCCGGCGGGCAGGGCGTCAACACGACCGACAGCCGGGTCGAGCTCGTCCTCGACCTGCTCGCCACCACGAGCCTGACCGCGGCGCAACGCGATCGGGTCGTGGCGGCGCTCGGGCCGGTCGTGACCGTCGTCGCCGCCGAGCACCGCGCGCAATACCGCAACCGCGTCGCCGCGCGGGACCGGCTGGCGGCCCGGCTGCGCGCCGCGCTCGCCCCGCCGGGCCCGCCGCGGCGCCCGACCGCCCGGACGCGCGGCTCGCAGCGGCGCCGCCTGGCGAGCAAGCGGCGCCGCGGCGAGGACAAGGCCCTGCGTCGGCGCGTCCGCGGCGAGGAGTGAGGACCTGGGCGGTCGTCGGGAACTACCGCTCGGCCGGCTCGCGCACGTAGATCGTCGCGCCCAGATCGACGAATTCCTTGGCCTTGCGGGCCAGTTGCTCGTCGATCTCGGCGTCGAGATCGCGCGTCGCGGAGCCCCCGCCGCCCTCGTCGGCGCCCAGGCCCTCGCCGCGCGCGGCGCCGTACCGCTCCCGGACGTCCTGGCTGATGCGCATCGAGCAGAACTTCGGGCCGCACATCGAGCAGAAGTGTGCGGTCTTCGCGGGCTCGGCGGGCAGCGTCTCGTCGTGGAAGGCGATCGCGGTCGCGGGGTCGAGCGCCAGCGCGAACTGGTCGTGCCAGCGGAATTCGAAGCGCGCCTTGCTCAGCTCGTCGTCCCAGGCCCGCGCGCCCGGGTGCCCCTTGGCGACGTCCGCGGCGTGCGCCGACAGCTTGTAGGTGATGACGCCGGTCTTGACGTCGTCGCGGTTCGGCAGGCCCAGGTGCTCCTTGGGCGTGACGTAACACAGCATCGCCGTGCCGTGCATGGCGATCGTCGCCGCGCCGATCGCCGAGGTGATGTGGTCGTAGCCCGGCGCGATGTCGGTGACCAGCGGCCCCAGCGTGTAGAACGGCGCGCCGTGGCACCACTCCTGCTGGGTGTGCACGTTGCCGGGCACGAGGTCCAGCGGGATGTGCCCCGGCCCCTCGACCATCACCTGCACGTCGTACTCCCAGGCGCGACGGGTGAGTTCGGACAGGGTGCGCAGCTCGGCGAACTGCGCCTCGTCGTCGGCGTCGGCCGTCGAACCCGGCCGCAGGCCGTCGCCGAGGCTGAACGCCACGTCATAGCGCGCGAAGATCTCGCACAGCTCGTCGAAGTGCTCGTAGAGGAAGCTCTCGCGGTGATGCGCGAGGCACCACGCCGCCATGATCGAGCCGCCGCGCGAGACGATCCCGGTCACGCGCGCCGCCGTGAGCGGCACGTAGCGCAGCAGCACGCCCGCGTGGATCGTCATGTAGTCGACGCCCTGCTCGCACTGCTCGATGACGGTGTCGCGGAAGATCTCCCACGTGAGGTCCTCGGCGCGGCCGTCGACCTTCTCCAGCGCCTGGTAGATCGGCACGGTCCCGATGGGCACGGGGGAGTTGCGGATGATCCACTCGCGCGTCGTGTGGATGTCGTCGCCGGTCGAGAGGTCCATCACCGTGTCGGCGCCCCACGTGACGGCCCAGCTCAGCTTGTCGACCTCGTCGTCGATCGAGCTGGTCACGGCCGAGTTGCCGATGTTGGCGTTGACCTTGACGAGGAAGCGGCGGCCGATGATCATCGGCTCGCTCTCGGGGTGGTTGACGTTCGCCGGGATGATCGCGCGCCCCGCGGCGACCTCGCTACGCACCAGCTCGGGATCGCAGCCCTCGCGCGCGGCGACGAACGCCATCTCCGGGGTGAGGATCCCGCGCCGCGCGTAGTGCATCTGCGTGACCCGCGCGGCAGGCACCCCGCGCACCGGGTCGCGGCGCGGGCCCTCCCAGCGCTGCGACGCCTCGCCGCGGCGCACGGCCGCCCGCCCGTCGTCGAGCAGGTCGGCGGCCCGACCGGCATACGACTCGACGTCGCCGCGGTCGCTGATCCAGTCGGCCCGCAGCGGCGGCAGCCCCCGCTGGGGCAGGGAGCCGGGGCCGGAGGTGGTGTAGCGGTCGAAGGTGTCGCCGTTCGTCAGCGCGACGCGCGTGACCGGCACGCGCAGGGTCTCGCCGCGCGGGCCGACGACGTCGCGCTCGACGCGCGAGTGCGACTCGTGCAGGGCCGTCAGGTGGCTGGTGGTGGTCGTCATGACGCTCGCTTCCGCTCGGCCGGGACGTGTCCTGCGACAAGGACTGCCCGCGAGCGGGAGGTGTGAGACGCCCGGGTGCGGCGATCACGGGCCCGGGATGCCCGGGCCACCCGCCGACGACAATCCCTCCGCCGGTATGACCCGGATCAGGTGTGACGGTCAGGGCGGCGACAGCCCTCTCTCAGCCCCCTGCCGGAGGCTCCCGTGGTCGACGCGCCGACCCTACCAACCGCGCAGGCGCCCGCGGGGCGCAGCGTCGAGGCGGGCGTGTTGCCCCGGGGGAACGCCCCGGTAACGCCGACGCAACACGCGCGGCCTACCGTCGCCGACCATGCACCTGTCGCCCGCCGACACCGAGAAGCTCCTGCTGTCCGTCGCCGGGATGGTCGCCCGCGACCGCCTGGCCCGCGGTGTCCTGCTCAACCATCCGGAATCCGTCGCGCTGCTGTCGACGTGGGTCATCGAGCGCGCCCGCGAGGGCCGCAGCGTCGCCGACCTCATGTCCGCCGGGCGGGAGGTGCTGCACCGCGACCAGGTGCTGCCGGGCGTCGCGGAGATGATCCACGACATCCAGGTCGAAGCGACCTTCCCCGACGGGCGCAAGCTCGTCACACTGCACCACCCGATCGGCGAACCCCTCGGCGAGCCGGACGGCGCAGGAGTCGGGCCGTCCGGCGCCGCGTGGGCCGATGCGTCGACCCTCGATCCCGGCGCGCTGCGGACCGCCCCCGGCGACGTCGAGCTCAACGCCGACCGCGGCCCGGACGAGCGGCTCACGCTCACGCTGGTCAACACCGGCGACCGGCCCGTGCAGCTCGGCTCCCACCTCCACCTGCCGGATGCGAACGCTGCCTTGGCCTTCGACCGGCAGGCCGCGACCGGCTACCGGCTCGACATCCCCAGCGGCACGAGCGTGCGCGTCGAGCCGGGGGTGAGCCGGTCCGTCGACCTCGTCGCCCTGCGCGGCGCGCGCCACGTCGCCGGGCTGCAGCTGCGCGACGACGAGAAGGAGGCCTGACATGACACGCCTGGACCGCGCGACGTATGCCGCGCTCTACGGACCGACCGTCGGTGACCAGGTGCGCCTCGGCGACACCGACCTGTGGATCGAGGTCAGCGCCGATCTCACGGCCGGCGGGGAGGAGGCCGTCTTCGGCGGCGGCAAGTCGATCCGCGAGTCGATGGCGCAGGGGAGCACGACCCGCGCCGAGGGGGCGCTCGACACCGTCATCACGAACGCCGTCGTCCTCGACCACGCCGGCATCGTGCGCGCCGACGTCGGCATCCGCGACGGGCGGATCGTCGCCCTCGGCCGCGCCGGCAACCCCGACATCGCCGACGGCGTCCACCCCGACCTGCACATCGGCCCGGGCACCGACGTCATCGCCGGCGAGGGGCGCATCCTCACCGCCGGCGGCATCGACCTGCACGTCCACTTCCTCTCGACGAGCCAGATCCACGAGGCGCTCGCCGCCGGCCTGACGACCCTCGGCGGCGGCGGCACCGGGCCGAGCGAGGGCAGCAAGGCGACGACCGTCACGGCCGGCGCGTGGCACCTCGCGCAGGTGCTGCGGGGCCTGGACGACCTGCCGATCAACCTCCTGCTCATGGGCAAGGGCAACACCGTCAGCGCCGCCGGCCTCGCCGAGCAGGCCCGCGGCGGCGCGGCGGCCTACAAGGTGCACGAGGACTGGGGCTCGACGCCCGCGGCGATCGACGCGGCGCTGCGGGCCGCCGACGAGCACGGCCTCCAGGTCGCGCTGCACTCGGACAGCCTCAACGAGTGCGGGTATGTCGAGTCGACGCTGCGCGCGATCGGCGGCCGCTCGATCCACGCCTTCCACACCGAGGGCGCGGGCGGCGGCCACGCCCCGGACATCATGACGATCGCCGCGCACCCCAACGTGCTGCCCGGCTCGACGAACCCGACGCTGCCGCACACGATCAACACCGTCGCCGAGCACCTCGACATGCTCATCGTCTGCCACCACCTCAACCCGGCGGTGCCGCAGGACCTCGCCTTCGCCGAGTCGCGGATCCGCGCGACGACGATCGCCGCGGAGGACCTGCTGCACGACCTCGGGGCGCTGTCGATGACGAGCTCGGACGCGCAGGCGATGGGCCGGATCGGCGAGGTCGTCACGCGGACCTGGCAGGTCGCGCACGTCATGAAGGCGCGATACGGGCCGCTCGGGGGCAGCGAGCCCGCCGACAACGAGCGCGCCCGCCGGTATGTCGCCAAATACACGATCAACCCCGCGATCGCCCACGGCATCGACGACGTCGTCGGCTCCGTCGAGCCCGGCAAGCTCGCCGACCTCGTGCTGTGGGACCCGCGCTTCTTCGGCGTGCGACCCGAGGTCGTCCTCAAGGGCGGCGCGATCGTGTGGGGCGCGCTCGGCGACCCCAACGCCTCGATCCCCACGCCGCAGCCGGTCCTCCTGCGGCCCGCGCTCGTCGCGGCTGCGGGAGCCTCGCTGGGCTACACGTTCACCTCCCCGGCGGCCGTCGCCGACGGGCTGGGGGAGCGGCTCGGGCTGCGGCGGCCGCTGCGGGCCGTCGCCCCGACCCGCGACGTCGGCAAGGCCGACATGATCCACAACGCCGCGACCCCGGCCATCGAGATCGACCCCGAGACCTTCGCGATCACCGTCGAGGGCGAGCTCGTCGTGCCCGCCCCGGTCGCACACCTGCCCCTGGCGCAGCGCTATGCGCTCTTCTGAGGTCGCCGGGCTCGACTACGCGCTCATGCTGCTGGCCGACGCGCGGCTGCCCGCGGGCGGGCACACGATGTCCGGCGGCCTCGAGCCCGCGCTGCTCGCCGGGCTCGACCCCGCCGCCGTGCCGGACTACCTGGCCGCCCGCCTGGCCAGCACCGTGCGGGTCGACGCCGCGACGGCCGTGCTCGCGCGGCACGACTGCCTGACCGGCGCCGATGCCACCGCCGTCGCCGACGCGTGGGCCGCGCGCACCCCGAGTCACGTGCTGCGCGACGCCGGGTATGTCGCCGGGCGCGGGCTCTGCCGGCTGCTCGGGCACCTGGCCGCCCACCCGGAGCGGGGGCACGCGTCGGCCGGCGCATCGGCCCACGCGTCGGCACACGCGTCGGCCCGGGCGTCGGCCTGGGTGGCTCCGCTCGTCGAGGCGCGGACGTCCTGGCGGCCCGTGGTCCTCGGGGCCCTCGCCGCGGCTCTCGGACTGGACGCTGGGCGGACCGCGCTGCTGCTCGCCTACGACGACGTGCAGACCGTGACCGCCGCCGCGCTCAAGCTGCTGCCGCTCGATCCGCTCGTCGCCCTCGACTGGTCGCTCGACGCCCGCGCGGCCGTCGCCGACCTCGTCGCCGACCTCGCCGATCTCACACACCTCTGTGAGATCCCGGCCGACAGTGCGCCCGCGCTCGAGGCCTGGCATCACGCCCACGCCCGTACCGAGAGGAGACTCTTCCGTGCCTGACCCGACGCCCCCCATGCCCGCCCGCCCGATGCGTCTCGGGGTCGCCGGCCCTGTCGGCACCGGCAAGTCCAGCCTCATCGGGCTGCTGTGCCGCGAGCTGGCCGCCGACCTGTCGCTCGGCGTCGTCACCAACGACATCTACACCGACGAGGACGCGCAGATGCTGCGCGCCGCCGGGGTGCTCGATCCGCAGCGGATCCGCGCGGTGGAGACCGGCGCCTGCCCGCACACCGCGATCCGCGACGACGTGACGATGAACCTGCTCGCCGTCGAGGACCTCGAATCCGACTTCGCGCCACTGGATCTCGTGCTCGTGGAGTCCGGCGGCGACAACCTCACCGCGACCTTCAGCCCGGCCCTCGTCGACGCGCAGATCTTCGTGCTCGACGTCGCCGGGGGCGGCGACGTCGTCCGCAAGGGCGGCCCCGGCATCGCCCGCGCCGACCTGCTCGTCGTCAACAAGACCGACCTCGCGCCGTATGTCGGGGTCGACGCCGAGCTCATGACCGCCCAGGGCCGCCAGACCCGCGACGGGCGGCCCGTCATCGCCCTGTCGCGCCACGACGCCGCGTCGATCGCCGCGCTGCGCGGGTGGGTGCTGGACACCCTCGCGGCCTATCGCGCCGGCGGGCACGTCGCCGTCGATCCCGGCCCGATGGCGCCGCACCGTCACGGCCACGAGGAGCACACGCACAGTCACACGCACGGCCAGGACGGGCACGGGCATGGGCACGGCGTTCACTTTGACGAGGACGCGGATGGCTGTGAGCGTGCCCACCGCCCCGACGGCGTCCATGCGTCCTGACGCCGAGTCGACCCCCGAGCCCACACTGTTGCGTGTCGACGTCGGGGCCTCGGGTCGGCTGCGCGTGCGCTCGCGCGCAGGCCTGCTCGTGCCGCGGCTCGTGCGGATCAGCGGCGCGCCGAGGGCGCAGGTCGCGCACGTCGTGCTCGTCGCGGCCGGAGCGCTGCTGCTCGCCGGGGACGCGCTCGCACTCGACGTGCGTGTGGGGCCCGGTGCGCGACTCGTGCTGGAGGATGTCGCCGCGACGATCGCCTACGACGCCCGGGGCGGACGTGCCTCCTGGAGTGCGCGCCTGGACGTCGCGGCGGAGGCCGAGCTGCGCTGGCACGGTGAGCCGTTCGTCGTCGCCGACGGTGCGGATGTCGATCGCCGGCTCGACGCCGACGTCGCCACCGGCGGGCAGCTGATGCTGCGCGACACCCTCGTGCTCGGGCGGCACGGCGAGGTCGGGGGAGCCGTGTGCTCGCGGACCCGGATCGCCTACGGGGGTCGGCCGGTGCTCGCCGAGGACCTGCGGCTCGGCCCGGCCACGACGGGGGCTGCGCCGCTGCGCGACCTACCGGGCATCCTCGACGGCGCGCGGGTCCTCGACCAACTCCTGCACATCGGCCCCGAGCCCGGCCGAGAGGCCGGCCAGGCACTGGGCCGAGAGGCCGGCCAGGCACTGGGCCGAGAGGCCGGCCAGGCACTCGGCCGAGAGGCCGGCCAGGCGCTCGGCCGAGCGGGCGGCCCGGGCCCCGACGGGGGAGCGGCCGCCGCGCCGCGCGACGGGGTGCCGGGAGTCCTGCACACGCGGCTGCATCACGGCGGCACGCTCACGCGGTGGCTCGGCGACCAGACGCACCGCTCGCCGCTGCGCGCGACCTGGCCGGCCGCCGCGACGACCGGCCAGGACACCGGAGACGACACGGCGGCCCGCACCGCCGGCCCTCAGCCCTCGTGAAATCTCCGTTACTGCAGGGAAACACGCCGCCGGGCTAAGACGTAACACCGCCCTCCTACCGTCATTCCCAGTGGCCGACAGCGCTCGTGTGCGCCGGCCGCGATCCGCTCATGGAAAGGGAATGCGGCTATGGCCACGTCGATCACCGAAACCCCGGGTCAGGAAGTGCCCCCGGATCCCACCGCGCTCGCGAGCGGGCCGAGCGCCTCGGCCGACGAGACACTCGAGGACTACACGCTGCGCTTCGCCCCGCGCAGTTATCGTCGCTGGGCGCCCGGCGTGGTCGCGACGTCCGCCCTGGGCGGTATCGCCTATCTGGCGGACTTCGCGATCGGCGCGAACATCGGGATCGCGCACGGCACGACCAACGCGCTGCTCGGCATCCTCGTGGCCGCGGTCATCATCTTCGTCACCGGATTCCCGCTGGCCTACTATGCGGCCCGCTACAACCTCGATCTCGACCTCATCACCCGAGGCTCCGGCTTCGGCTACTACGGGTCGGTCCTGACGAACATCATCTTCGCGACGTTCACGTTCATCTTCTTCGCCCTCGAAGGCTCGATCATGGCGCAGGGCCTGCAGCTCGGCCTCGGGATCCCGCTGTGGGCGGGGTATCTCGTCTCGAGCGTCATCGTCATCCCGCTCGTCGTCTACGGGATGCGGGCGCTGTCGCAGCTGCAGCTGTGGACCACCCCGCTGTGGCTGCTGCTCATGGGCGCCCCGCTGGCGTTCCTGCTGGTCACCGAGCCGAACGCGGTCTCGACCTTCTTCGCCTACTCCGGTGAGAGCGGCACGACCGGGGTCTCCTTCCCGGCCGTCATGCTCGCCGCCGGGGTCTGCCTCTCGCTCATCGCGCAGATCGCCGAGCAGATCGACTATCTGCGCTTCATGCCGCCGCGCACGCCTCAGAACTCGCGCCGCTGGTGGGCCGCGGTCGTCACCGCCGGCCCCGGCTGGGTCGTCTTCGGCGCCCTCAAGCAGGCCATCGGCCTCTTCCTCGCCGTCTACCTCATCACCCACATCGCCGGCGGCGCCGGATTCGCCAACGAGCCCGTCCACCAGTTCCTCGGCGTCTACGACCAGATGATGCCGGGCTGGCTGGCGATGACCCTCTCGGTCGTCCTCGTCGTGCTCTCGCAGATCAAGATCAACGTGACGAACGCGTATTCGGGATCCCTGGCCTGGACCAACTCCTTCGCCCGGGTCACCAAGCACTACCCGGGGCGACTCGTCTTCGTCTTCGTCAACGTCGGGATCGCGCTGGCGCTCATGGAATTCAACATGTTCGAGGTACTCAACACGATCCTCGGCTTCTACGCCAACATGGGCATCGCCTGGATCGTCGCCGTCGCCTCCGACATCGCGATCAACAAGTACGTCCTCAAGCTCTCGCCGCACGCCCCGGAATTCCGCCGCGGCATGCTGTATGCCGTCAACCCCGTCGGCTTCGTCTCGGTCCTGGTCGCCGGCGGCGTCTCGATCCTCGCCTTCTTCGGCGGCCTCGGCGACACGATCGCCCCGTTCAGCCCGCTCATCGCCGTCGCCCTCGCCGCAGTGCTCCCGCCGGTCCTGGCGATCGCGACGCAGGGGCGCTACTACCTGCGCCGCACCGACGACGGCATCGACCTCGACGCCTACGACGAGCACGGCAACCCCAGCGCGGCCGAGCTCGACTGCGTCGTCTGCGCGCAGACCTTCGAGCGCCCCGACCTGCTCGCCTCGGCGACCGGCGCCGGCGAGATCTGCTCGCTGTGCCTGACGACCGACCGCACCGGCATCCACGTGCTGGACGCCCACCGCTGACGCACCCCGCACGCCCGCCGGGCCCGGCCACCGATCGAGGTGGCCGGGCCCGGCGTCGTGACGCCGCGATCAGGTCAGGCGGGCGCGGCGGTCGCGGGCGATCGCGGGGTCCGAGAGCGCCCAGCGGACGAGGGCAGCCGAGACCGTGCCCAGCGGCCGACCGACGGCGGGCCCGGCGACACAGTCCAGAGGGCCGAGGAGCCGCAGGCCCAGCGCGTGCCGCGCCCAGTCGGGGAGGTCGGCGACCGCGCCCGCCGCGAGCATCGCGTAGCCGGGCCGGGCGGCCGGCGGCAGCGGCGGTCGATACAGCAAGAAGCGCGCGGCCTCGACGGCGGCGGGCGTCGCGCGCAGCTCGGGCCGGTAGGCGGCGAGCACGTCGTGCAGCTGCGCCCGGGTCGTCGGCGGGTCGAGCACCCCCAGCTCACGGGCCGTGATCGCGGCCTGCGCGAGATAGTCGTCGCACTCGGCCGCGGTGAGCCGCCCCGGCCCGTAGGCCTGGAACGTCGACAGGAAGCTGTCGGCCTCCGCCGCGTGCACCCACCCGAGCAGGTGCGGGTCGGACGCGCGATAGGGCCGCCCGTCGGGCGCCTTGCCGCGGACCCGGTCGTGGATGCCGCGCACCCGCGCGATCGCTGCGAGCGCGTTGTCCGTCGTCGAGAAGGTCGTCGTCGCCAGGAAGTTGCTCGTGCGCTGCAGCCGCCCCCACGGGTCGGACTTGTAGCCCGAGTGCCCCGCGACGCCGGCCATCGCCAGCGGGTGCAGCGACTGCAGGAGCAGCGCGCGGATCCCGCCGACGAACATCGAGGCGTCGGCGTGCACCCGCCAGATCACGTCGTCCGGTCCGAACCAGCGCGGCCCCACCGCGCCCCAGATCCGGCCCGCCTCGGCGTCGGCGTCGTCCCCGGCGACCCGCGAGCGCAGCGCCCGCGCCAAGGTCGTGCGGGCGGGTGCGAGCACCCGCCCGATGACGGCAGGGCCCGGTCCGGTCGGCATACCGCGATTGTCACCCGCGACCGCGGGTCGGCGCACGGCCATCCGAGCGGGCGGAAACACGAGGTTTACACAGTCTGCTCACGCGTTGACATGGGCGAAACGGTCACGGACGGGCTGCGTAACCTCCCGCGCCGACGCTGAATGCCATGGAAATCAACAGCGGCGACACCGCCTGGGTGCTCATGAGCGCGGCTCTCGTGATGCTCATGACGCCCGGCGTGGCCTTCTTCTACGGCGGCATGGTGCGAGCCAAGTCCGTCCTCAACATGATGATGATGAGCTTCGGCGCGATGGCGACGGTCGGCGTCCTGTGGGTCCTCTTCGGCTACAGCGAGACGTTCGGCAACAGCATCGGCGGCGTCATCGGCAACCCGCTCGAATTCGCCGGCCTCACAGGGCTCATGGCCGACACGGCCGTCAGCGGCTCGATCCCGACGCTGGCGTTCGTCGCCTTCCAGGCGATGTTCGCCATCATCGCGGTCGCCCTCATCAGCGGCGCCATCGCGGACCGCGCGAAATTCTCCACGTGGCTGGTCTTCACGGCCGTGTGGGCGGTCGTCGTCTACTTCCCCGTCGCGCACTGGGTCTTCGCCTTCGACTCCGCCGACGGGTCGGTCAAGGGCGGCTGGATCGCCAACGGCATCAAGGCCCTCGACTTCGCGGGCGGCACCGCCATCCACATCAACGCGGGCGCCGCGGCCCTCGCGCTCGTGCTCGTCATCGGCAACCGGCACGGCTTCGGCAAGGAGCCGATGCGCCCGCACAACCTGACCCTGGTCATGCTCGGCGCGGCGATGCTGTGGTTCGGCTGGTTCGGCTTCAACGCCGGCTCCGCCCTCTCGGCGGGCACGCTCGCGGGCGTCGCGTTCGTCAACACCCTCGCCGCGACCTCCGCCGCCATCCTCGGCTGGCTCCTCGTCGAGCGGATCCGCGACGGCCACGCCACGTCCCTGGGCGCCGCCTCGGGCACCGTCGCCGGCCTCGTCGGCATCACCCCGGCCGCCAACTCCGTCTCGCCGGTCGGCGCGATCGTGCTCGGCGCGATCACCGGCGCGTGCTGCGCCTGGGCCGTGAGCCTGAAGACGCGCTTCGGCTACGACGACAGCCTGGACGTCGTCGGCGTCCACCTCGTCGGCGGTCTCGTCGGCACCCTGCTCATCGGCGTGCTCGCGACCTCCTCCTCCCCGGCCGGGGTGGACGGCCTCCTCTACGGCGGCGGCGTCGACCAGCTGTGGCGCCAGGCCGTGGGGGCCTTCAGCGTGCTCCTCGTCTCGTTCGTCGTCACCTACGTCATCGGCGCGATCCTGCACCGGACCATGGGCTTCCGCATCGACCACGACCACGAGCTCGAAGGCATCGACCGACACCAGCACGCGGAGAGCGCGTACGAGTTGCTCGGGCAGCGGGGCGTCCGCTCACTCGCCGGCAGCGCGGCCCGCGTCACGACCACCCCCGGCGACCGTCACGACACGAGCGCCGCTCAGACCAACGCTCAGACCACCTAGGAGCAGCGTCCTATGAAGCTCATCACCGCCATCATCAAGCCCTTCAAGATCGACGACGTGCGCACGGCCCTCGAGGCCTTCGACATCGCCGGCATGACCGTCAGCGAGGCCGCCGGATTCGGCCGCCAGCGCGGCCACAGCGAGGTCTACCGCGGCGCCGAATACACCGTCGACACCGTGCCGAAGGCCCGCCTCGAGGTGCTCGTCGACGACGGCGACGCCGCGGACGTCGTCGAGGTCATCGTCACGTCCGCCCGCACCGGCAAGATCGGCGACGGCAAGGTCTGGACGATCCCCGTCGAGGACGTCGTGCGCGTGCGCACCGGAGAGCGCGGCACCCAAGCTCTGTAGCCGGCCCGCAGCCCTGTCGCGGGAGTCCGGACCGGCCACCGACTCACCTGGGCATCCACTGGCCCACTCACCCCACACCCGGCGCGCCCGGGGCGCCGACCCTGCCTGCGCGCAGGCGGCGCCCCGGGCGCCACCGTTCACCGGCCCTGCGCCGGTCACCCCCAGCCCCGGAAGGACGACATATGACAGGCACGACGGGCCCCATCCTGACCCAGGGCGGGCCGGACACCGGCGCCCTGCCGGGCGGCGCGAGCGGCCCGGGCGACCTGCGTCGCCTGCGCACCGACGCGGCGAGCCTGCGCGCCTTCACGCAGGTGGGGGCGGGCGCCCGGCGACGCGACGCGATCGCCGCGACGACGACGTCGTGGCTGCAGGGCGCCTGGGCAGGGGCCGCGACCCCCCGACACGGCGTCGCCCTCGCGGCCGTCGGCAGCCTCGCCCGCGGCGACAGCGGGCCGGCCTCCGACCTCGACCTCGTGCTCCTGCACGACGACCGACTCGACGCCAGGACCCTCGCCGACATCGCCCAGCGGCACTGGTATCCGCTGTGGGACACCGGGGTGCGCCTGGACCACAGCGTCCGCACCCTGCCGCAGTGCCGCGCCGTCGCCCGCGACGACCTCGTCGCCGCCGTCGGGATGCTCGACCTGCGGCTCGTCGCCGGCGACGCCGACCTCGTCGCCGGCGTCCGCTCGGCCATCGCCCACGACTGGCGGGCCAACGCCCGACGGCGCCTGCCCGAGCTCCTCGAGGCCGTGCGGGAGCGGCACGCGCGGCACGGCGAGCTCGCCCACCTCGTCCAGCCCGACCTCAAGGAGTCGCGCGGCGGGCTGCGGGACATGACGATCATCAGGGCGCTCGCCGCGGCCTGGCTCGCCGATCGACCCCGCGGGGCCGTCGACGACGCCTACGCCCGCCTGCTCGACGCCCGCGACGCCCTGCACCTGGTCACCGGGCGCGGCCGCGAGCGGCTCGTGCAGCAGGAGCACGACGCGGTCGCGGCGCTGCTCGGCTACGACGACGCCGACCGCATGCTCCAGGACGTCGCCGACGCCGGCCGCACGATCGCCTTCGCGCTCGACGCCACGGCCCGCCGCGCCGGGCAGTCCCAGCGCGCGCGGGCGCTGCGCGTCGGACCGCGCCGGCCGATGCTCACCCCGCTCGGTCACGGGCTGTCCCAGCACGACGGCGAGATCGTGCTCGGCCCCCGCACCGATCCCGGGCGCGACCCGCTGCTGCTGCTGCGCGCCGCCCGGACCGCGGCGGTCGCCCGGCTGCCGATCGCGCCGACGACCCTGGACAACCTCGTCGCCCAGGTGCCGCACCTGCCCAAGCCGTGGTCGCCGACCGCCCGCGACCTCTTCGGCGAGCTGCTCGCCTCGGGGGAGGGGCTCGCCGCCGTCTGGGAGAGCCTGACGCTCGCCGGGGTCGTCGAGACGTGGATCCCGCAGTGGGCGACGATCCGCAGCCGGCCCCAGCACAACCCGGTCCACCGGCATACCGTCGACCGGCACAGCATCCAGGCCGTCGTCGAGGCCCGGACGCTGCTGGCGGACGTGCGCCGCCCGGACCTGCTGCTGCTCGCGTGCCTCCTGCACGACCTCGGCAAGGCCTTCGGCGCCGACGACCACGCGCTGCTCGGCGCCGAACCGGCCGAGCAGGTCGTCCTCGCGCTCGGCTACGACGCCGAGGAGGCGGGCAGCGTCGCGCACCTCGTGCGGCACCACCTGACCCTCGTCGAGCTCGCGACGCGGCGCGACCCGCAGGACCCGCGCACCGTCGAGCTGCTCGTCGAGGCGATCGGCGGCGACCTCGACACCCTCGATCTGTTGCGGGCCCTGACCGAGGCCGACGCGCGCGCCGCGGGGCCGGCGGCGTGGAGCACGTGGCGCGCCCGGCTCGTCGACGACCTCGTCCGGGCGGCCCGGGCGCACTTGGCGAGGGCCGCCGAGACCCGCGCGCGGCCGGCCGTCGGCGAGGTCGCCACCGACGTCGCGCCGCACGTGCGGGCCGCGGCGGCGCGCCTGGGCGTGCAGGTGCGCGTCGAGGACCACGGCGAGGGACAGCTCGTCGAGATCGTCGCCCCCGACCGGTTGGGGCTCTTCGCCGACACCGCGGGACTGCTCGCCGCGCACGGGCTGTCGGTGCGCCGCGCGCGGCTGGCCACGATCGACGGGCTCGCCGTCGACCACTGGCACGTCGAGTCCCCGTCGGGGGCGCGGGCCGACGCCGAGACGCTCGAGCGGGCCATGCTGAGGCTGGTCCACGGGGACCGGCGGGGCCTGTCGCCGCTGAGTCGGCGGCCCGTGCGGGCCGCGGGATCGCCGGTGACGCGGGCGCTGCTCGTGCCCGACGGGTCGGGCGACGCGACGGTGCTGGAGCTGCGGGCGGCCGATCGGCCGGGGCTGCTGCACGACGTCGGACGCTGCCTGGCCGCGGCCCGGGTCAGTGTCCGCAGCGCGCACGTCGCGACCTACTGCGGTCAGGCCGTCGACACGGTCTATCTCACCGAGCCGGACGGCAGTCGCCTGAGCCCGGGCCGGGTCGCGCAGGTCGTCGGGTCGCTCATCGACGTCGCCGACGCCTGAAGCGCCGGCGCGGACGGCCGTGACGCCCGCGCGGTCGTGCGCGTGGCCGTCGGGCTCGGGCGGGCGCGCGGCCCGGTCAGCGGCCCGGTCAGCGGCCCGGTCACTCGAGCCAGCGCGCCGGGTCGGCGAGCATGTGGTCGAGGGCGCGCATCGCGCCGCCGAGCGCGCCGGCCTCCTCCTCGTCCGCGGCCAGGACGATCCGCGGGGGGACCCACTGCCCGGAGAGCACGCGCTGTCGCAGGCGTGCCGCCAGGTCGTCGTGGATCTCCTCACCGAGCACGGCCAGGTGGCCGCCGAGCACGACCGTGGAGATGTCGAGCGCGTTGACGATGCCCGCGATCACGATGCTCAACGCCCAGGCCGCCCCCTCCAATGCGGCCCGGGCGTCCGGCTCGCCCTCGCGGGCGCGGGTGACCAGCGCGGTCGCCGCGTCCATCGCCGACCGGCCCTCGCCGTGCGCGGCGCCGTTGTCGATGCCGTCGTCGATGCCGTCGTCGATGCCCTGCTCGCGCGCGTCACTCGGCTGGGCATCACCCGGCCGCGCGTCGCTCGGCGTGCCGGGCTCGTGGCTCGCGGGCAGTCCGGCGGCGCGGCGCAGGGCGCCACCTCCGACGTACTGCTCCAGGCAGCCGGTGGAGCCGCAGCGGCACGACGGGCCGTGCGGATCGACGCACATGTGTCCCAGCTCGCCGGCCCAGCCGTGCCTGCCGGTCAGCACGTGGCCCCCGACGACGATGGCGCCACCGATGCCGAGCTCGCCGGTCAGATAGATGAAGTCGGTGTGCTCGCTGGGTCGGGCCGGGGCCCGGTGCGCGACGGCCCAGGCTGCGAGATCGGCCTCGTTGCAGACGCGGACGGACAGCTGGGCCTGCGAGGCGGCGGAGCCCTCGCCCTGCGCGGCGGGGCGCAGGCCGGGCCCGCCCTCGAGACCGGGGGCGAGCAGGGGGCCGAGCAGCGGCACGGCCTGCACCTCGTGCCAGCCGAGGTTGGGGGCGCGCAGCAGCCGGCCGCGGTCGGCGACGACGATGCCGGGCAGCGCGAGGCCGGCGCCGACGAAGCGCAGGGCGGGGTCGACCTCGGCGAGCACCTCGCGCCCGAGGTCACCGAGTCGGGCCAGCACCGGCCCGGGCTGGGAGCCCACGAAGTCGCCGGTCACCTTGCGGTGCGCCAGGGTGGCCCCGGCGAGATCGACGACGACGGCGGCGAGGAAGCCGGCGTTGACCTGCAGGCCGAGCGCGGCGACCGAGGCGTGCGCGGGGACGAGCGGGGTCGCGGGGCGGCCGGGCCCGGACATCGCGGCGGGGTCGAGCTCGGCGACGAAGCCGCCGCGCACGAGGTCGTCGACGAGGCGCGAGACGGTCGAGCGGGTCATGTCGGTCGCGCCGGCGACGTCGGCCCGCGACGGCGGGTGCTCGGCGGCGTAGATGGTGTGCAGCACCAACCGCAGGTTGGCCTCGCGCAGTGTCGCCTGGCGTGCGCCGGCGAGGGGCCCGCGGCGGGGTCGGGCGACCGGCGGCCTGTCGGCTCGTCGTGTCGTCATACAAAAACGGTACCGGGTCTTTGATGTCGTGGAAAGACTTAAGTCCACAGATGCAACTAACGCGTGACGCCGGGGTCCGC
The DNA here is from genome assembly GCA_032229625.1 of Dermatophilaceae bacterium. GTDB lineage: Bacteria > Actinomycetota > Actinomycetes > Actinomycetales > Dermatophilaceae > Kineosphaera. The sequence goes on along the minus strand of JAVTVZ010000018.1, from coordinate 25,655 downwards.
GACGGTGCGCGCGTTCGGCGGCTGCCCCGTCGGCGACCGCCGCTCGTCGTCTCTGCAAAAGCCCTGGGCACAGTCCTGATGCGGCCTGAGGGCGGCCTGCGGTCGCGAGCTCGCGCGGTCGGCCCACGGGGAGTGCGTCGGCACGTGACGACTCTCGTGGAGTCCGATATGTGGATCCCAATTCGTCCGAATCGTGGAATCAGGGCGGGGAAGGGCCGCAGGGTCGTGGGCGCGGGACGACGGGCCGGTCGGCAGGGATCAGGTCGGGTCGGGCCGCCCGAGGCGCAGGATCTCGCGCAACCGCGCGGCCGCGGCCCGCGCGTCGATCGGGGTGCCGCTGACGGCCGGCAGGCTCGCGGCGAAGTCGTCGAGCGCGGTCGACATCGCGCCCCAGCGCAGGGCGTGCGCGGGGTCGGCCGTGCGCGCGGCCACCAGCACGGTGTAGGTGAACTCCCCGAGGACGACCTCGAAGTCCGACCACGGGGCGAGGACCTCCTCGTGGTCATAGCGCACCATCGCCAGCGCCTTGGCCGCCGCGAGCTGCTCGAAATGCAGGTTGCGCCGCGCGGTGAATGCCACCGGCTCGTCGAGGGCCGGGCCGCCCTGCGCGGCCTGCGCGCCGAGGCGCACGACCTGCGCCAGCGCGACGAGCGCCCGGCGGAACTGCCGCCGCACGAGCACGGTCGTGCCGCCGCGACCCTGGGCGAAAAGCATGAGGAAGGCCGCCGCACACCCGATGAACGTCTCGAGCACGCGCGACCACATGAGCCCCCCGACGTGCGCCGACGTCGAGTGCATCGACGCCATGAGCAGCGGCATCGGGGTCATCACCATCGTGGCCAGCGCGTAGTGCCGCGGCGCGAGCAGCTGGGTCAGCGACCCGCAGCCGACGACGATCGCGGCGATGGCGACCGGAGGCAGGTCCAGCAGGTGGATGACGTAGAAGAGGCCGACACCGACGACGGTGCCGGCGACGCGGTGCTCGGCGCGCACGATGCTGCTGAACCGGTCGGCCGCGGTGCTCAGCACGAGCGCGGCGGTCATCTGGGCCCAATACGGGTGGTCGAAGTGGAAGAGCGTCGCGACGGCGCCGCCGAGCAGGACCGCGAGCCCCGTGCGCCGCGCGGCGAGCCACGCGGGGGAGGCCGGCGACAGCGCCCACGCGAGCAGGTAGCGGGTGGACGGCGCCCCGAGGTAGTGGTCGGTGACGGCGGCGTCGATGTGCGCCCACGGCAGCTCCCGCGCCGCGACCGCGCGGAAGAGTCGCAGGTGCAACGCGTGGATCTCGTCCTCCAGCGCCTGGGCCCGCGGGTCGAGTCCGCGGCGCGGCGTGGAGGCGACCAGGGAGGCCTGGGCCTGGAAGAGCGCCCCGAACGCCGCGTCCCGCAGCCGCCCCAGTCTCGCCTCGTCGACGCTCTCGCGCGCCGGCCGGCCCGTGTCGTCGGCGTCGTCGTCGCGATCGTCGCGGCCGCCGTCGCCGTCGCCGTCGCCGTCGCCGCCGTCAGGGTCCTCAGCTGTCCGGTCCTGGTGCGGATCGCCGTCCCCTGACGGCTTCAGGGCGTCCTCGAGGGTGTCGACGGCCGTGCGCAGGGACTGGACCTGCCGCTCGACGGCCGCCCGCTGTCGGCCCGACTGCAGCAGCACCGACGTCGTGCAGCCCAGCACCATCGACAGCGCGGTGACGAGCACGAGTCGGTCGATCGGCACGCCGAGCGTGGGGATGTACGACGCCGCGCACAGCCCCATGATGAGCAGCATCGGGCCGGGCGGGTCGGACAGCAGCGAGTGATAGCCGAAGGCCGTGACGGTGGCCAGCGCGGCGACGGCCACGACGCCGAGCCACAGCGGCAGCAGGCTCGTCAGCGCGCCCAGCGCCACGACGACCGTGTAGGCGATCGCGATGGCCGTGAGCACGCGGATGCGGCTGCGCTGGGAGCGGTCGAAGGCGCTGATCGCCACGAAGATGCCCGTCATGCCGAGCAGCGCCATCGGCACGCCGTAGAGCAGGCTGAGCACGCCGATCGTGACGACGCCGACGCACAGCGCGTGCAGCGCCTTGATGCGCGTGCCGCGGGCGGGCTTGACCTCGACGAAGCGGACGACCTCGCGGCTCAGGACGGTGGACACCTGCGGGAGTCTAGGAGCCGCTCGCGCCCGGCAGCGGCCCGAGCGCGGCTTCCGCGGCGTCGGCCAGCGCCGGCAGATCGGCCCGGTGCGTGCGGATGGCCGCGCCTCGCGCGCCGCGGGACAGGCCCGTGCCCTCCTGGCGCCAGCGCGCGAGCGCCTCGTCGAGCAGATGCGCCGGCAGCCGACCCGCCGCGTTCGTCACGCGCCACCACGGCACGCTCGGGTCGTCCGCGCTCGGGTCGTCCACGCTCGGGTCGTCCGCGCTGTGGTCGTCCGCGCTCGGCCGGTCCTCGCCGGGGAGGTCGCCGGGGAGGTCGATCGCGTGGCCCGCGGCGGTCAGGTCCTCCTCGGGGTCGGGGGGGCCGGGGGGGCCGGCGGCCATGATGCGCCCGACCTGGCGCGGCCCGACACCCAGCAGCGCGGCGATGTCGCCGTAGGCGACGACGCGCCCGGGCGGGACGAGCCGCGCGACCGCCCGCACCTGCGCGGCGACCTTGGCTGCCCGGGCTGCCCGGGCTGCCCGGGCTGCCCGGGCCGCCGGGGCCGCCGGGGCCGCCGGGGCCGCCGGGGCTGCCGGTGCGCGGGG
>JAVTVZ010000018.1:0-22842 GCA_032229625.1 Dermatophilaceae bacterium | reverse complement strand
GGGCCGCCGGGGCCGCCGGGGCCGCCGGGGCCGCCGGGGCTGCCGGTGCGCGGGGAGCGCGTCGGGAGTCGTCTCCGGCGGGCGGGCGTGGCACCCGCCCATGCAAGCACGACTGCGGGTGGCCCGGGCGCCCCCGACTCCGGGCGCGGCGGGCACAGTCTCGCGGAGCCGATAGCCTGGGGCGGTGTTCAACAACCTGTCCGACCGCCTCACCCTGACGTTCAAGAACCTGCGCAGCAAGGGCCGGGTCACCGACAGCGACGTCAACGCGACGATCCGCGACATCCGGGTCGCGCTGCTCGACGCCGACGTGTCGCTGCCGGTCGTGCGCGCGTTCACGTCGCGGGTGCGCGAGCGGGCGCTGGGTGCCGAGGTGCATCAGGCGCTCAACCCCGGTCAGCAGGTCGTCAAGATCGTCAACGACGAGCTCGTCGACATCCTCGGCGGCCAGACCCGGCCGCTGTCCCTGGCCAAGCAGCCGCCGACGGTGATCATGCTCGCCGGCCTGCAGGGGTCCGGTAAGACGACGCTGGCCGGCAAGCTGGGCTACTGGCTCAAGCAGCAGGGGCACACCCCGATGCTCGTCGCGGCCGACCTGCAGCGGCCCAACGCGGTGACCCAGCTGGAGGTCGTCGGTGAGCGTGCCGGCGTGCCGGTCTACGCCCCCGAGCGGGGCAACGTCGCGGGCTACGACGCGGCGGTCGAATACGGCTCGGGGACACGCGGATACGGCGACCCGGTCAGCGTGGCCCGGCAGGGTGTCCAGGAGGCGCGGCGCCAGCAGCGCGACGTCGTCATCGTCGACACCGCCGGCCGCTTGGCGATCGACACCGAGCTCATGGCGCAGGCCGCGGACATCCGCGCGGCGATCGAGCCCGACGAGGTGCTCTTCGTCGTCGACGCGATGATCGGTCAGGCCGCGGTCGACACGGCCGTCGCGTTCCAGGACGGCGTCGACTTCACCGGCGTCGTGCTGTCCAAGCTCGACGGTGACGCCCGCGGTGGTGCGGCGCTGTCGATCGCGCACGTCACGGGTCGGCCCATCATGTTCGCCTCGACGGGCGAGCAGACGAAGGACTTCGAGGTCTTCCACCCCGACCGCATGGCGGGGCGCATCCTCGACATGGGTGACGTGCTGACGCTCATCGAGCAGGCCGAACGGGCCTTCGACCGCCGCGAGCAGGCCGAGCTGACGCGCAAGTTCCTCCAGGACGAGGACTTCACGTTCGACGACTTCCTGCAGCAGATGGCGGCCATCAAGAAGATGGGCTCGCTCAAGCAGCTGCTCGGCATGATGCCGGGGATGAATCAGATGCGCGACCAGCTCGACTCGCTCGACGAGCGCGAGTTCGACCGGGTCGAGGCGATGGTCCGCTCGATGACCCCCTTCGAGCGCACCCACCCCAAGCAGATCAACGGCTCGCGCCGCTCGCGGATCGCGCGCGGCTCGGGTGTCTCGGTCAGCGAGGTCAATCAGCTCCTCGAGCGCTTCGGGCAGGCGCAGAAGATGATGCGTCAGATCCGCCGCGGCGGGATGCCGGGGATGCCCGGGATGCCGGCCGGCGGGGGCGCCGCCAAGCGCAAGCCGCAGCAGAAGGTCAAGGGCAAGAGCGGCAACCCCGCCAAGCGCGCCCAGCAGGCCAAGGAGATCGAGGCCAAGCGCACCCAGGCCCGGCAGAACGCCTACGGGGCCGCCTTCGAGCAGCCGGAGCAGGCCGGCGGCGCGTTCGGCGCGCCTCAGGGCGGGGCGCCCGGTCAGGCCGGCCAGGGCATGAGTCCCGACCAGGCCAAGCAGGCCGCGGACCTGCTCAAGGGCATGGACCCCACGAAGCTGCCCAAGGGCTTCGACAAGTTCCTCAAGTAGGACGCGCGGGCACCGACCGGCATCGCTGCAGGTCGGCCAGGCCTGTCGACGCGCGGGGGATCCTCCCCGGCGCGCCGAGGCGCGTCTGCCGGGGGGAATCCACGCCCGCGCCTACGAGCACTGCAGGATCTGGGTCCGCAGCTGACTCGCGAGGTCGGTGAGCCCCTCCTGGCCCGAGACGGTCTGCGAGACCTCGCCGACGAGCGTGGAGATCTGCGTGACGGCGGCGCTGATCGCCTCGATCGTCGCGACCGACGCCTTGACGGCCTCCTTGGTCGCGACGACCTGGGTGGCGATGTCGTCGGAGGATTCGCTCGTCTCGCTGGCCAGGTCCTTGACCTCGTTGGCGACGACGGCGAAGCCCTTGCCGAGCTCGCCGGCGCGGGCGGCCTCGATCGTGGCGTTGAGTGCGAGCAGGCGGGTCTGGCCGGCGACGCCGCTGATGATCGACACGGCCTGCTGGATCTCGCGGGCCGCGGCCTCGAGGGTCCGCACGGTCGAGATCGCGTCGTCGGCGCGGGCGACCGCCTCGGCGACGCCGCCGCTGAGGTCACCGCTGGTGCGGGCGAGATTCTCGGCGCTGTCGGTGACGCGCCGGGCGATGTCCATCGTCGTGGCGACGAGCGCGGAGCGGGTGCGCTCCTGCTGCGCCATCGCCTCGCCGGTGCTGAGCATCTTCAGGCGGGCGGTGTTGATGTCGCTCGCCCCGGTCGCGAAGCTGCCCGGCATCCCGCGCAGCAGGAACTGCCGGTGCCCGCGCCCGTCCGCGGCGGCCGCCAGGCACGCCTGCGCCTCACGCATGAAGGCGTCGACGACATCGAGCAGCCGGTTCAGCGCCTCGCCCGCCGCGTCGACCTGCGCCGACCCGGTCATCACGTCCGCGCGGGCCTCGAGGTCGCCGTGCGAGGCGCGCTCGAGCACCTGCACGAACTGCTCGAGATGGGTGTCGACCGGCGCGGGGTCCGGCGTGGCGACGGTGACGCGTCGGCTCGACAGGAGCGCCATCACGCCACCTGCGCCGCGTGGCCGGCGATGCTGGGGTCGATGAGCGACCACACATACCGGTCGTAGGTCGTGCCCTGCTCGGCCAGGTGCGCGGTGAGCAGGCGGCTGGACGCGTCGGCGGCCTCGCTCGCCTTGCGGTGGCGCTGCTCCTCGGCGAGCAGCTGCTGGTAGAGCCCGGTGACGCGCGAGATCGCGGCGGCCTCCGGCACGCGCCGGTTGGAGTGGTAGCCGGTGATGCGGCCCGCGCGGTCGCGCGTCGGGGTGACGTGGGCGAGCACCCAGTAGTGGTCGCCGTTCTTGGCGAGGTTGTTGATGAAGGCGAAGAGCTCTTCGCCGCGCAAGATCGACTCCCACAGCAGCCGGAAGACGCCGCGCGGCATCTGCGGGTGCCGGATGAGGTTGTGCGGCTTGCCGATGATCTCGGGCAGCGTGTAGCCCGACACGCGGACGAAGACGTCGTTGGCGTAGGTGATGTGCCCCTTGGGGTCGGTCTTGGAGACCAGGAGTTCGTCGGGCTCGAAGCGCCGTGCCCGGCCCGTCGGCGTGATCGCGACCATGTCTGTCCCTCGTCTCGTGCTGCGGCGGACCCCGCGGGCGGCAGGCACGACGGCGCGCTGGACGAGGGGGTCGAGAACGCGCTGCCATTCGGCGCGTCCGACCCCCAGATGAGGCGTTTGCGCCCCGCCGCGCTGCGCCGCCCGATGCGCGGGCAGTCGGGCGGCGCAGCGACGACCTACGGTGAGTCCGCGCAGCTCACCAGGGATACGTGAAGGTGCATCAGCACGCAGTGTCGTCCGGGTGGGAGTTCTCGCTCGGCGACGTGCGGGGGGCTGGCGTGGCCGTGGATGCGGCCGCTGCGGTGGCACCTGACGTGGCCGCGGACCGCAGCTGCGGCGGCCGCAGCGCGATGCGATATCCGCGTTTGACGACGGTCTGGACGAGGTCGCGCATGCCGGGCACCTCCCGCAGTCGCGCGACCGCCATCTCGGCGGCGTGCGGGTTGCTGCTGCCGCCGGGCAGGGCGGTGAGGATGTCGCCGCGGGTGACGACGCTGCCTTGGGCGGCGGACAGGACGCCCAGGACCGCCAGGCTCGCCGGGCTCAACGCCAGGGGCCGACCGTCGAGATACGCGGCCCGGTCCCGCACGACGAGCGCGCCGGCGGGGGTGTCCAGGCGGGCGACCGCCCGCTGGGTCAGGCCGAGGGTCAGGGTGCGCACGAGCGCTCCGAGGCGATAGCGCTCCGGCACGAGCGGGGTGATGCCGGCCTCCTGCAGCGGGACGGCGGTCACGGGTCCGACGGCGGCGGCGAGCACGTCGGGGTCGCCGCCCTCGGGGCGCGGACGGCAGGCGGCCACGACCTCCTCGAGCCGGCCGCGCTCCCGGGCCCGGGCGAGGAACTCGGCGGCCATGGGCGCGGAGGTGAAGACGACGGCGTCGACGTCGCGGGCGGCGACGAGGTCGACCCCGCGTCGCACGGCGTCCGGGTCGGGGCTGGGCCCGACCCGGTAGACGACGACGGGTGAGACCCGCGCGCCGGCGCCGGCGAAGAGGTCGTCGAGTCCGTCGTCGCCGGACCCGTGGTGCTGGACGGCGATGTGCAGCCCGTCGACCCCCTGGCCGAGCAGATGCTCCGCGACCTGCGCGGAGGTCTCCTGCTGCGCGGTCCACTCCGCGGCCAGGCCGGCCTGCTGGATGGCGCCCTTGGCCTTCGGGCCGCGGGCGATGATCCGGGCCGTGCCGAGCGCCTCGATGAGGGCGGGGGCCAGACCGGCGGCGTCCGCGGCCTCGATCCAGCCGCGCAACCCGACTCCCGTCGTCACGACGAGCACGTCGGGCGGGTCGGCGATCAGCGCCTCGGTGCGCGCCGTCAGTTCTTCGTCGTCGGCGTGCGGCACGATCGAGAGCACGGGCGCGTCGATGATCGTGGCCCCGCGCCGGGCCAGGGCCGCGCCGAGTTCGGCCGCGCGGCGCTGCGAGGTGAGCAGCACCCGCAGCCCGCCCAGTTGGTCGTGCATCTACGCTCCTGCCTGAGTCGGGGTGCCCGCCGGGCGACGCGCCACGAGCACGCGACCGTCGCGCACGCGCACCCCTCGGGTCTGGAGCGACACCTCGTCGTCGACGAGGCACCGGCCGGTGCGCACGTCGAACGGCTGTTTGTACATGGGGGATTGCAGGGTCGGCACGTCCACACCGTCTACGGTCGCCGATCCGACGATCCCACGCGACATGACATTGGCATCGCTGAAGGGATCGTGCTGCCCGAGGGCGTAGACGGAGTCGTCGAGCAGGCGCACGAGCGCCACCTGGGCGCCGGCGACGAGCGCGGCCGCGGCCCGCTCGGGGACCAGGTCCTCCAGGGCGCAGACGTCCTCGTAGTCGGTGCTGGTCTCGGCGGTGCTGGGCTCGGCAGTGCTGGGCTCGGTGGTGCTGGGCTCGGCGGTGTCGGTCACGGCAGTCTCCACGCAAGAGTGTGCGGTCGGGGCGGGGTGAGTGGGGGTCAGGGTCACGGGCGCACCTCGATGCGGGTGCCGAGCGCGACCGGGCCGGCCGGCATCGGCCCGCCGTGGGCCCGCTCGAGGCTCACCTCGACGTCGCCGGCCGCACCGCCGGTCGCACCGCCCATCGGCGTGCCCGCGGCGCCGGCCAGGATGGCCCGCTCGGCGGGGGAGGCGGGGCGCTTCTGGCCGCGCTCGGGGATGTAGGCCAGGTCGGGGTCGGCGGCGGCGGGCGCGTTGACGAAGGAGGAGAAGCGCGCGAGCTTGGCCGGATCCTCCAGCACGTCGCGCCACTCGTCGCTGTAGCCGGCGACGTGCGCGTCCATCGCCGCGTCGAGGTCGTCGGCCACGCCGAGCGCGTCGTCGAGGATGATCTCGCGCAGCCGCTCGAGGCCGCCGTCGAGATCGGCCAGCCACGGCGCCGTGCGCTGCAGCCGGTCGGCGGTGCGGATGTAATACATGAAGAAGCGGTCGATCGCACGGATCAGTGTGTGATCGTCGAGGTCCTCGGCGAGCAGCACGGCGTGGCGCGGGGTGAAGCCGCCGTTGCCGCCGACATACAGGTTCCAGCCCTTGTCGGTGGCGATGACGCCGACGTCCTTGCCGCGGGCCTCGGCGCACTCGCGGGCGCAGCCGGAGACGCCGACCTTCAGCTTGTGCGGCGCCCGCAGCCCGCGGTAGCGCAGCTCGAGCCGGATCGCCATGCCGACGCTGTCCTGCACGCCGTAACGGCACCACGTCGAGCCGACGCACGACTTCACGGTGCGCAGCGACTTGCCGTAGGCGTGCCCGGACTCGAAGCCGGCCGCCACGAGCCGCTCCCAGATGAGCGGCAGCTGCTCGATGCGGGCGCCGAACATGTCGATCCGCTGGCCGCCGGTGATCTTGGTGTAGAGCCCGAAGTCGCGGGCGATCTCGCCGATGACGATGAGCCCGTCGGGGGTGATCTCGCCGCCGGGGATGCGGGGGACGACCGAATACGTGCCGTCCTTCTGGATATTGGCGAGCACGTGGTCGTTGGTGTCCTGCAGGGTGGCCTGCTCGCCGGCCAGGATGTGTCCCGAGCCCAGGCTCGCGAGGATCGAGGCGACGGTCGGCTTGCAGATGTCGCAGCCGCGGCCGCGGCCGTGCCGGGCGATGATCTCGCTGAAGGTGCGCAGCCCGGTGATCCGGACGATGTCGAAGAGCTCGGCGCGGGGCATCTCGAAGTGCTCGCACAGGGCACGCGAGACCGTGCGGCCGGACTTGGCCAGCTCGGCGGCGAAGAGCTTCTTGACCAGCGGCAGGCAGGACCCGCAGCTCGTGCCCGCCTTGGTGCACGCCTTGAGGGCGCCGAGGTCGCCACAGCCGCCCTCGCAGACGCTGCGCCGGATCGTGCCGGCGTCGACGTTGTTGCACGAGCAGACCGTCGCGTCGTCGGGCAGGTCGCCGCCCGGCGCGCCGCCGCTCGCACCCTCGGGCAGCAGGTAGGCGGCCGGGTCGCCGCCGAGCTCGCGACCGAGCAGCGGCCGCAGCGAGGCGTAGGCGCTGGCGTCGCCGACGAGGATGCCGCCGCGCAGGGTGCGGGCGTCGTCGGAGAGTACGAGCTTCTTGTAGACCCCGGCGACCGGATCGGCATACACGATCTCCAAGCTGCCCGGCGTCGTGGCGAACGCGTCGCCGAAGCTCGCGACGTCGACACCGAGCAGCTTGAGCTTCGTCGCGGTGTCGGCGCCGGGGAAGCGCGCCTGCCCGCCGAGGAGCCGGTCGGCGACGGTCTCGGCCATCGAGTAGCCGGGGGCGACCAGCCCCCAGACGCGCCCGCCGATGCAGGCCACCTCGCCGATCGCGGAGATCGTCGGGTCGCCGGTCAGGCAGGTGTCGTCGACGACGACCCCGCCGCGCTCCCCGACGGGCAGCTCGATCGCCCGCGCCAGCTCGTCGCGGGCCCGCACGCCGGTGGCGAGGACGACGACGTCGACGTCGATGCGGGAGTCGTCGGAGAAGGTCATCGAGGACACCTGGCCGCGGGTCGCGCCGATCCGCTTCGTCGCGGTGCCGGTGCGGATCGTCACGCCGAGCGCGCTGATGAGCCGGTCGAGGGCCTGACCGCCGCCCTCGTCGACCTGGATCGGCATGAGCCGGGGCGCGAACTCGACGACCGTGGAGTCGACGCCCATCGCCTGCAGCGCGCCCGCGGCCTCGAGCCCGAGCAGGCCGCCACCGATGACGGCGCCGCGCAGGGGCCGGCCCAGGTCTGCGAATCGCCCCTGCACGTAGCCCTTGAGCGCCGCGACGTCGTCGATCGTGCGATAGACGTAGACGCCGCCGTGGCCTGTGCCCTCGATCGGCGGCACCGCCGCACTCGAGCCCGTGGCCAGGACGAGGTGGTCGTAGGCGATCGCCTCGCCGCGGGTGACCTGCACGGTGCGGGCGGCGCGGTCGATGGCGGTGACGGCGACGCCGCGGCGCAGCGTGACGAGCGGGTCGCGCCACAGGTCAGGGTCGCCGAGCTCGAGCGCGGTCGCGTCCGTGCGGCTGAAGTAGCTCGTCAGCGCGACGCGGTCGTAGGGCGCGCGCGGCTCCTCGGCGAGCACCGTGACGCGCCAGGCGCCGTCGGTGTCCCGGGCGCGCAGCGCCTCGACGAGCCGCTGCGCGACCATCCCGCCGCCGACGACGACGAGGTGTCGGCTCGTCCCGGGCGCCTGCGGGGCCGTGCGGGTGGTCGGCTCCGCGTCGGACTGCGAGGTGTGCGCCATATCGATCCTCTTTCACCACGTCGACCCCGCGGGGGTCGTCGGTATCCGTTGACATGCTCGAATGCGGTCTTCCAGGACGGTAAGCAGCGCGTGTTGCGCCGATGGAGGCGCTGTGTTTCGCCGGTGCTAACGGTGATTCACCGCGCGTCGCCGCTGACGATGAGGTCCGTGCCGCCGCGGGTGGGTCGCGGCCCCGCCCTCAGGGAGTGAGGCCGGCGACCTTCCGCGCGCGGGCCGGGCCGCCGTCCTCGGGCTGCTGCGGGTCGGGCGCCTGCGGGTCGGCCTGCTGCGGGTCGGCCTGCTGCGGGTCGGCCTGCTCGAGCCAGGCGAGGATGCCGCGGCAGGCGCTGGTGCAGCTGCCGCAGCCGGTCGTCGCGCGGGTCGCCTCGGCCAGGTGGGGCAGGGTCCGCTCACCGGCCTCGAAGGCGGTGATGATCGCCGACTTCGTCACGCCGTTGCAGCGGCAGATCGTCGCGGCGCCGGGGATGTTCGCCGGGCTCGTGCGGGTCGGCAGCGCGCTCCCGCCGCCGGCGACGAGCAGCTGCGCCGGGTCCAGCGGCAGCGGCGTCTCGCGCTCGTAGGCGCTGACGAGGTCCGCGGCGAGCGCCCCCGCGCCGACGAGGATGCCGCCGAGCAGCCGATCGCCGCGCTGTCGATCGCCGCCCGGCAGTCGAGCGCCTCCGAGCAGTCGATCACCGCCGAGCGGCCGATCGCCGCGCACGGCCAGATGCAGGCTGCGCCGCCCCGTGGGGTCGTGCAGCGTGATCACGCGCGTGCCGGTCGGGTCGTGCCGCGCGCACCGTCCGCGCTCATCCGTGGCCGCCGACGCGTCCTGTGGCTCGGCCCAGCCGGCGAGGTCGTCGGCCGGGTCCATGGCGCAGGAGGTGGGGGTGGCCGCGGCGCCTGCGTCGCAGTCGGTGGTGGCGCAGGACTCCCCGCGCGGCATCCGCCCGAAGGTCACGACGTCGAGATCGGCGGCCTTGAGCCGCACGACCTCCTTGGGATCACGGCCGGGATCACGGCCGGTGCAGGAGTACGTGCAGGAGTCTGTGCGGGAGCGCGTGTCGGTGGGCGTGACGATGGACGGGCCTGCTGAGGTCTCGGCGGGCGGGCCAGCGGCCGCCTCGCGGGTCAGGCGCGCGACGAGCTGCTCGGCGAGTGCGGCGGCCTGGTCCCAGCCGGGGGCGAGCAGCCCGGGGCAGCCGGCGTCGGTCTGGGCGCAGTCGCCGATGGCGGCGACGTCGGGGTCGTCGGGGGAGCGCAGGGCCGCATCGACGAGGATCCCGGAGTCGACGCTCAGTCCGGCGGCGGCCGCGAGGTCGACGCGGGGGGCGACGCCCGCCGTGAGCAGCAGGGTGTCGCACGGCAGCTGCCGGCCGTCGGCGAGGTCGAGGCCGACGAGCGCGCCGTGGTCATCGCGCCGCAGGCCCGCCGCGCGGGCGTCGCGCACGATCGTCACGCCGAGGTCGCGCAGCCGCGCACCGAGCACCGCGCCGGGCTGCGCGGACAGCTGCCGGTCGAGCACGTGGCCGCCGGAGTGGACGATCGCGACCCGCGCGCCGCGCCCGAGCAGAGCCCGGGCGGCCTCGAGGCCGAGCAGGCCGCCGCCGAGCACGACGACGCGGGGCGGGTGGCCGTCGGGGCGACGGCACGCGACTCGCGCGAGCAGCGCCCGCGCGTCGTCGACGGTCCGCAATGCCTGCACCCCCGCCGGCAGGCCGTCGGGGCCGACGTCGCGGGGCAGCCCGCGCAGCCGCGGCACCCGCGGCGCCGCCCCCAGCGCGCACACCACGGTGTCGTAGGGGTGTCGCTCGCCGGTGTCGTCGAGCACGACCCGATGCTGCCGCTCGAGGCGCAGCGCGGCGCGTCGCGTGAGCACCCGCACTCCGGCCGGAGCCTGCGGCAGCGTCAGCGACGCGACGTCGGCCCGCCCGGCCAGGACCTCGGAGAGCAGGAGCCGGTTGTAGGGCTCGTACGGTTCGGCGCCCAGCACCGTCACGTCGATCGGCACCGGCGCCGCGCCGGCCCGCCGCATCACCTCGGCGACGAAGCGGTGGCCGACCATGCCGTGGCCGAGGACGACGACCCGGTGGGCCGCGGCCCCGGGAGAGTCGCCCGCGCCGTCCGATCGCGGCAGCCGGATCGGCACACAATCCTGTGGGGTTGGGCTCATCGTGGCACTCCCTCGGTGTGCTCCCCGCGCAGCGCCAGGCGTGCGTCGGGGTCGTCTGCGGGCGCGACGTCGACGGCGCACACCTTGAATTCGGGCATCCCGCTCACGGGGTCGGTCGCCGGGTTCGTCAGCAGGTTGGCGCGCTGCCGCCCGGCGAAGTGGAAGGGCAGGAAGGCGACGTCGCGGCGCAGCGCGGCCGACAGCAGGGCGATCGCGACGCACGTGCCGCGCGCCGAGGTGATCCGCACCGGCGTGCCCTCCTCGATGCGCAAGCGCGCGGCGGTGCCGGGGTGCAACGAGACCGTCGCGCGGGGCTGGGCCCGGTGCAGCGCCGCGACGCGGCGGGTCTGCGCGCCGGACTGGTAGTGCTCGAGCACGCGACCGGTGACGAGCAGCAGCGGAGCGTCGGCGCGGGTGTCGTCGGCGATGGGCGTCGCGGTGACGGGCAGCATCCGCGCGCGCCCGTCGGCCGTCGCGAAGCGGTCGAGGAAGACCCGCGGGGTCCCGGGATGGTCGATGCCGTCCTGCGGCGCCGGGCACGGCCAGTAGAGCGCCTCGCTCGCCGCGCGTGCCGCGCTCACCCCGCCGTAGTCGGCGATCCCGCCCGCGCTGGCGGCCGCGAGCTCGGCGAGCACCTCGTCGGGATCGTCCGCGAACGGCACGGGAGCCTCGAGTCGGGCGGCGAGCTCGCGCCATACCCACAGCTCGTCGCGGACCTGCGGTGGCGGCTCGATCGCCTGGCGACGCGCCAGGATCCGCCCTTCGAGGGAGGTCATCGTGCCGGACTCCTCGGCCCATTGCGTGATCGGCAGGACGACGTCGGCCAGGGCCGCGGTCTCGCTCGGCACGAGGTCGGCGACGACGAGCAGGTCGAGGCGTCGCAGCCGCGCCTCGAGGGCCCCGGCATCCGGAGCCGAGACGACCGGGTTGGCGCCGTGCACGAAGAGCGCCCGCAGCCCGCCGGCCTCGACGGGCTGCCCGACCTTGGCGAGCAGCTCGACGGCCGGCACGCCCGGCCCGGGGATCATCGCGGGGTCGACGCCCCAGACGGCGGCGACGTGGGCGCGCGCCGCCGGGTCGCTGATCGAGCGGTAGCCGGGCAGCTGGTCGGCCTTCTGCCCGTGCTCACGGCCGCCCTGCCCGTTGCCCTGCCCGGTGAGGCAGCCGTAGCCGGAGCCGACGACCCCGGGCAGCCCGAGCGCGAGCGCGAGACCGATCGCGGCGGTCACGGTGTCGGTGCCGTGGGCGTGCTGCTCGACGCCGCGCCCGGTGAGCACGTAGGCGCCCGGCCCGCCGTGGCAGGGCGCGGCGGCGGCGAGCAGGCGCGCGGCGCGGCGGATCTGCTCGGCCGGCACGCCGGTCTCCCGCTCGACCCGCTCGGGCCACCACTGGCTCACCTCGCGGCGCACCGCCTCGACGCCGCTGACCCGCGCGTCGAGGTAGGCGGTGTCGGCCAGCTGCTCGCGCAGGACGACGTGGGTCAGCCCGAGCAGCAGCTGCAGGTCGGTGCCCGGCACGGGCTGCAGGTGCATCCCGGCGCCCTCGTCGGTCAGCGCGGCGGTCGCGGTGCGGCGCGGGTCGAGGACGAGCAGGCCACCGCGCTCGCGGGCGGCGGACAGGTGCCGGACGGCGGGCGGCATCGTCTCGCCGGGGTTGCTCCCGGCGAGCAGGATCGCGCCGGCGCCGGCGAGGTCGGTCAGCGGGAAGGGCAGCCCGCGGTCCAGCCCGAAGGCCCGGTTGCCGGCCGCCGCGGCACTGCTCATGCAGAAGCGCCCGTTGTAGTCGATATACGGCGTGCGCAGCGCGATCCGCGCGAACTTGCCCAGGGTGTAGGCCTTCTCGTTGGTCAGTCCGCCGCCGCCGAAGACCCCGACGCACTCGTGGCCGCCCGCTGCCCAGGCCCGCCGCACCCCGGCCTCGACGGCGTCGAGCGCCTCGTCCCAGCTCGCCGGGTGCAGGGCGCCATCGTCCCCGCGCAGCAGCGGTGTCGTCAGGCGGTCGGGTGCGGTGAGCACCTCGCCGCTCGTCCAGCCCTTGGCGCACAGGCCGCCGGCGTTGGTCGGGAAGTCCCGTGGCGCGACGCGCACGGGCAGGCCCGTCCGGTCCTGCCGCGGCCCGCCGGCGGCGGGGGTCACCGACATCGCGCACTGCAGCGAGCAGTAGGGGCAGTGGGTGTCGCTCATCGCCGCACGCTCAGATGCGGGCGGCGTCGGCGGCACGCCCGCGGACGTAGACGACATACGTCGTGGCGGCCATGACCGCGTAGGCGGCGATGAAGACCCACAGGGCCGCGGTGAGCGAGCCGGTCAGGGAGTTGCTCAGCGCGAAGCCGCGGGGGATGAGGAAGCCGCCGAGTGCGCCGACGGCGCCGGCGATGCCGAGGCAGCCCGCCGCGGCCTTGCGGGCCCGCAGGGTCGAGGAGGGGGAATCCGGGTCGCCGGTCTCGCGGAAGATCGCCGGGATCATCCGGTAGACCGAGCCGTTGCCGACGCCGGTGAAGACGAAGAGCAGCAGGAACGAGCCGAAGAAGAGCGCGACGTCCTGCCCGGTGATCCCCAGGATCGCCCCGACGGTGCCCAGCGCCATCGCCGCGAAGGACCAGATCGTGATGCGCGCGCCCCCGAAGCGGTCGGCGAGGATGCCGCCCAGCGGCCGCGACAGCGAGCCGACGAGCGCGCCGGCGAAGGCGATCGAGACGGTCAGCTGCGGGAACTGGTTCTTCAGCAGCGTCGGGAAGGCACCGGAGAAGCCGATGAACGAGCCGAACGTGCCGATGTAGAGGAACGAGATGATCCACGTGTGCCGCATCCCGGCCGCCCGGCCGAAGCTGCGCAGGTCCGAGGTGGACCCCTCGATGTTGTCCATCCGCGTCCACGCCAGCCAGGCGGCGAGGGCGATGAGGGGCAGGAAGACCAGGCCCGCTCGCTCGAGCGCGATGCCGGCTCCGGAGACGATGACCAGCGGCACGGCGAACTGCACGGCCGCGGTGCCGAGGTTGCCGCCGGCCGCGTTGAGGCCGAGCGCCTTGCCCTTCTGGGCCTCGGGGTAGAAGAACGAGATGTTGGCCATCGAGCTGGCGAAGTTGCCGCCGCCGACACCGGCGAGCGCGGCGACGAGCACCAGGACGGCGAAGGGCGTCTCGGGGCGCTGCACGACGACGGCCAGCGCGAGCGTCGGCGCGAGCAGCAGCAGCGCGGAGACGACGGTCCAGTTGCGGCCGCCGAAGAGCGGGACCGCGAAGGTGTAGGGCAGCCGCAGCGCCGCCCCGACGAGCGCGGGCACGGAGACGAGCCAGAACATCTGGTCGACCGAGAGGGTGAAGCCCGCGGCGGGCAGCTGGGGCACGACGATGCTCCACAGCGCCCAGACGGCGAAGCCGAGGAACTCCGCGAGGACCGAGACCGCGAGGTTGCGGCGGGCGATCGCGGCTCCGCCGCGGGCCCACTGCCCCGGGTCCTCGGGGTCCCAGTGGACGAGTCGGCGGCCGGCGCGGTGGGCGAGGGCGACGCGCGGTGCGGGTGGCGCCGGGGCTGCGGTCGCGGTGGCGCCCAGGGGCAAGGAGGTGCGTGACGTCACGGTGGGTCCTGGGGGTCGTGGGCCCGCCCCGATGGCGCGCCGACGTCCTTCGACGGTAGGAAGCGCGCAGGTCAGACCCGATTACCCCCGTGTTGCGCGGCCGTCAATTGCGGTTCACGACCGGGCCGCGGCGCCGCGTGAGGTCCGCGTGAGGTCCGCGGCCCGCCGGGGCGCGGTGCCCGCGGGATACCGTGGCGACATGAGCGCGGTGCGGCACGTGAGCGGAGCGATCCTCGTCGGCCCGGACGAGGTGCGCGAGCAGGCCTGGGTCGTCGACGGGCGGCTGACCTTCGAGGCGCCCGCCGATCGGATGGACGTCGAGTCCGTCACCGGCTACGTGCTGCCGGGGCTCGTCGATGCGCATTGCCACGTGGGGCTGGGCCCCGGCGGGGCGGTCGGGCCGGACCGGGCGCGCGAGCAGGCGGGTGCCGACCGCGACGCGGGCGCGCTGCTGCTGCGCGACGCGGGCTCGCCCCAGGACACCCACTACCTCGACGACGAGGACGACATGCCGCGGATCGTGCGGGCCGGGCGACACATCGCCCGCACCCGCCGCTACATCCCCGGCTTCGCCGAGGAGGTCGAGCCCGACGAGGTGGTCGCGGCGGTGCGGCGCCAGGCCCGGGCCGGCGACGGCTGGGTCAAGCTCGTCGGTGACTGGATCGACCGGCAGGCCGGTGACCTGCGGCCCTGCTGGCCGGTCGAGGCGCTGACCGCGGCGATCGCGGCCGCCCACGAGGAGGGCGCGCGGGTCACGGCCCACTGCTTCGGCGAGCAGTCGTTGCACGACTTCGCCGCGGCGGGCGTCGACTGCATCGAGCACGCGACGGGGTTGACCCCGCACAGCGTCGAGGCCTTCGCCGCCGCGGGCATCGCGATCGTGCCGACCCTGGTCAACATCGACAACTTCCCCGATTTCGCCGACGCCGGCCGCGCCAAGTTCCCCACGTATGCCGATCACATGATCGATCTGTGGGAGCGCCGCTACGAGACGGTCGCCGCGGCGCACGAGGCCGGGGTGGCCGTGTATGTCGGCACGGACGCCGGCAGCGCGATGCCCCACGGTCTCGTCGCGCGGGAGGTCGCGGAGCTGGTCACGGCCGGATTCAGCCCGGTGGCGGCGCTCTCGGCGACGGCCTGGGGTGCGCGCGAGTGGCTGGGCCGCCCGGGGCTGGTCGAGGGCGCGGAGGCGGACTTCGTCGTCTACGACCAGGACCCGCGCCTCGACGTGGGGGTGCTCGCGCACCCGGCCCACGTCGTGCTGCGGGGCCGCGTTGTCCGCTGACGCCGTGGGGGAGTCCAGGCGGGGGCCCGCCTCCGGTGTCGACCTGCTCTCGCGGGTCGGCGACGGGGTGCGCATCGACATCGCCCGCGAGGCCGACATCCCGGACTACAAGGTGGCCGTGTCGGCGTCGGCCGAGCGGATGCGCCCGTGGAATCCGGTCAATCCCGACGACCTGGCCCATCACGTGCGCAGCCAGTCGGCGCTGCACCGCACCTTCCTCGTGCGGGCCCTGGACCCGGTCGGGGCGCACGACCTCGTCGGCAAGGTCAACGTCACCAACATCGTCCGCGGGCGGGCCTGGTCGGCGACCCTCGGCTACGACGCCTACGACCCGTATGCCGGCACGGGCCTCTTCGCCCGCGGCCTGTGCCTCGTCGTCGACGTCGCCTTCGCGGCCGTGCCGCGGGGCCTGGGGCTGCACCGGGTCGAGGCGAGCGTGCAGCCGGGCAACACGCGCAGCGCGGGCCTGCTGCGCCGGCTCGGCTTCCGACCCCGCGGCGACTGGCCGGGCTACCTGTGGCTCGAGGACGCCGCGGGGACCCCCGAGTGGCGCGATCACCACACCTACGGCGTGATCCGCGAGCAGTGGCCCGCGCCGGCGTATGCCCCGGTCACCCCCGCGCGACCCGTCCTCGTGCTCACCGTGCCGGAGCCCGGCGACGTGCACGCGGCGCAGCCGGTGGCGGCCGCGCTGGCGGCCGCGCGCGAGCTCGGCGTCGGTGTCGTGCGCGACGACGGCACGGCGACGACGCAGGTCGCGCTCACCGACGCCGTCGCGGGGGCGGTGCTGCTCAGCGCCCGCGGCACCGCCGACCTGCTGACGCTGCTACGGACCGCGGGGGCGAGCACGCCGGTCGTCGCGCACGCGTCGTCGATCCGCGGGGCGCCCGACGTCGTGCGGCTGGCGCTGTCGGCCCGGGCGGGGGCGGGCGTCGGCGACGGCGGCCCGCCCGCGTGAGCCCGCCGGATGCCCGCGTCAGACGCACCCGGTGAGGCGATGTGCTCCGGGCCCGGGTCATCTGGCACTATGGATCGTTGTATGCGTGTGCCGCGGACTCTCTCTCACCTCGTGTGACCGTGGCGCACGTGACCGGAGGAGTCGCCGGGTCAGCGCATCACACCGCTGCTTTCGCACCGCCGCACGGGTGTCCCCACGGGACCGGGCAGGCTCACGCATTCAGCACCGAGTAACAGGAGAATCCACACACGTGGCCGTCAAGATCCGTTTGAAGCGCATGGGCGCGATCCGTGCACCGTTCTACCGCGTCGTCGTCATGGACTCGCGCACCAAGCGCGATGGCCGGGCGATCGAGGAGATCGGCCTGTATCACCCGACGCGCGAGCCCTCGGTCATCGAGATCGACTCCGAGCGCGCGCAGTACTGGCTGGGTGTCGGCGCGCAGCCGACCGACCAGGTGCTCTCGCTCCTGAAGGTCACCGGCGACTGGCAGAAGCACAAGGGCGAGGCCGGTGCGGAGGGCACGCTCAAGCCGCAGCCGACCAAGCCGAGCAAGAAGGACCTCTACGAGGCCGCGATGGCCGCCGCCGGCAAGGCCGACGACGACTTCGCGAAGAACGGCGCGACGACCGCGCGCAAGAAGGCCGCCAAGGCCGAGGAGAGCGCCGCCGAGGCGGAGGCTCCCGCGGCTGAGTCGGCCGAGAAGGCCGACGCGTCGACCGAGGCCTGATCGTGCTCGAGGAGGCCCTCGAACACCTGGTCAAGGGCATCGTCGACAACGAGGACGACGTCGTCGTGCGACGCAAGGAGTTGCGTCGCGGCGAGTTGCTCGAAGTGCGCGTGCACCCCGACGACCTGGGTCGCGTCATCGGCCGCTCCGGCCGCACGGCCAGCGCGCTGCGCACCGTCATGGGTGCCCTCGCCGACGGTCGACCTGTGCGCATCGACATCGTCGACACCGATCGGCTGCGCTAGCAGCGATCGCACCGCTGAACGCAACGGCCAGGGTGCGCCGACGCCATCCGCGTCGGCGCACCCTGGCTGTGTCCGGGCACTCGCCCGCCTGCCGGGACGCAGGGCTCGCACGGATCACGGAAGGGGTGGAGCGCCGGTGGAGACCGAGATGCTCGTCGCGCGGATCGGCAAGCCGCACGGGCTGCGCGGCGAGGTGACGGTGCAGGCGCACACGGACGCGCCGCGGCAGCGTTTCGCGCCCGGGTCGGTCCTGGCGACGCGGCCGGATCGCGGCCCGCTGACCGTGCGCAGCGCCCGGCTGCACCAGGGCGTCTGGCTCGTGGCCTTCGAGGAGGCCGCCGACCGCGGCGCCGCGGAGGCGCTGCGCGGCACCCGGCTCGTCGTCGGCCCCGACGAGACCGCGACCGACGGTCGCGCCGACGCTCCCGCGGACCCCGACGACGTCGACGATGAGACCGAGAGCGGCTGGTATCCGCACGAACTCGTCGGTCTGCCCGTGCGCGACCGCGACGGCGCCGCGATCGGTGAGGTGACGCAGCTGCTGACCCGCCCCGCCCAGGACCTGCTGGCCGTGCGGCTGACCGACGGGCGCACCGGGCTCGTGCCCTTCGTGCAGGCCCTCGTGCCGGTCGTGCAGACCGACGGCGACCCCGCGCAGCGCCACGTCGTCGTCGACGCCCCCGACGGCCTCTTCGACCTGCCCTGAGGTGGCGGCGATGCGCATCGACGTCCTGACGATCTTCCCCGACTACCTCGCGCCGCTGGAGCTCTCGCTCATCGGCAAGGCCCGCCGTCAGGGGCTGCTCGACGTGCGGGTCCAGGACCTGCGCGACTACACCGACGACCGGCATCGCACGGTCGACGACACCCCCTACGGCGGTGGGGCGGGGATGGTCATGAGCCCGCAGCCGTGGGGTCGGGCGCTCGACGCGCTCGTCGCGCAGGCAGGTCCGCAGGGATCGGCCGGGCCGGACGCCCAGCCCGAGCCGGACACCCAGCCCGAGCCGGACACCCAGCCCGAGCCGGACACCCAGCCTGAGCCGGACCAGGACGGTCGCGCCGCCGGGCCGCTGCTCATCGTGCCGGGGCCCGCGGGCCGCCCGTTCCGCCAGGACTTCGCGGCCCAGCTGGCGGGGGAGCCGTGGTTGGCCTTCGCCTGCGGGCGCTACGAGGGCATCGACGAGCGGGTGTACGACTACGCGGCCGGCGACCTGGGCCTGCGCGTCGAGGTCGTCTCGCTCGGGGACTACGTGCTCAACGGCGGCGAGGTCGCCGTCCTGGCGATGGTCGAGGCGATCGCGCGGCTCGTGCCGGGCGTCGTCGGCAATGCCGAGTCGCTCGTCGAGGAGTCGCACTCCGACGGCCTGCTCGAATACCCCGTCTACACCAAACCGCCGAGCTGGCGCGGGCACGACGTGCCGGCGGTGCTGCGCTCGGGCGACCATGGCGCCATCGCCGCCTGGCGCCGCGAGCGCAGCGTCGAGCGCACCCGGCGGCGCCGACCCGACCTCGTGCCCGCCGCGGCCGTCGCCGGCGGCCTGGGCGACCTGCGCCTGGTCGCGGCCGTGCCCGCCGACGCCGCCGAACTGCTCGTGCTCCAGCGCGCCTGCTGGCTCGCCGAGGGGCGGGACAACGATGCGTGGGACATCCCGCCGCTCGTCGAGGACCTCGACGACGTGCGGCGCGACCTGACGACCTGGTCGACGTGGGTGGCGCGGGACGCCTCCGGGCGCCTCGTCGCCTCCGTGCGCGCCCGCGCGACGGCCGGCGACGGGTGGGAGATCGGACGCCTCATGGTGGCGCCGGACCTGCGCGGTCGCGGCCTGGGGCGGGCCCTGCTCGCCCACGCCGAGGCGGCCGCCGCGCCCGAGACCCGCTTCGCGTGGCTCATCACCGGGCACGGCAGCCGCGCGAATCAGCGCCGCTACGCACGGGCCGGTTATCGCCGGTCCCGGCCCGGGCAGACCGGCGCCGAGCCGGTGCCGGGCACGATCGAGCTCGTCAAGCAGCTGCGCCGCTGAGCCCCGAGCGGTCGCGGGCTGCGCGGCGGATCCCCTCGCCCCGCCCCCGTGACCGTGGCAGACCGTGGCGGTGGATCGCCGCGCCGACCTGGGGATTTCCACCGCCGGTGGAGTCTCTGGCAAACTTGATCCTCGGCTCCGCCACGACAGGTCCCCACCGCAGGGGGAGTGCAGCCAGCGCGTCAGCGCGGCGCATGCGACCGGCGCAGCATCATCACGAGCACGACCCGACCAGGGGTGGCCTGCGGCACCGCCGAGAAAGCGATATCGCCATGCACAAGCTCGACGTCGTCGACGCTGCCAGCCTCCGCACCGACATCCCGGACTTCCGCGCCGGTGACACCCTCAAGGTGCACGTCAAGGTCATCGAAGGCACGCGCAGCCGTGTCCAGGTCTTCCAGGGTGTCGTCATCCGCCGCCACGGCCAGGGGGTCGGCGAGACCTACACGGTCCGCAAGGTGAGCTTCGGCGTCGGTGTGGAGCGCACCTTCCCGGTGCACACGCCCGTCGTCGAGAAGATCGAGGTCGTGACGCGCGGCGACGTGCGCCGCGCGAAGCTCTACTACCTGCGTAACCTGCGGGGCAAGGCCGCCAAGATCCGCGAGAAGCGCTGACGCCCGCGCGGATCGGCGACGTCGTCGGCGGGCCGGGGCGCAGTGCGCGCCCCGTGCCGTCGGCGCGTCCGGCCCGGGTCCGCGGGTCCGTGACAGGCGGTGCAGGCAGCGTGCGAGACGACAGGACGGCCAGATGAGCGAGCGTTCCGAGCGCGATCCACAGCAGCCCGGCGATCCACGGCCTGATGCTTCGCGGCCGGCGCGCGAGCCCGCGGCCCACGCGGCGCAGCCCAGCGCGACGAGTCACGAGACCGGCGCCTCCGCGGGGCACACTCTCGCGCCGGAGCCGGACCCCGCGCCGCGGGGACGGCGCGGCGGTCGCCCGCAGGGGCGTCGCGGCGCGGACGGCGGCGACGCCGGCGGGCACGGCATCGGGCACAGCCTCCTGCTCTTCCTCAAAGAGGTCGTCATCGTCGTCGTCCTGGCGGTGGTGCTCTCGCTCGTGCTCAAGACGTGGTTCGTCCAGTCGTTCTGGATCCCGTCGGGCTCGATGAACAACACGCTCGTCAAGGACGACCGGGTCAGCGTCAGCAAGCTGACCCCCCGCTTCTTCGACCTCCAGCGCGGCGACATCGTCGTCTTCGAGGACCCGGGCGGCTGGCTCACCGACACCGTCCCGCCCGAGCAGGGCCCCGTCGCCGAGCGCATCAACTCGGCGCTGTCCTGGGTCGGTCTCCTGCCCAACGACGAGGGCAACCATCTCATCAAGCGGGTCATCGGCCTGCCCGGCGATCACGTCCGGTGCTGCACCGCCGACGGTCGCCTCACGATCAACGACACCCCGATCACCGAGCCGTACGTCTACCCCGGCGACGCGCCGAGTCAGCGCACGTTCGACATCACGGTGCCCGCCGACTCCGTGTGGGTGATGGGCGATCACCGCTCCAACAGCCGTGATTCGCGCTACAACGACGAGCCCTCCAACGACGGCTCCCGCGGCTCGGTGCCGATCGACAAGGTCGTGGGTCGTGCGTTCGCGGTCGTGTGGCCGCTGTCGAAGCTCGCGTGGCTCGGCACCCCGGAGCACGTCTTCTCTCGCGTGCCCGCGCCCACCGCGTCCGGCGAGAGCCCCACGCCCGCCACTCCCGCACCCACCGGCCCGGCCGGCAGCGGCGAGTCCTCGGCGCAGGCCACCGACCCGGCGACGACCGGGACCCGCACGACCGGGCGCACCCGGGCGACCGCGAGCCCGACCACCGCGCCATGACCTCCGCCGCCGGGCCCGTGACGCGGCGGCGCACGCCCGCCGGCGCGGCCCGCGGCACCAAGCGCAAACCGTCGCTGCGCGTCGAGCGGGACCTGCAGCGCCAGGGCTACCGCCTCGTCGCCGGCATGGACGAGGTCGGGCGCGGCGCGCTCGCCGGCCCCGTCAGCGTCGGGGTCGTCATCATCGACGAGGCCTGCCGCTCGGCCCCGGTGGGGCTGCGCGACTCCAAGCTCCTGCCCGCCCGGCGCCGCGAGGAGCTCGTCGCGCCGGTGCGGCGCTGGGCGGTCGCCTTCGGGGTCGGGCACTCCTCACCGGCAGAGATCGACGCCCACGGCATCATGACCGCCCTGCGCCTGGCCGGGCGTCGCGCGCTGGCCGCCGCCGGCGTCCGACCCGACGTCGTCGTGCTCGACGGCAACCACGATTGGCTCACCGATCCGCGCCGCGAGGGGCTCCTCGGCTGCCTGGAGCTCGAGCCCGCGCCCGCTGAGCCCGAGGTTGCCGCTGCGCACGGGACGGCGGCGTCCGGGGCGGCCGCGCAGGCGCCGGCGCCGGTGCCGGTGGTGACGGGACCGGAGCTGGAGGACGTGCCGCCGGTGCGCACCCTCATCAAGGGCGATATGCGGTGCTCGTCCGTCGCGGCCGCGTCGGTGCTGGCCAAGGTCGAGCGTGACGCCGCGATGGTCGTGCTCGCCGGTGACCATCCCGACTACGGGTGGGCGGTCAACAAGGGCTACGCCGCGCCGGAGCACCGGGCCGCGCTGCTGCGGCTCGGCGCGTGCGAGCTGCACCGGCGGTCGTGGAATCTGCTCAGCGCCCAGGGTGCCGCTGCGGCGGCCGGGCCGGACGGGTCGGACGGGTCGGCCGGGGCGGACGGGTCGGCCGGAGCGGACGGGTCGACCGGAGCGGGAGAGGCTGACGCGCCGACGGCCCGCGCCGAGTCGGTGCCGCCCGCCTCCGCGCCGATGGGTGATGATGGGCACCGACGCGTGGCTGCCCGCGGACCGGGGGAGCAGCTGCTGGAGCTGGAGGTGAACCGAGCGTGAGCTCCGAGGACCTGGAGAAGTACGAGACGGAGATGGAGCTGCAGCTCTATCGGGAGTATCGCGACGTCGTCGGGCTCTTCTCCCACGTCGTGGAGACCGAGCGACGCTTCTACCTGTGCAACGCCGTCGAGGTGAAGGTGCGCGGTGATGCCGGCGAGGTCTACTTCGACGTCCAGATGTCCGACGCCTGGGTGTGGGACGTCTATCGTCCGGCGCGCTTCGTCAAGAACGTGCGGGTCGTGACGTTCAAGGACGTCAACATCGAGGAGTTGGCCAAGTCCGACCTCGAGATGCCCGACGGGGGCAAGTTCGGCGGGTAGGCGTCGGCCGGCCCTGTCCACACGGTGACCTCACCCGTGGTGGCCGTCCACAGCTCTGCGGCGTGAGTCGTCGCGACTGCGCCGACGTGGGTCACGGTCGTCCCGCCCGCAGCGTCGCTGCGGCCCGGGGGCCGGCCCGGTCCGTGCCGGCGGGTTGGGGCAGGACATGGGCGGTCGGAATGCGGCGGTCGGGGCCTACGGTGAGCGGGTCGCGGCGCGGCACCTGCGTGAGGCCGGATACGAGATCCTCGACGCGAACTGGCGCTGTGCGCGCGGCGAACTCGACCTCGTCGCCCGCGACGGCCGTTGCCTGGTCGTCGTCGAGGTCAAGACCCGCACGAGTAGCCGGTTCGGCTCGCCGGTCGAGGCGATCACCGCCCGCAAGGCCGGCCGCCTGCGCAGCCTCGTCGCGGCGTGGGCCGCGCAGCATCCGCACGAGTGCGAGTCGCTGCGCGGCGTGCGCATCGACATCGTCGGCGTGGAGCGCCCCCCACGCGGCGCGGCCGTCGTGACGCACCTGCGCGGCGTGTGAGAGCGCGCACCGCGCGCTCGGCGTTGCGCTGG
>JAVTVZ010000017.1:0-17960 GCA_032229625.1 Dermatophilaceae bacterium | reverse complement strand
GCGTCGGCGGCGTCGGCGCGCCCGAGGTCGCCCCCGGTCATCACCCGCTCGGTGAGCAGGGCCCGCAGCCACGCCCCGGCGCGCGCGTCGGCGAGATTGGCGTAGTAGGTCCACCCGAGCACCCCGGCGAACTGCACGAGCCCGAGCGCCGCGACGACCGCGGCCCACCGGGTCAGCGCGCCCGGGTCGCCGGCGACGAGCCCGTCGTCGACGGCCCGCGCCAGCGCCCACGGCAGGGCGAGGAAGCCGAGCTGACGGACGACGCCGCCGAGCACGGACAGCCGCAGCGGCCCGGACTGCCCTCGCACGAGCCGCCGCGCCAGCGCCCGGCGACCCGACGGCTGCCGGTCCGACAGCGCGTGACGGCGGCGCCGACGGGTGGGGGCCGGCGCGGTCGCGGTGGTCACGGGTCGATCAGTCCTCGTCCCGGTGCTCGTCGTCCAGGTGCTCGTCGTCCCGGTGCTCGTCGTCCCGGTGCTCGTCGTCCAGGTGCTCGTGGGTGTCGGCGTGGCCGCGCTTCCAGTAGCCCGTGATCGAGCTGTGCTCCTTGCTCAGGCCGAGGTCGTCGCGCACCCAACGCCGCAGCGGCTTGATGGCCCCGGCCTCACCGGCGAGCCACACGAAGACGTCCGCGCCGGCCGGGATCGGGGTGGCCCGCACGGCCCGCGCCAGCGCCTGCGCATCCGCGGCGCTCGTGGGCAACCACGTGACGTCGACGCCGGGCAGGTCGCGCAGCGGCTGGCGCGACCCCGGGCCGGGCACCTCGACATAGACGGCGGCGCGCACGGTCTCGTCGGCCTCGTCGAGCCAGCGCGAGATCGCGGGCAGGGCGGTCTCGTCGCCGGCGACGACGTAGAGGTCGTAGTCGTCGCCGACCCGATATCCGCCGGGCGGACCGGCGACGTGCAGCCGGTCGCCGACCTGGGCGCCGGCGGCCCACTGCGACGCGAGACCGCCGGGGTGGGCGACGAAGTCGATGTCGAATTCGCTCTGCTGGGGCCGGTGCTCGCGGATCGTGTATTCGCGACTGGTCGGGAAGGGCCGGGGCCAGTCGAGTTCGTCACCGTCGGGCGTCGGCAGCCGCAGCTCGCCGGTCTCGGGGTCGGGGAAGATCACCTTGACGTGCTCGTCGAAGATCCCGCTCTCGAAGCCGTGGGCGCCCGGCCCGCCGAAGGTGATCCGCACCATCGTGTCGGTCAGCCAGCGCTTGTCGGTGACCTCGACGTCGCGGATGCGCACGGGGAAGTCGACGTAGTGCATCGGGGATCCCACGCCTCAGGCCCCCATCGCCTCGCGCAGGCTGCGCGGCCGCATGTCCTGCCAGTGCTCCTCGACGTAGTCCAGCGCCGCAGCCCGGTCGGTCGCGGCGAGCGCGACGCGCCACCCGTCGGGCACGGCGGCGAAGCTCGGCCACAGACTGTGCTGGTCCTCGTCGTTGACGAGCACGAGGAAGGTGCCGGACTCGTCGTCGAAGGGGTTGGTGCTCATGCGCTGCTCCTGCGGAGGTCGTCGGTGCGAGGTGCGAGGTGCGGACGTCGGGGTCGGGGCGGATCGACGCGAGGTGGCTCTGGTGGCACGGTGTGGCTCGGGGTGGCTCGGGATGACTCAGTCGGCCGCGTCGGGATCGGCTCGGGTCATGCGGCGCGGGCCGCGGCGAGGGCGCCGGCGAGGGCGGCGAGGGTCGGCTCGGCGGCGAGATCCTCGACACGCACGCGCAGCCCCGCGGCCCGCAGGTCGTCGAGGATCGCCAACAGCCGGATCGAGTCGAGCCCGTAGTCGCGCAGGTCCTCGTGCGCCCCGGCCTCGTCGAGGTCGTCGTGGACGACCGCCGCGACGAGCGCCCGCGCCTCCTCGACGGCGTCGGTGCCGGGCGCGTCCGGGCCGGTCGTGCCCGCCGCCGACCGATGGGTCGTCAGGTCGCTCGTCAGGTCGGTCGTCGGATCGCTCGTCGCGCCGGTCGTGGTCGGGCTGGTCATGCGGGGCTCCCTGGGGCAGAGGCGGTCTGGACGGGTGCGCAGGCAGCGCTGCGGGCCGCCAGGACGGAGGCGAGCACGTCGCCGGCGCGCACGGCCGCGGTCGAGAGCAGGCTCGTGGCGAAGCCGTGCTGGTGGTCGCTCTGGCCGAGCAGATAGAGCCCGCCGCCGCCGGCCACTCCGGCGCCGTCGCGCAGCCGGGCGCGACAGTCGCGCTCGACGAGCGGCCGGCCCTGGTCGTCGCGCACGAGCAGGTCGGCGTGCTGCCCGAGCAGCGCCCCGGTGTCGAACGGCCGGTAGCCGGTGGCGCACACGACCGCGTCGGCGCGCACCTGCGTGGTGGCGCCGGTGAGGTCGTCGGTGACGTGCACGATCACGCCGGCCGGGCCGTCGCCGGTGCCGTCGTCGAGACCCTCACCGCCGTGGCTCACCCCGGTGACGCGGCTGACACGGTGTACGCGGAGCCGGTCGCTGCCGAGCCAGCGGTCGCGATACAGCAGGTCGTGCAGGGCGGTGATCTCGCGAGGGTGGGCGGTGCCGTGGTTCGCGCCGCGGTGCAACGCGTCGAGCCGGTCGCGCACGGCGGGCGGCGCGGCATACAAGGCGTCTACGGAGGCGGGGTCGAAGATCTCGTTGACCAGCGGCCCGTGGTCCGAGGGCCCGATGCCGAACTGGCTGCTCACGAGGTGGATCCGCGCCCCGGGCACCCGCTCGTAGGCGTCGAGGACGACCTCGATCGCGCTCTGCCCGGAGCCGACGACGACGAGGTCGCGCGCGTCGGCGAGCCGCCCGATCCGCGGCAGGTAGTCCCCCGAGTGCCAGATCCGTGCATCGCACACCGTCGTGGGCGATTCGGCCTGGCCCCCGCCCACCGCCCACCGCGGCAGCCGCGGCTGCAGCCCCGCGGCGACGACGACGTGCCGCGCCCGCAGGGTGCTCACCGCGCCCTTGCGGCGCACCGTCACGTCGTAGCCGGTGACCGGTCCGTCGCCGTCCACCCCGGCCCGCAGCGGCGTGATCGCCATGACCTCGGTCGCCAGGCTCGCGTGGTGGTCGAGGCGCTCGGCGACCCAGCGCAGGTACGCGGCGAATTCGATGCGCAGCGGCGCCGTCGTCGCGCGGTTGGTGAAGTCGACGAGTCGGTCGACGCTGCGCAGGAAGTTGACGAACGTGTAGGGCGAGCACGGGTTGCGGAAGGTCACGAGGTCCTTGAGGAAGGACACCTGCATGCTCGCGTCGGGCAGCAGCATGCCGGGGTGCCACTGCGAGCCGCCGCGCTTCTCGCAGCACAGCAGCCGCAGCCGCTCGCCGGGGGCGGCGCTCTCGTTGTGCTCCTCGACGGCGATGGCGAGCGCGAGGTTGGCGGGGCCGAAGCCGACGCCGACGATGTCGTAGGTCTCCTGGCCGCCGCCGTCGCGCAGGTGGCGGCGGTCGATCTTGCCGACCCCCGTCTGCGGCAGCGTGTCGCCGAGGGCGAACTCGTCCGGGATCTTGTATCCGGCCACGCCCCGCGCCTGCAGGTGCCGCCGCAGGTCGACGGGCCGCACCCGCCCCGCGCCGGCGCGCAGCACGACGTGCGCGAGGACCCGCTCGCCGAGGTGGTCGTCCGGCACCCCCACGACCGAGGCGTCGTGCACGTCGGGGTGGGTCAGGAGGTGGTCCTCGATCTCCTGCGGCGCGACCTTCTCGCCGCCGCGGTTGATCTGGTCCTTGGCGCGGCCGACGACGCTGAGGTAGCCGTCCGGTCGGGCGATCACGAGGTCGCCGGTGCGATAGAAGCCGTCGGCGGTGAAGGCGCGGGCGTTGTGCTCGGGGGCGCGGTAATAGCCGCGGATCGTGTAGGGGCCGCGGGTCAGCAGGTGACCGGGCACCCCGGGGCCGACGGGTCGGTCGTGGTCGTCGACGACGCGGATCTCGTCGGCGGGGCTGATGGGCCGGCCCTGCGTCGCCGTGACGACGTCGTCGGGGTCACCCAGGCGGGTGTAGTTGACCAGACCCTCGGCCATCCCGAAGACCTGCTGCAGCTCGCACCCCAGCTCGGGGCGCACGCGCGCGGCGACGCTGTCGGAGAGCCGCGCACCGCCGACCTGCAGCACCTCCAGCGACGACAGGTCGGCCGCCGGGCGGTCGGGCGAGTTGAGCCACGCGAGCGCGAGCGGCGGCACCGCCGGCGCGATCGTCACGCGATGCTGTGCGATCAGCCGGTAGACACTCGCCGGGCTTGGGTCGGTCGTCAGGACCGTCGTGGCGCGGGCGTGGATCGCACCGAGCAGGCCGGGCGAGCTCATCGAGAAGTTGTGCGCCGCCGGCAGCGCGAGCAGCAGCACCGAGCCGGCGTGCAGGCCCGCGATCCGCGCGGACTCGCGCACCGAATACAGGTAGTCGTCGTGGGTGCGCGGGATGAGCTTGGGGGTGCCGGTCGTGCCGCCGGACAGCTGCAGGAAGGCGACGTCGCCGGGGGCGCTCGCATCGACCGGCGCGGCCGCGTCGCACTCGAGTGACGTCGGCGACGGCAGCCAGGCGCGGTCAGCGGGCTGGCGCTCGGGATCGGGGTCCGTCGATACGACGAGCCGCAGCGACGGGACCTCGTCCCGCAGGGTCCGCGCGAGGTCGCGGTGGTCGAAGCCGTCGTGCCGCCCGCACGTGATGTAGCCGGCGGCGTCGGTGAACCGGGCGAAATACTCGATCTCGGCGCGCCGGTGCGCGGGCAGCGCGAAGACCGGCACCGCCCCCACCCGCCAGAGCGCGAAGACGACGCGCACGAACTCGGGCTCGTTCGGCAGCTGGACGACGACCCGCTCGCCGGGGCGCAACCCGGCCTCGTGCAGCCCGGCGGCGAGCCGCTCGACCCGCTCGTCGAGCTCGGCGTAGGTCCACCGCTGCGGCGCCTGCGGGTGGCCGCCGACGACCGCGATCCGGTCGGGGGCGTCGGCGACGGCCGCGCGCAGCAGGTCGTCGTGGGTCTGCCCGATCCAGTAGCCCGCGCTGCGGTAGGCCTCGACGGCCGCCGGCGGGTAGGGGACGACGCCGTCGACGAGCGGGCGCCCCGGCGCGACGGCGTGCCGTGCCGAGACCGACGGCGCAGTAGTGGACGGCGCTGTAGTGGACGGCGCGGTGGTGGACGGCGCGGAGCCCGACGGGGCTGGGGCAGGGACGGGCCGGGGCGTGACCCGCGTGAGGCTGAGCGTCATACGAGCACCGCCTCGTCGACCTCGTCGGCGGGCTCGACCTCAGCGACCGCGTCGACCGCGTCGACATCGTGGGCGGGGGTCGGCACGTGCGCGGCGACGGGCCCGGCGACGGCGGTCAGGGCGCGCAGGAAGGTGCGCATCTTCGTCGCGGTCTCGGCGTGCTCGGCGTCGGGGTCCGAGCCGGCGACGATGCCCGCCCCGGCGTGCACCCGCACCCGGCGCCCCTCGACGAGCCCGCCGCGCAGCGCGATGACCCATTCGCCGTCGCCGCGGGAGTCGACCCAGCCGACGAGCCCGGCGAAGTAGCCGCGCTCCAGCGTCTCCAGGTCGGCGATCGCCTGCGCGGCCCGCGCCGTCGGCACCCCGCAGATCGCGGGGGTCGGGTGCAACGCGCGGGCGAGGTCGAGGGCGGACAGCCCGGGGCGGACCAGGCCGGTGATCGTCGTGCTGAGGTGCCACAGGTCGCGGGTGCCGCTCACCGCGGGCACGGCCGGCACGTCGAGCCGGTCGGTCAGCGGCAGCAGCGCGGCCTCGACGGCGTCGACGACGTGGCGGTGCTCGCGGGCGTCCTTGGCCGAGGCGGCGAGCCGGGCGCGACGAGCCTCGTCGACCCCCGGGTCGGGGTCGCGGGGCGCCGACCCGGCGAGCGGGTTGCTGCACAGCTCATCGCCGGCGACCGCGACGAGCAGCTCGGGGCTCGCACCGACGAGGCTCGCGCAATCGGCACGGTCACCGGCGTCGGACGTCCCGCCGCCGAGACCCCCACCGACCAGGCCCGACCCCGTGGCGGTCGGCAGATCGACCCGATAGGCGTAGCCCCCCGGGTTGTCCTGCGCCAGGCGGCGGTGCAGCGCGGCGACGTCGATGCGCCGGTCGGCGACGACGTCGAGCGCGCGGGCGAGCACGACCTTCTCCAGTGCGTCGGGCTGCTCCGAGGCGTCGGGGCCGGGGCCGCCGACCTGCCTCTGCTCGGCGCGGATGCGGGCGAGGACCTGCGCGACCGCCGCCCGGTAGCCAGGATCGTCGAGCTCGTCGAGCGCGTCGAGTCCGGCCGGCATCGCGTGGGCGGCCGGCGAGCCCAGCGCACCCACCGAGGCCATGGCACCCACCGCGGCCATCGAGCCCACCGAACCCACCGAACCCACCGAGGCCATCGCACCCACCGAGGCCAACGAGCTGTCGGCGTCGACGCGTCCCGCGCGCCCTCGCAGGGCGAGGGACGCGGCCCCCGCCGGCCGGGATTCGCGCGTGACCGGCACGCGCGTGACCTGCTCGGGGATGTAGAGGTGGGCGGGCGCGTCGGGGTCGAAGGGGATCGCGCCGACGACGACCCCGCGGCGGCCGGTGCGCCGCTCCCACTCCAGCAGGGCACGCCGGGCCGTCGCGGGCCACGCGACCGATCGCGGGTCGGCGGGCGTCAGGCGCTGCGCGACGCCGACGGCTCGCAGGCTGTGCCGCGGCCCCACCAGCGCGAATTGCGCGCCGGAGTCGGCGCGCAACGCGCCGGAACGGCGCTGTGCCGGCAGGCGGGTCATCGACATCGGACCTCCTCGATCGGGAACCGAGGTTTAGCTTAGGCTTGCCTAATTCTGAGCCACCCAGTCAGCGATCAAGAGGCCACATGCAGCGCTCGACCTCACTCCTGCGTCCTGAGCATCCCCCGCTCGCCGGCGGCGAATTCGACTGTCCGGCAATCGAGCCGACCTCTGCGGACACCTACCCCGAGGACGGACGTGTCGGCGCCTGGGGGCACGACGCGCACTGGCACACCTACGACCAGTTCCTCTACGCCGCGACGGGCTGGGCGATCCTCGCGGTCGACGGCGAGGACCACCGGATCGACCGCGGCAGCGCGCTCGTCATCCCCGCCGGGGCGTGGCACAGCGCCCGCTTCGGGCCCGGCTTCACCCCCGTGAGCGCCGCGCTCACGGCCCCGGGCGGTCGGCGAGCCCTGCCGATCCCGGTGTCGGGCGAGGTGCGGCTGCGGATCCTCGACGGCCGGTGGGACGACGCCGCGCTGCAGCGCACGGTGGACGAGCTGGCGGCGCGGGCGGCGCGGCTGCCCGCGGGTGATCCCGGCGGGGTCGTCGTCCCCGCGGGGCCGGTCAGCGGCCCGGTCGCGGCGCGGCTGCAGGCCGACCCGGCGGACGCGCGCACGCTCGAGGACTTCGCCGCCGAGCTGCACACGAGCGTCGTGACGATCCGCCGGGCGTTCCTGGAGGAGACGGGCCTGACGTATTCGCAGTGGCGCACCCGCGTGCGGCTGCGCGCCGCCGTCGACCTGCTGGGCCAGGGCCGCCCGGTCGGCCGCGTCGCCGCCCAGGTCGGCCTGTCGCCCAACGGCCTGCTCGCCGCGATCCGCAAGCACTACGGCTGCGCCCCGTCCGACCTCGTCGCCGCGCGTTGATCAGGCCCGGGATCAGGCCCGGGATCAGGCCCGGGATCAGGCCCGGGATCAGGCCCGGGATCAGGCCCGGCCCGGCGGCGACGCCACTCGCGGGCGCTTGCCAGGATGGCGCCATGACGCCGCCCTACCCGGCCCTGTCGCAGGCCCCCGACGCCGGTGACGTCGTCGTCGTGACCTCACCGCCGCTGACGCAGGCCATCGCCGACCCGCTGCTGAGCGCCTCGGAGCGGGCCCGCTGCGCCGCCTACCGGCACGAGGTCGACGCCGCGCGCCACGCGACCGGCCGGCTCTTGGCGCGCACCACCGCGGCGCGCCGTCTCGGCGTCGGCTCCGAGCGCGTCGGCATCCGCCCCGACACCGACCCGGCGACCCGCGGCCGGCCGCACCTGACCGTCGACGGGCGGGATCGCACCGACGCGTGGGTGTCGATCGCCCACGCGGGGCACGTCGTCATGGTCGCCGTCGCCACACAACAGTGTGGGATCGACGTCGAGGTCGTCGCCGACGTCGCGCCGGTCGTCGCCGCCGACACCGTCTACGGCGAGGCCGAGATCGCCGCCCTGCGAGCCATGCCGGAGCCGGACCGCACCCTGCTCGCGGCCCGCTGGTGGACCGCCAAGGAGGCCGTCCTCAAGGCCACCGGCGTCGGCCTGGGCATCGACCCCCCGACGATCGACGTCACCACCGACCGCGTCACGGTCGCCGACCCCGCGCACCCGCGCACGACCTACCCCGCGCACCTGCGCACGATGCAGCCCGCGCGCCCGCGCACGACGCTGCCCGCGCGCCCGCGCACGATGTGGCGGCTCTACGCGCTCGAGGCCCCCGCCGGCCACGTCGCCACCCTCGCGCTGCCGGGCTGAGCTGCTCGACCCCAGACGCGTCCGAGGGAGCGGCCCGCTACAGCGGCGTGAGCAGGATCGAGGTCTCGGTGTTGGAGACCCCGGAGTGGGCGCGGATGTCGGAGAGGGTGGCGTCGAGCGCGACCAGGTGGGGGGCGGTGATCTCCGCGACGAGATCCCACGTGCCGTTCGTGGTGTGCAGCGCCCGGACGGTCGACATGCCGCGCAGGTGGCGGGCGACGGCGGCGGCCTGCGCGCCGCTGACCTGGATGGTCGTCACCGCGCGCACGGACTCCTCCTCGGCGCCGGGGCCGACCTCGATCGTGAAGCGGCGGATGACCCGGTCGCGCAGCAGCCGGTCGAGGCGGGCCTGAGCGGTGCTGCGCGAGACGTGCAGCGCCTTGGCGAGAGCGCTGACGGTGGCGCGACCGTCGTTGCGCAACTCGAAGAGCAGCCGCCGGTCGATGTCGTCGAGCGCTCGCATGGGCATATTGTATGACCACGCCCCGCACTTTGCCTGTCGACCAGTCGAATCATGGCACTTCTGCACATGGTGCGTGGCGTCGGCGTCCTCGATGATCGAGGCAACGACGAAAAAGGGGGTTTCGTGATGTTCGACGCGCACGCCGTCATGCCCGACGACCTGTCCGCACGGCACGCCCCGCGGGCCGTCGTCATGGTCCGCCCGCACCACTTCACCCCCAACCCGGCGACCCGGGTCGACAACGCCTACCAGAGCATCCCGGCCGGCTCGGCCGAGCAGGTCGCGCGCGCGGCGTTCGACGAGGTCACGACGATGGCGCAGGCGCTGCGCGACGCCGGCGTCACCGTGCACCTCTACGACGACCTGGGCACGACGACGCCCGACTCGGTCTTCCCCAACAACTGGTTCTCCACCGAGTCCTCGGGGGCCGTCGCGGTCTACCCGATGCACTCCCCGAACCGGCGGGGCGAGCGGCGCGCCGACATCATCGACGACCTCGCCCGGCACTACCGCGTGACGCGGGTGCACGACTACACGAGCCACGAGCGCGACGGCCTCTTCCTCGAGGGCACCGGCTCGATGGTGCTCGACCACCGCGCCCGCCGCGCCTACGCCTGCCGGTCGCTGCGCATGAGCGAGCCGCTGCTGCGCCGCTTCTGCGACGAGTTCGCCTACGAGCCGGTCGTCTTCGACGCCATCGACAGCCACGGCGTGCCGATCTACCACTCCAACGTGTTGATGTCCGTCGGCACCCGCACCGCCCTGGTCGGCCTCGACGCGATCACCTCGGCCGACGAGCGCGCCCGGGTGCGCGCCGAGCTGGAGGCCACCGGGCGCGAGGTCGTCGCGCTCACCCAGGAGCAGGTGGCGCACTTCGCGGGCAACGCCTTCGAGTTGACCACCCCGACCGGCAACCTGCTCGTCATGAGCGCCCGCGGCGTGGCGTCGCTCACGGACGACCAGCGCGCGACGCTCGAGGCGTCGACGCCGATCCTGCCCGTGCGCATCCCGACGATCGAGCACGCCGGCGGCTCGGCCCGCTGCATGCTCGCCGGCGTCCACCTCACCCCCCGCGCCGACGCGCCGGCGGCGGTCGTGCCGCGCTGGGACCCGCGGCCCTACGAGGCGCTCGCGCTCGCCTGACCTGGGGTGATGCGCTCGGGGGCGCTCGCGTCGGCGACCCCGCCGTCAGGTTGGTGCCACGGCTAGGTTGGTGCCACGGCGTCCCGACGACGTCGACGCCCCCTGCCGCCGTCCTTGGAGGTCACCGTGACCCAGCCGCGCAAGCTCATGCCGTTCCTGATGTTCCAGAAGGGCGACGCTGAGGAGGCGATGCGCTTCTATACCGCTCTCTTCGACGACGGCGAGATCATCGACATCGAGCGGTTCCCGCAAGGCGAGCCGGGCGCCGGGCAGGTCCGCCAGGGGCTCTTCACCGTCGCGGGCCAGCAGATCCAGGCGCTCGACAGCCCCGTCGCTCACGCCTTCGACTTCACCCCGTCGGTCTCGCTCTTCGTGCGCTGCGAGAGCGCCGACGAGCAGCAGCGCCTGTGGGACGCCCTGAGCGCCGGCGGCACGGCGCTCATGCCGCTGGGCGACTACGGCGACGGCCGATTCGGCTGGTGCAACGACCGATTCGGTGTGAGCTGGCAGCTCGCGACGCGGGCCGTCGACGCCTGGCGCGAGGGCGACCAGCCGTAGGTCACCCCGGCCGGCGTCCGGGAGCGCCGGCACACACGCCGCCCTGCCGCGCCGCTGGCAGGATCGGCGCCATGAGCGACGCGACGACGCACCACTACCGCACGTCCCTGGGTTGGTCGGGCTCGACGGGTGTGGGCTACGAGGTCTACGACCGCGCCCACACCGTCGTGGTCGCGCCGGAGGCGACGCTGGCCGTCAGCGCCGATCCGGCCTTCCGCGGCGACGCCGCGCTGACCAACCCGGAGGCGCTGCTGCTGGCGGCGGCGAGCTCGTGCCAGCTGCTGTCCTTCCTCGCGCTGGCCGCGCGGGCGCGGATCGACGTCACCGCCTACGAGGACGCCGCGAGCGCCGTCATGCCGGAGGACGACCCGCCCACGCGGATCACCGCGATCCGCCTGGCGCCGCGCATCACGGTGACCGCCGACCGTCCGGGCGGGCACCTCGAGGATGACGCCCGGTCGGCGCTCGTCGCCAAGGTCGAACGGCTCGTGCGGCTGGCCCACCAGGAGTGCTTCATCGCCCGCTCCCTGACCGCCGACATCGAGATCGACGCGACCATCGACGTGCGCTGAGCCGCGGCCGAGCTCACCACCGGAAGCGGGTGCAGTCCCCCGGGAAGGCGAACCACGCCATCGCGCGCTGCGGCGTGATGACGCGCAGCCCGCCGCCGTCCGGCCCGGACCAGGCGTCCGGGGTCGGCTCGTATCCCAGGGCCGCGTATTTGCCGAACGCGTCCGCGAGCCGCGCGCCGAGCGGCTCCGCGGCGACCCGCACGGGCTCGCTGACCCCCTCGACGATGACCGATTCGCGGCCGTCCTCCAGGCTCAGCGCCACCTGGGGGTTGCGGCTGACGTTGCGGGCGTGCCGCGTGGTCGGCGCCCCGTCGTACCAGAATCGCCCGTCCACCCAGACCCCCCAGCGCGGCACGAGATGCGGCCGCGCGTCGGGTCGCACCGAGGCCAGCCAGTAGTGCAGCGCCGGCTCCAGGCGGGACAGCACCGCCGGCCACCCGAGCAGCCCGGCGTCGCCGTCGGGGAGGCCGTAGCCGTCCGGCAGCTCGGGCCGGTCGACCCGCGGCTGCGGCAACGGGGGCAGCGCGGCACCGTCGATCAGCATGCGCACGACCCTACGGGCCGCGAGGTCGCTGCCCCGGCGGCGGCACGGGCCGACGCCGCGCCCGGCACCGCGCCCAGGGGTAGCGACGGGGTGCGGCCGGGGTGGGCGACGGGCGAGACCCGGGGTCCTTGTGATGAGGTGGAGCATGCGCAGTCCGGACCGACGAAAAGAGCTGCCATGAAGCGACCCACCCCGCGCCTGCCGCGCAGCGTGCTGACCGGCGGAGCCCGCACGGCCATCGGCACGAGCATCGCCGGCAGCCTGTTGACGACCCTCGCGGCGGCGCCGCAGCAGCTCACGCACCTGCTGCGACGCCGGTTCCCGCTCGTGGCGGTCACCGGCATGACCGGGATCGGCAAGACCCGCCTGGCCGACCGGCTGTCGCGGCGCAACGCGCCCCCGGCGACGACCGACGTGGGCTCGGCGGTCATGGAGCGGCGCACGCGCCGCTCCGCGCAGGGCCACGGCTTCCGGCTGCGGGTCGTGCCCGGCGACAACGCCGCGACGCGGCTCGGCGCGCTCGACGAGGTCTTCCACGACGAGCCCGTCGAGGGCGTGCTGCACGTCGTCGCCTACGGGCACGCGACCCCCCGGCGCCGCGGCGGCACGACCGGGGCGGCCCGGGCCACCCGCGAGGAGCTCCTCGCCGCGGAGCTCGAGGACTGGTCGATCACGTCGCACCGCATCGCCGCGATGGCCGTGCGCCGCGACCACCCGGTCTGGCTGATCATCGTCGTCACCAAGGCCGACCTCTTCCCCGACGAGATCGACGAGGCCGTCGACTACTACTCGCCGGGCAGCGGGTCGCCCTTCGCCGCCAAGCTCGACGAGCTGCGCGCCCTCGCCGGCGGCGCCCGCCTGTCGATCGACGTGCTGCCGATGGCCGTGCCCGACGAGCGGCCCTCCGCCGCCGCGCAGAAGCGCTCGCACGAGATGCTCGCCGCGCTCGAAGCGCGGATGGAGCAGCTCAGCGGCCACCGCTGAGGGGTCGGCGGCGCGCGGCGTCACCGCGCGCCACATCGGCGCCGTGCCCGACAATGCCGACGTGGACATCTCCGCACGCACCGACTACGCGATCCGGGCCATGCTCATCCTCGCGCGCACGGCGCAGGACGGCGGCCCGCCCGTCAGCGTCGACTCCCTGGCGACACGTCAGGATCTGCCCCGCAAGTTCCTCGAGGTCATCTTCGGCGACCTGCGCCGCGCCGGCCTCGTCACGAGCGTCCGCGGCGCCCGGGGCGGCTACGCGCTGAGCCGCAACGCCGCCGCCATCAGCCTCGGCGACGTCTTCCGCGCCGTCGACGGACCATTGGCCGAGGTCAGGGGCCTGCGGCCGCACGAGACGACCTACGTGGGCGTCGCCAGCCACCTCCCGACGGTGTGGGTCGCGGTGCGCGCCGGCCTGCGGCAGGTGCTCGACGGCACGAGCCTCGCGCAGGTCCTCGCCGGCGACCTGCCCGCGCACGTCGTCGCCCTCGCCGACGCCCCCGACGCGTGGGAGAACCGCTGACGCGTGGGGGAACCGCTGAGGCGAAGGGTCGCCCGCGCCGACCGGCGACGGCCTCGTCCGGCGCGGTTGTCGACGTGCGGACGGCCTACGGGCTCAGGCGCAGGAGGCGGCCGACGTTGCGGCAGGTGCGCTCGACGTTCTCCGGTCCGGTGGCGAGGGCCTCCGGCAAGGTCTGGATGCCGCCGACCACGGGGAAGACCGCGTCGAAGACGACGTCGTAGAGCTCGTCGAGGCCCTCGCCGACGCCACCCGCGATGCCGATGACGGGCTTGCCGAGCGCGCGGGCGACGCCGGCGACGCCGGTGGGGGTCTTGCCGTATCGGGTCTGCCCGTCGATGCGGCCCTCGCCGGTGAGGACGAGGTCGGCGTCGGCGACGTGGCGGTGCAGCTCGACGTGGTCGACGACGATGTCGACGCCCTTGCGCAGCCGCGCCTGGGTGAAGGCGAGCAGCCCCGCGCCCAGCCCGCCCGCCGCGCCCGCGCCGGGCACGTCGCCGACGTCACGCCCGAGGTCGGCCGCGACGACCCGGGCAAAGTTCGCCAGCGCCGCGTCGAGCTCGTCGACGGTCGCGGGGTCGGCGCCCTTCTGCGGGCCGTAGGTCGCGCTGGCGCCGTCGGGGCCGGTCAGGGGGTTGCTGACGTCGCAGGCGACGTCGATCGTCAGCGACGCCAGCCGCGGGTCGAGGCCGCTGACGTCGATGTGCGCGAGGTCGGCGAGCGCGGCACCGCCGGGGGGCAGGTCGGCGCCGGCGGCGTCGAGGAGCCGGGCACCGAGGGCCTGAGCGAGGCCGGCGCCCGCGTCGTTCGTGGCGCTGCCCCCCAGGCCGATGACGAGCCGGTCGACGCCCGCGTCGAGCAGCGCCGCGATGACCTGCCCGGTGCCGTAGGTCGTGGCGACCCGCGGGTCGCGCCGATCCGCGGGCACGAGATCCAGCCCCGACGCGGCGGCCATCTCGACGACGCCGACGAGCTCGGCGGCACCGTCCGTGTCGCGCCCGTCGCGCCCGTCGCGCGCGCCGCGCCCGAGGATGCCGGCCTCCGCGTCGACCTCCTCCCCCAGGGGGCCGGTGGCCCGGACCTGCACGAGGCGGCCGCCGGTGGCGTCCACGAGCGACTGCACGGTGCCCTCGCCGCCGTCGGCCATGGGCACGTGCACGTAGCGCGCCGCCGGGTAGGCGTCTCGCAGACCCCGCTCCATCGCCTCGCAGACCTGCGCGGCGGTCATCGACTCCTTGAACGAGTCGGGCGCGAGCACGAAGGTGAGGCCGTCACCGCGCCCGTCGCGCTCGGTCCGGGCGGAGGCTGCGGGCTCGGTCATCAGTGCTCACTCCTGGTCACGTCGTCGTGGCTGGCATCGCGGATCGGGCTGTCATCGAGGATCGGGCCGGTCGAGCGCGGCGGACGTCACCCGTCGGGAGCCATCCCGGCCAGACCCTAGTCTGTCGGTCCCCAGTCTGTCGCTCGGCTCTGTCGCTCGGTGGGCCGCAGCGGCCAGGGGCCGCCGATCCACCGCTTCCGGGGGCGCCGGCGAGTCTCTGGGGCAGGGCCGCTGCGCCGCCTCGGGTCTGCGCACGCTCGCCCCCGGGTGCCGGCGGGCGAGTCAGGCCGGGTCCGCCCAGGCGTCGCGCCGCTGCCGGGCGAGGCGCTTGAGACCGTCGGCGGGCCGGACCAGGTCGGGCCACTTGGGGTCGGCGCTGTCGCTGGGTCGGCGACCGGAGAGTCGGCGGCGCACGAGCGGCACGACCTCGCCGCGCACGAAGGCGGCCTCCTCGCGGGCGAGCTGCCACAGCGGCCGGGGCTCGAAGTCGTCGTCGAGTTCGAGCAGCTTGAGGCTGTGGGGCACGCCGACCTCACGCAGGACGAAGGCGGCCATGCGCTTGTGGCCCTGCCTGTTCATGTGGATCTTGTCCGGGGCCCACAGCCGCGGGTCCTCATACTCACGCATCAGTGTGTGATCGAGCAGGTGCGCACCGCGGGCGCGGGCGACGTCGCGGACCCCGTCGTTGAAGGCGAGGACCCGCCGGCGCAGCGGCTCCAGCAGGGTCGTCGTGCGCGTGTCGAAGGTCGTGAAGACGAGCACGTGCGCGCCGCTGCCGACGAGTTCGGCGACCGCCTCGTCGTAGCGCGCCAGCAGGCCCGACAGGTCGAGCCGCAGGCTCAGCAGGTCGTTGCCGCCGGCGTAGAACGACACGTGCGTCGGGCGCAGCGCGAGCGCCGGCGCGAGCTGGTGCCCCACGACCTCGTCGAGCATCC
This sequence comes from Dermatophilaceae bacterium, assembly GCA_032229625.1. Taxonomy (GTDB): domain Bacteria; phylum Actinomycetota; class Actinomycetes; order Actinomycetales; family Dermatophilaceae; genus Kineosphaera. The sequence goes on along the minus strand of JAVTVZ010000017.1, from coordinate 2,483 downwards.
GGGAGCGCAGGGCGAGATTCGCGTACTCCCACGTCGCGTCGGCCCGGCCGAGCTGCCGGGCCATGCGATCGGCCCACCCGCGATACCCGTTGGGGTAGTGGCGATTCGGGTCGCCGACTCCCTCGGTGAACGAGTCCCCGATCGCGACGAAGCGTCCCCCCACAGTCGTCCTCCCCGACTCGAGCAATCCGCGGCGCGCAGCGTCTCCCACGGTAACGGGCCCCTGCGCCCGATCGCGTCGAGCGGCCTGCGGGTCCGGCGGGTCGGGCCGTGTCCACCAGGTCAGGCCGTGCGCGAGGCCGCGCGCTTGGCCTTGACGAGCAGGCCGCCACCGACGCAGGCGAAGACGACGAACGGTGTCGCGGTCGCCAGCGCGACCTGCACGTGGCCGGTGACCGCGAGCACGAACACCTGGATGAGGAGGCCGAGCAGGCCGGTCAGCAGGAAGGCGCGACCGACCTCGGCGTCGCTCTGCTTGCGGCGCGGGGCGCGGCGCGACCACCGGCCGGACGTGGCGCGGTCGGACGTGGCGCGGTCGGACCGGTCGTCGGACGTGGTGCCGTCGGACGGGTCGTCGGACGTGGCGCGGTCGGACGGGTCGTCGGACGCGGGGTGGTCGTGCCGGGCGCTGCGCATCGGGTGCCTCCTGGTGCGGTCGGTGTGTCTCCAGCGTGCCGCGCAGGGAGGTCCGGCGCTTCCCCCGCCAGGCTGAGAGCGCTCCCCCGCGGGGATGAACCTGCTGGCCGTCGCGGTCGATCGCGCGGGGGTGTGCGCGCCGATCGGGCGACCGCTCGACTCGGTGCCGACCCGCCACGGTGGCCAGCGGTCGGAGCTCAGCGGCCGGCGTTCACCCGCCGCTGACGCGCCACGTCTCCCAGGGGCCGACGGTCAGCGGGGCGCCCTCGACGAGGTCGATGCGCGGAGCGGAGCCGGTGAGCTGCACCTGCAGGGTCGAGCGGGCATACGGCTCACCGTCGGTGGCGACGCCGCCGCGGGCGCGGACGACGACGGTCTGCGGCGAGGTCTGGTCGGCCTGCTGGCGGTAGCCCTTCCACGTCAGCGACGCGGTCGCCGCGCCGCCGGCGGGGAGGCGGACCCGGCCCGGCTTCGGCGCGGGGGCGCTGCCGGAGCCGGGCGCGGCCTGGGTCGTCGCGAGCCACAGATCCTCGGCGCCGCGCTGGAGCCGCACGCTGGGGTAGCCGTCGAGGTGGCACGTCGCCGTGCCGGTATTCGTCACGACGAGCCGCGCGGACGACGTGCCCATCGCGCTGTCCCACCCGTCGACCGTCAGGGCGAGCTGCTCCTGGAGGCAGGGCCCGTCGGCGACCTGCGGGGCGGGGTTGGCTCTCGGCGCGGCGGGCGGCGGGGCCGGCTCGATGCCGCCGGCGGGCGGCGCGACCGCGGCGGGGACATCGACGGTGTCGCTCTGGCCGACGACGACGGCCGTGCCCCCGGCGAGCAGCAGCAGCGCGATCGGGGCCGCCCCCAGGACCGCGAAGAGCCCTGCCTTCTGCCCCCGCCGCAGCGTGGGCCGCGCGCGCGACAGGTGCGCCGACGGCCGCGGGAAGCGGCCGGGCACCCGATCCTGCGGTATCCCGTCGATCACGAGCATCTCGTCGTCGCCGGTCGCGCCCCGGTGCCCCGCACCGGCGTTGTCAGGCCGATCACTCATCTCGATCACCTTTCTGCCGCCCCGTGCCGGACCTCCCAGACGTCGCGGCCGGTGCCGTTCCCCTGACAGCAACGTCCGGCACCCTGCGCCCACCTGATCCATGACAGGATGCGCGCGCCGGTCACAGGTGGCGCGTCGGGTCCATCCGCTGGTGGAGGATGCGAATGACGTCGATGCCATCGGCGGTCTCGAGGTAGAACAGGACGTGGCTGCCGATTCCGTAGCGGCGGTATCCCGCCCGGATCTCTTCGCAACTGCGTCCGCGTCTCGGGTCGTCAGCGATCCGCTCGACGGCCGCTTTGATCTCGAGGGTGTAGGTCTCGGCTTGGGCGACACTCCAACGCTCTTGGGTGTAGTCCCAGACCGACGACAGGTCGCGCTGCGCGGCTGGGGTGAGCCGGTAGCGGATCACGACTTCTTTGCGTCGATGAAGACGTCGAAGTCGAACGCCTCGGCCGGCCCGCTTTCCTCACCGGCGATCAGCGCCTGGCGCAGGGCCGCCATGCGAGTCTCCTCGTCCTCGAGCAGCCGCAGGCCTGCGCGGATCACCTCGCTGGCGTTGCGGTAGCGACCGGAAGCCACCTCGCGAGACAAGAAGTCGGTGAAGTGCTCGTCCAGGCTGATCGACGTATTGTGCGCCATGCCCCGCAGAGTACCAACTTTTGGTACGTCTGGCCGAAACCTCGATCCGCTGGGACGTCAGGGCGGGGCCTCGTCATCGACTCTGTCTCGCCGGGCGCAAAAGCTCGCGGGCACCTGACGGGCCCAGGCGACCAGGCGAGCAGGCAACGGCCCTACGCAACCGGCGTGG
>JAVTVZ010000016.1:0-3102 GCA_032229625.1 Dermatophilaceae bacterium | reverse complement strand
ACGTCGTGGAGCTTGTAGTCCATCCGCACCTGGCGCCACTTGTCGCGGCCCATCTGGTGGAAGGGCAGCACCTCGACGCGCTCGACGACGTCACTCCACCGCGCGGCGATGTCGGCGACGCGCTCGATGTTGTCCGGCGCATCCGTCCAGCCCGGCACGAGCACGAAACGCACCCAGATCTTCGTGCCGAGCCGCGCCAGACGGTCACCGAAGTCGATCGTCGGCTGCAACTGCCGGCTCGTGACCCGCCGATACGTCTCCTCGTCGCCCGACTTCACGTCGAGCAGCACGAGATCGAGATCGGCCAGGAACTCATCTCCGGCGTGGCCCCCGAGGAATCCCGACGTGTCCAACGCCGTGTGGATGCCCTGCTCCTTGCAGAACGCCACGACATTGGCGATGAAGGGCAACTGCTGCATCGCCTCACCGCCGGTGAACGTCACGCCGCCGTGGCTCGCCGCGAAGATCGACCGATAGCGCCGCAGCCGCTTCTGCACCTGCGCCAACGTCCGCACCGTGCCGAAATGCGCGAGCATCGTGTCCGGGTTGTGGCAGAAGACGCAGCGCAGAGGGCACCCCGAGAAGAAGATGCTCAACCGCGTGCCCGGCCCGTCGACCGCCGTCACCAACTCCCACGAATGCACCTGCGCGGCCCGCCCGGTGCGCAGCGCCTCGAGCTCCTCCGAGCGCACCCCGAAGGGCGCCAACTCCCCCGCCAACGGCAACAACGTGACGTCGCCGCGTGGCTTGACCACCTCACGCGCCCGATGGTCGGAGCGCGCGGACGTGGCGGGGGCGTCGGCCGCAGCCGGCTCAGCCTTGATGGAAGGTCCGGTGGAGGATGTCAAGCTGCTGCTCCTTGGTCAGGCGCACGAAGTTCACGGCATACCCCGACACCCGGACCGTCAACTGCGGGTAATTCTCCGGGTGCTCCATCGCGTCGACCAGCGTCTCCTGATTGAGCACGTTGACGTTGAGGTGATAGCCGCCCTCACCGACATACGCGTCGAGCAACCCGACGAGATTGTCGACCCGCTCCTCCTGGTTGCGACCCAGGCCGCTGGGCACGACCGTGTTGGTCAGCGAGATGCCGTCCTCGGCGTCGGCATACGGCAGCTTGGCCACCGACAGGGCCGACGTCAACATGCCGTGCGTGTCGCGGCCGTTCATCGGGTTCGCCCCCGGCGCGAAGGGCTCACCGGCGCGGCGACCGTCCGGGGTGTTGCCCGTCGCCTTGCCGTAGACGACGTTGGACGTGATCGTCAGCACCGACTGCGTGTGGATCGCCCCGCGGTAGGTCTCGAACCGGCGGATCTTCTCCATGAAGCGCGTGACCAGGTCGGCCGCGATGTCATCGACCCGGTCGTCGTCATTGCCGAACGTCGGGAAGTCGCCCTCGATCGTGAAGTCCACGACGAGCCCCGACTCATCGACGACCGGCGTGACCTTCGCATACTTGATCGCCGACAGCGAATCCGCCGACACCGACAGACCCGCGATGCCGCAGGCCAGGGTGCGCCGCACCTCGCGGTCGTGCAACGCCATCTCGATGCGCTCGTAGGCGTACTTGTCGTGCATGTAGTGGATGATGTTCAGCGCGTTGACGTAGATGGAGGCCACCCAGTCGAGGGTCTCCATGTAGCGCGCGAACACCTCGTCGTAGTCCAGCGGACGCGTCGGGTCGTTCAGCGGCGCCGACGGCGGCGCGATCTGCTTGCCGCTCACCTCGTCCCGGCCGCCGTTGATCGCATACAGCAGCGACTTGGCGATGTTGACGCGCGCCCCGAAGAACTGCATCGCCTTGCCCTGCGTCATCGGTGACACGCAGCATGCGATCGCCGCGTCATCGCCGGAGACGCCGCGGATCAGCGCGTCCGACTCGTACTGGATCGCCGAGGTGTCGATCGACACCCGCGCGCAGAACCGCTTGAATCCCTCAGGCAGATCGGTCGCCCAGAAGACCGTGAGGTTCGGCTCCGGCGCCGGGCCCAGGTTGTAAAGGGTCTGCAGGTAGCGGAACGACGTCTTCGTGACCATCGAGCGGCCGTCCTGGCCCATGCCGCCGATCGACTCGGTGACCCACGTCGGGTCACCGGCGAAGATCTCGTCGTATTCCTTGGTCCGCAGGAAACGCACGATGCGCAGCTTGATGACGAGGTCGTCGATGAGCTCCTGCGCCGCCGACTCCGTCAACACACCGGCCGCGAGGTCACGCTCGATGAAGATGTCGAGGAAGGTCGAGTTGCGCCCGATCGACATCGCCGCGCCGTTCTGCTCCTTGACCGCGGCCAGGTAGCCGAAATACAGCCACTGAATGGCCTCGCGGGCGCTCGCCGCGGGCGCGCCGATGTCATAGCCGTAGGACGCGGCCATCGACTTGAGCTCCTGCAGCGCGCGGATCTGCTCGGAATTCTCCTCGCGATCGCGGATGATGCTCTCGACCGACGGCTGCGCGTCGAGCTCCAACCGGTCGAGGCGCTTGGCGTCGATGAGCGCGTCGACCCCGTAGAGCGCGACCCGCCGGTAGTCGCCGATGATCCGGCCGCGCCCGTAGGCGTCCGGCAGACCCGTGATGATGTGGCTCGACCGGGCCGCCCGAATGGCGCTCGTGTAGGCGTCGAAGACCCCGACATTGTGCGTCTTGCGGTAGTCGGTGAACGCCTTCTTCAACTCCGGCAGCACCGGGTAGCCGTAGGTCTCCAACGACTGCTCGACCATGCGCCACCCGCCGTACGGCATGATCGCGCGCTTGAGCGGCGCGTCGGTCTGCAGGCCGACGATCAGCTCGTTGTCCTTGTCGATGTAGCCCGGCGCGAAGGCGTCGATGCCCGAGACCGTCGTGTAGTCGACGTCGTAGACACCCTTGGCCCGCTCCTGCGGAAACATCGCCGTGATCCGGTCCCAGATGCCCGTCGTGCGCGGCGTCGCGCCGGCCAGGAACGAGTCGTCACCGGCGTAGGCGCTGTAGTTGCGCTGGATGAAGTCGCGGACGTCGATCCGGTCCTGCCACGGGCCGGAGTGGAATCCCGCCCACTGCTCGGCAAGTCGATCGGCGCTCGGCAACGTGCTCGTCATGTGTCCTCGTTCCCCGTGAATTCGCTA
>JAVTVZ010000015.1:9708-18196 GCA_032229625.1 Dermatophilaceae bacterium | reverse complement strand
CTGCAGTCGAGGGTGCTGCCGGAGCCGGAGCCGGAGCCGGAGCCGGAGCCGGAGCAGGAGCGGCAGCTGGTGTGCAAGGTGTCGTCGCCTCGGCGTCCGCGGCCTGCGCCTCGACGGGCGCCGCCGCAGCCGCCGCAGCCGGCTCCGCCGGGGCCGAGGGTGCCGTCGGGGCCGAGGGTGTCCGGGAGGTGGAGGGTGCCTGGGCGGTGGAGGTCGCCTCCGGCGTGGCGGCCGGAGGGGTCAGCCCCTGCAGTGCCGCAAGAGCCTCGCCGGCCGACATCCGCCCGGTGGGGCGCGGCGGTGCGGATTCGGCGGACGCTGTCGAGCCCGCGGCGGACTTCTCCGCGGCTCCCGCCGACGTCGCGGCGGAGTCTGTCGCCTGCGCGGTGGTCGCGGCCTGCGCAGAGGTCGCGGCCGGCTCCTGGGCAGCCGGCGCCGTGGCGCCGGCCCCGGCGAGCGCCGCGAGCGCGTCGCTGGCGGACATGCGCCCGGTGGGGCGCGGCGCCGCGGAGTCGGCGGCCGACGTATCGGTGCCGGGTGTCTCGCTGGTCGGCTTCTCGGTGGTCGGCTTCGAGGTGGTCGGGGTCTCGGTGGTCGGCGTCTCGGCCGCTGGCTTGTCGGTGGCGGCCGGCGCCGACGTGGCCGCCCCCGCGCCCTGGAGGGCCGCGAGCGCATCGGCCGCGGACATCCTGCCGGTCGGGCGAGCCGTCTTCGCCGGGGCCGACGAAGCCGAGGGGGCCGATGCTTGCGGCGACGCCGGTGCGCCCGCCTGCGTCTGCAGCGCCGCGAGGGCGTCGGCGGCCGACATCTTGCCCGTCGGGCGAGCGCTCGGCGTGGGCTCGGCCGACTGCGTCGGCTCGGGAGTTTGAGCAGGAGCGCCCTGCCCTGCGAGCGCGGCGAGGGCATCGGTGGCGGACATCGTGCCGGTCGGCTTCGCCGGTGCGGCGGCCGGCGCGGCCTGCGCGGGTGATGTCGTCTCGGCGCCGGCCGACGCGTCATCCGTCGGGTCGGGCGTCGAGTCGGCCGTGACAGCGTCGCCGCCCCGCATCGCGGCGAGGGCGTCCGTCGCCGACATCGCGCCGGCGCGCGGGGCGGCCGGAGCCGCCGACGCGGTCTCCGGCTTCGCACCGGCCTGCGACGTCGCAGCGCCTTCAGACGTCGCAGCCCGCTCGAGCTTCGCAGTGGTCGCGGGCTTCGCAGTGCTCGCGGGTGCCGCCGCGGGCGCCGCGGCACCGCCCTTGGCCTCGACGGGAGCCGGGGGCGCGGGAGACTCGGCGGGCGCGGCGGGCGCGGCGCTGCCGGCCTCGGGCGCCGGGGCGGCCCGCACGGCGGCGAGCAGCATCTGGGCGACGTCGACGACCTCGACCTCGTCGCGGGCGGTGCCCTCGGCCTGCGCGGCGGTCAGCCCGTCGGAGAGCATGACCCGGCAGAAGGGGCAGCCGATGGCGATCCGGTCGGCGCCGGTCGCGACGGCCTCGGCGGTGCGGTTGACGTTGATGCGCGTGCCGAGCTTCTCCTCCATCCACATGCGGGCGCCGCCGGCGCCGCAGCAGAACGACTTCTCACCCGAGCGCGGCATCTCCTTGAGAGTGACGCCGGGCAGCGCGCCGAGCAGCTCGCGCGGCGGGGAGTAGACGTTGTTGTGCCGCCCCAGATAGCACGGGTCGTGGTAGGTGACGGTGGGGGCCGTCGAGGCGACGTCCTTGGTCGACGCGGCGCCGGGCCGCGAGAGCGGCACGAGCTTCTTCTCGCGCACGAGCCGGTTGAGCAGCTGCGTGTGGTGCACGACCTCGTAGGAGCCCCCGGCCTGCGGGTATTCGTTGCGGATCGTGTTGAAGCAGTGGGCGCACGTGACGACGATCTTCGTCGCGCCGGCCTCGTTGAGCGTCTCGATGTTCTGCGCCGCGAGCATCTGGAAGAGGATCTCGTTGCCCGCGCGGCGGGCCGAGTCGCCGGTGCACGCCTCGCCCTCGCCGAGCACCGCGAAGGACACCCCGGCGGTGTGCAGCAGCTCGGCGACCGCGCGCGTCGTCTTCTTCGCCCGGTCCTCGTACGCGCCCGCGCACCCGACCCAGAAGAGGTAGTCGACCTCGCCGAGCGACTCGACGTCGCCACCGACGACCGGCACGTCGAAGTCGAGCCCCTTGGCCCAGTCCAGGCGCAGCTTGCTCGCCATGCCCCACGGGTTCTGTCGCGACTCCATGTTCTTGAAGAGGCCGCCGAGCTCGGCGGGGAAGGCCGAGTCGATGAGCACCTTGTGGCGGCGCAGGTCGACGATGGTGTCGACGTGCTCGATGTCGACGGGGCACTGCTCGACGCACGCGCCGCACGTCGTGCACGACCACAGCACGTCCTCGTCGACGATCGCGTGCGGGCCGAGCGCGTCATACGCGGTCAGCGGGTGCTCGATGTCGTATCCGGTGGTCCCGACCAGCGGCGTCGTCGCGAGGTGCCGCTCGTGCTCCGGCAGCGCGGCGCGCTCGGCCTGCGTCGCGAGCAGCCACGGCGCCTGGGCGTGCGCGGTGTCGCGCAGCGTCATCATGAGCATCTTCGGCGACAGGGGCTTGTCGGTGTTCCACGCCGGGCACTGGCTCTGGCAGCGGCCGCACTCGGTGCAGGTCGTGACGTCGAGCAGCCCCTTCCAGCTGAGCTGGTCGATGCGCCCGACGCCCATGGCGGCGTCGGCGTCCTCGTCCTCGCCCATCCGCTCCATGACGTCCTCGAGGTTCGCGGCGGTCACGGCCTCGCCGTCGACGACCATGGGGCGCAGCGCGCCGAGCGCGGTGCGCCCGTCGGCGTTGCGCTTGAACCAGATGTTGAAGAACGCGAGGAAGCGGTGCCAGGCGACACCCATCGTCGGGGTCATCGAGATCGTGATCATCCACGCGAAGGAGATGAGGATCTTGAGCATCGCGACGAGGTAGATCGCCTCGCGGATCCCCTGCTCGCCCAGCCCGAGCCACAGGCCGCTGGTCCAGGCGGTCAGCGGGTAGTGCAGCGCGAGGTTCGCGCCCGGCTCGATGAACTGGGTCAGCGCTGCCTCGAGGCTGCGCAGGGCCAGGATGCACAGGCCGACGCCGAGGATCGTGAACTCGACGTAGTAGGCCTGCCACCACGTGGACCCGTAGAAGCGGCTGCGTCGGGCGGGCCGGGTGTGGCGCGGGTGACGCATCTGGCGCACGACGATGAGGTAGACGATGCCGGCCAGCGTCAGCCAGGACAGCGACTCCACGAGCCACTCGAACGGCGGGAAGTGCCCGATGAGCGGGAGCGCGAACTCGGCCTGGAAGAGCTGCCCGAAGGCCGTGACCAGCGTCGCGAAGAGCACGAGGAAGCCGATCGCGGTCACCCAGTGCGCGACGGCGACCACTGGCAGCCGCGCCATCCGGGTGTGGCCGAGGAACTCGCGCAGCAGCGTGACCGTGCGGGCCGCCGGCTGATCGGTGCGTGTCGGGTCGGGCGCGCCGGCCCGGAAAAGTCGGACATATCCGTAGACCGTCCGGAAGAGGAGGACCCACCCGATCGTGGAGACGACCAGGCTCAGGACGATGGCCACCAGCTGCAATGCCGACATGGCGTCAGCATACGGAGCGCCACCGACAAGTCACCCGCTGTTCGGCCACGGCCGGTTCGCCCACTGAGACCACGCCCGCGTGGTGCGCCACCGTGTCATAAGTTGCTCTTGGAATATCCATAACGTCGAGGCGGGTTGTCGAGAGACCACCGCGGCCCCGGCGCCGCAGCCCCCGGCGCGACCCACCCCGCGTGGGCCGCGCGGCCGGCGGCGGACCCACCGAACCTGAAAGGCCTACGCAGTGCCCATCTATGACGACGTGACCGCCCTGATCGGCCGCACCCCGCTCGTGCGCATCAACCGCATCATCGACACCGCGGACAGCGGCACGACGGTCGCAGCGAAGCTGGAGTTCTACAACCCGGCCAACTCCGTCAAGGACCGCATCGGCGTCTCGATCATCAACGCGGCCGAGGAGTCCGGCCAGCTCAAGCCCGGCGGCACGATCGTCGAGGCGACGAGCGGCAACACCGGCATCGCCCTGGCCATGGTCGGGGCCGCCCGCGGCTACAAGGTCATCCTCACGATGCCGGAGACGATGTCCAAGGAGCGGCGGGCGCTGCTGCGCGCCTACGGTGCCGAGCTCGTCCTGACGCCCGGCTCCGAGGGCATGAAGGGCGCCGTCAACAAGGCCGAGGAGATCGGCGCGGCCGACCACGCGGTGCTCGCGCGGCAGTTCGCCAACGCGGCCAACCCCAAGGTCCACTACGAGACGACCGGCCCGGAGATCTGGGAGGACACCGACGGTCAGGTCGACATCGTCATCTCCGGCATCGGCACCGGCGGCACGATCTCCGGCGCGGGGCGCTACCTCAAGGAGCGCAAGCCGCAGGTGCAGATGATCGCCGTCGAGCCGGCCGAGTCGCCGATCCTCAACGGCGGCCAGCCCGGCCCGCACAAGATCCAGGGTCTGGGCGCCAACTTCGTGCCCGAGATCCTCGACCGCGACATCTACTCCGAGGTCATCGACATCGACGCGGCCACCTCCGTGGAGTGGGCCCGCAAGGCCGCCACCGAGGAGGGCCTGCTCGTCGGCATCTCCTCCGGCGCCGCCCTCGCCGCCGCGGCCCAGGTCGCGGCCCGCCCGGAGAACACGGGCAAGACGATCGTCGTCATCATCCCGTCCTTCGGCGAGCGCTACCTGTCGACAATCCTCTTCGAGGGCCTCGTCGACTGACGCACCTGCGCGTCGTGGCACGCGCACGGCGGAGGTGGTCGCGCGCGTGTCACGGGCAGGACCCGCAGTATCCGGCAGCACACCTATCCGGCAGCACACCAGCGGCCCGCAGCAGCACCGGCGCCGCTCGACGAAGGAGAGACCATCGTGTCCCAGGCTCACGTGCAGGCGCCGGAGGGCCGGCGCAAGCGCCCCGCCCTGCGCCTCGTCGGACAGGCGCTCGGCGCGCTGCCGACCACATCCCGTGACGATCGCAGCCGTGACGATCGCAGCCGTGACGATCGGGCCCGTGACGATCGCCTCGACGAGGCGACCGTCGGCGTCGACGGGGCCGAGCTGTCGCAGAGCTGCGCGAGCAAGGACGAGCCGGGTGCGCGGCGCCGACCCCTGTGGCGTCGGGTGCGCGACGGTCTCGTCGAGGATCTCGACGCCGCGGTCGCGCGCGACCCCGCGGCCACCTCCCGGGCCCAGATGGCGATCGTCTCGCCCGGCCTGCACGCGATCTGGGGTCACCGGGTCGCCCACGCCATGTGGGAGCGCGAGCAGCTGCGGCTGCCGGCGCGGGTCCTGTCCAACGTCGTGCGCGCGACGACGGGCGTCGAGATTCACCCGGGCGCGACGATCGGCCGCCGCTTCTTCATCGACCACGGCATGGGCGTCGTCATCGGCGAGACCACGCAGATCGGCGACGACGTGATGCTCTACAACGGCATCAACCTCGGCGGCCGCACCCTCGACAAGGGCAAGCGGCACCCCACGATCGGCAACGGCGTGACGATCGGTGCCGGCGCCAAGGTGCTCGGCAACATCCGCATCGGCGACCACGCCCAGATCGGCGCCAACTCCGTCGTCGTCAAGCCCGTGCCCGACAACAGCGTCGCCACCGGCATCCCGGCCAAGCACCGCCCCCTCGGCCGCCGCGAGGACCCCTACGACGCGATGTTCCAGGACCCCGAGCTCTGGATCTGACGCGCGCCGCCGGGCCCGGGCGGCCCTCCTCCGGGGGCTCTCGGCACGTCTGACAGGCGCACGAGGCCCTCTGGGCACACGCACGAGGCCGGTGGCCGGCGAGACCCTCTCAGCGGTAGGGGGTTCGCGCGGCCACCGGCCTCGGACGTCTGCTGGGCCCGATGCCCGGCGAGCGGGTCAGCTCGCGTCGTCCTTGTGGAGCTTGGTCATCGCGGAGTCCTTGGCCTGCACGGCCGCCTCGGTCAGCTTGGCCTGCACCTCGGGCGCCTTCTCCTTGACGGTCGCGCTCGCGGTCGTCACCTTCTCCTGCACGCGCGGGTCGTGCCACAGCGAGTCGGCCTGGGACTTGATCTGCTCGTAGCGACCGCGCCCGTCGCGCGCTCCGAGCACGTAGCCGACCGCCACACCGGCGATGAACATCAGCCTCTTCATTGCACGTTCCTTTCCATTGACAGCGCTGCGCACGACTCTATGGCCCGGCTCCGGCGGGCGCGAGCAGAGGCCCCGCGCCGTCGGCATCGCCGTCGTCATGTCGTCGGCGTCTGTCGTCCGTGTCCGTAGCCCGTGTCCGTCCTCCGTGTCGCGCGGGCGCGGCTGCGCGGGTGCCCGGGAACGCGGGATGCGCGGGATACGGTAGGAGGTGCCGCCTCGCGCGGCGCTCTGGAGGGCTCGCATAGTGGCCTAGTGCGGCGGTCTTGAAAACCGCTATGTCGGCAACGGCATCGTGGGTTCGAATCCCACGCCCTCCGCTCACCCGCCCACTGTCGGACCCCCGTCGGACCCACCGTCGGACCCCACTGCTCGTGGCCGGCCCCACTGCCCGTGCCACGCGCGGGTCGCCGCTTCGACACTTGTTGCGCAAAGATCGGGGCGCTGCGGCCTCCAATCCCACGATTTAGGCCCGCCGCTTGCGCAACGATGCCGACATGTCTGGCGTGACGATGACGATGGTGGCCCGCGTGTCCGGGGTGTCCGTGAGCACGGTGTCGCACGTCATCAACGGCACGCGGCCGGTCGCGGCCTCGACGCGGCAGCGGGTGCTCGACGTCATGAACGAGCTGGGCTTCACGCACAAGCCCGTCGCGCGCTCGCTGTCCGCCGGCTCCACCGTCACCATCGGCCTGTCGATGTCGTGGGTGTCGAGCATGTACGGCCAGGAGCTCGTCGCGGGCATCGAGGAGGAGTCGCGCCGCCAGGGCATGCAGCTCCTGCTGGCCGACAGCCGCGACGACGCCGATCGCGAGGAGCGGGCCGTCGCCAATCTCCTCGCCCACCACGTCGGCGGCATGCTGATCGCCCCCACGTCGCAGTGGCAGAGCTCCGCGCTGCGGCTGCTGCAGGAGCACTCGGTGCCCTTCGTCGTCATCGACCGGATGCAGGACATGCGGGTCGACCAGGTCGGGGTGGAGAACGAGAACGGCTCCGCGACGATCGTCGAGCACCTCCTGCAGCTGGGGCATCGCCGCGTCGGGGTCATCACCGGGCGCGCGGGCCTGGGCACGACCCGCGAGCGGCTCGACGGCTACCGGCTCGCCCATCGCCGTCGCGGCGTGCGCGTGGACGAGCGATACATCGTCGACGGCAACTCCACCGAGCAGGGCGGGCGCCGCGCGATGGCCCAGCTGCTCGCCCTGCACCCGCGCCCGACCGGCGTCTTCGTCGGCAACGACTCCATGACGATCGGGGCCCTGCGCGCGCTGCAGGAGGCCGGCCTCGAGGTGCCCGGGCAGATGGCGCTCGTGTGCTTCGACGACTTCCCCTGGGGTGATGTGTTCATGCCGCGACTGACCGCGATCGCCCAGCCGAGCTTCGCGATCGGTGCCCGCGCGGTGCAGTTGCTCGTGCGTCGGCTCAGCGACCCCCAGGCCCCGGCCCAGACCCTGCGCCTGGCCGGCGAGGTCAACCATCGCGAGTCGTGCGGCTGCCACGGGCGCGCCGCCGTCCTCGAACTCGCCTGAGCCGAGAGGCATCCCGTGCGCAACACCGCACGGTTGCGGTGCGGCCGATCCGGCCGTGCGCGCGACGCCGCGGCGCGCAGAGGCCCGAGAGGGGTCCCGACGGGGGGCCGTCACCGGTGCGTCATGCGCCCGTCACGCAGGCGTGTCAGGGCCGTCACCAGCGCCAGGAGAGAGGCGATTCCACCGCCGACGACGGTCTTGGACGCCCTCTGAGGTCGTGCCCGCTCGTGCTAACGTGGGCCGCGGTTGCATGTGCAGTTCCTCGCAGTTCGCGAAACCCTGGCCGGCGACGGAGTGACGTCCATCGCTGTCCTGCTCGTGTGGGGTGAGTGCGGCAGCCTGGACACCACGAAGTGTGGGGTCCATCGGCCGATCAAAGATAGAGAGTTGTTTTCCCCATGGCACAGGGCACCGTCAAGTGGTTCAACGCTGAAAAGGGCTTCGGTTTCATTGCTCAGGACGGCGGCGGCCCCGACGTCTTCGTTCACTACTCCGCCATCCAGAGCAGCGGTTACCGGTCCCTCGACGAGGCGCAGCGCGTCGAGTTCGAGGTCACGCAGGGCCCGAAGGGCCCGCAGGCTGACGCGGTTCGTCCGCTCTGATCGACCTACTTCGGTAGTCGACACACACTTCTCGACGGCCCTCGGCGATTCGCCGGGGGCCGTCGGCGTGTCTGGATGACCCATGGCTCCTGACCAGCCCCCGGCGTCCCCGGTCGCGATGGCCCCGACCCGACAGCAGGTATGGTGCTCGGTCGCGATCACGGTCACGGTCGCCTACGGGCTGATCTTCCTGCCGCTGCGGCCGCTG
>JAVTVZ010000015.1:3171-9608 GCA_032229625.1 Dermatophilaceae bacterium | reverse complement strand
CGCGATCACGGTCACGGTCGCCTACGGGCTGATCTTCCTGCCGCTGCGGCCGCTGCTGCTCGCGCTGTCGCCCGAGGCGCTCGCCGCCATCACCGGCTCGCGCGTCGCGCTCATGGCCCTCGGTGTCCTCGCCCGCACCGGCGAGGCGACGCTGTGGTGGCCCGTGCCGCTCGCGGTCGTCTCGATCCTGAAGTTCCACTGGGTCTACTGGTGGGCCGGGCGCCTCTGGGGCGATGCGGTCCTGACGCGGCTCGGCGGCACGACCCCGCGGGCGCGGCGGCGCATCGCGCGCGCGGAGGCGCTCGTGCGCCGATATCAGGTGCTGGCGATCGCCGTCACCTACGTGCCGCTGCCCGTCGCGCGGGAGGTCGTGCTCGCGGCGCTCGGCACGTCGGGCGTGCGGCTGCGCACGTTCCTGCTCGTCGATCTGGCCGTCGCCCTCGTCAGCCAGCTCGGTGTCGTCGCCCTCGGCTACCTCGTCGGGGAGGCCGCGGCGCCGCTGCTGCGCGAATACGCCGTGTGGGCCGGCCTGATCTCGCTCGGTGTGCTCCTCGCGATGATCCTCACGTGGTGGCGCGCCGACCGCGCCCGCCGCCGTACCCGCCGCAGCGCCGGCCAGGGCGCCGGTGACAGCGCCGGTGACAGCGACGGTCCGGCGGGCGGGTCAGCAGGCCTGGGCGACGTCGACGACCCCGTCGCTGGTGGGTGAGGACGACGTCGACGTCGACGTGCCCGTCGTCGGGGTGCGGGTGGTGGTGCGCGTCGGCGTCGACGTGCGGGTCGGCGTGGCCGTCTGATACTGCGTCGGCAGCGGGGTGCCGTAGACCGCCTGCTGCACGAGGGCCGCCATGAGCTCGAAGTCGGGGTTGCCGACGCGGATCACCTTGTTGCTGAAGGGCAGGCTCTTGATCGTGCCGTGCTGCATCCGGGTCGCCAGCTCGGCCCACGCGGCCAGGTGCGCCTGCGGGATGTTCGTATAGATGTTGTCCTTGGCGACCTTGGCGATCTGCGGGTAGCGATCGAGCATCATCGCCGGGTTGATCTGCTTGACGAGCGCGCCGACCAGGCAGCGCTGCCGGCGCATCCGGTCGAAGTCGTCCGTCGTCGCGCGGCCCCGGGCGAACCACATCGCGTGATAGCCGTCGAGATGCTGCCGGCCCGGCTCGATCCAGCCCTTGATGCTGCCGGGCACGATCACGCCGTTCTCGACCTTGCCGCCGATCGGCACCCGGTCGCGCACCGTGACGTCGACCCCGCCCATCGCCTCCACGAGCGCGGTGAAGCTCGCCATGTTGACGACGATGTCGTAGTCCGGGGTCAGGCCGGTGATGGCGGTGACGGCCTCGTTGAGTGCGGTGACGCCGGGCTTGGGGTCGCCGGGGTAGAGGTCCCGGTGCTCCTCGCCCTGCCCCCACACCTCGTTGAGCAGGCAGTCCTTGGCGCAGCGGAAGCCGTCGGGCCAGATCTTCTTCAGCGGGCTGTAGTCCGGGAAGGGCACCCGCTCGAGGTTGCGGGGCAGACCGAAGAGGATCGTGTCGCCGGTGCGGGTGTCGATGCTCGCGAGCATCATCGAGTCGGTGCGGGTGCCGGGGCGGTTGTCGGCGGAGTCGGCGCCGATGAGCATGACGTTGACGCGCGGGTGGTCCGCCCACGGGTCGGAGCCGCCGACGTCGGGGGAGATGCCCGTGCGGTTGAAGACCGGCTGATTGAAGAGGGATTGCAGCAGGTCGCGGTGGACGACGACGTCGCGGACCCCGATGGCGGTCGGGGCGACGACGACGAGGCACAGCGCGAGCACGATGAGCGACGACAGGGTGTGCATCGCGGCGCCCGCGGGCCGCGGCCAGGTCGCGACACCGGTCCAGATGATCGAGCCGACGATGACGATCGCCGCGACGACTGCGACGACGGCGAAGATCATGAGGAAGGTCGGGTCGACCGCCAGCGCGAACGCCCCGGCCGTCGGACCCTTGACCCACAGGTAGGCCGAGGCGCCGACGACGGCCAGCACGACGAGCGCCAGCAGCGTGCCGCCCGCCTTGCGGTAACCGGCGAGCAGGAGGCCGGAGCCGGGCAGGATCGTGCCGAGCGAGGTGAAGCCGAGGAAGCGCCCGAAGCCGCTGGGCTCCTCGTCCGTCGTGTGCGCGGCGCGGCGCAGCGTCTCGGCGTCGACGCGCGGGATCGCCGTCGGGCTCTTGGAGCCGCTGGCGGCCCGAGAAGCCCCGGCGCCGCGCACGCTCGAGCGCGGCGGCTTCTGATACCGGTCATCCGGTAGGTGCGTCATCCTCGTCCCTCGTCCCGGTCGCCGCGCGGCCGGGCGGGCCGGGTGCGAAAACCGTTGTCCATAGTGCCTCTTCGGCATCGGCGACGCCCTGTTGCACAGTTTGTCGTGTGCCGCCACTCCCTGGGCCGTCACGTCGTCGGCCGCCGCGTCGTCGCCGCGTCGTCGTCGCCGCGTCGTCGCCGCGTCCTCGTCGCCAACGGCGGCGTCGGCCCCCGTGCCCGGGCGGACCCGGTCGGCGCCCCCTGCTCCGGCGGCCCCGCCTGCGACGGGACGACACTCCAGTATTGGGGCCCGCGCTGAACGATGGCTGGACTGTGGGCAGCCGAGTCGGCCGGGGTCAGCCGGAGTCGGCCGGCGGGCCCCGCGAGCGGCCCCCACCAGGCCGGGCGCACAGCCGGGCGAATCCGGCGAATCGCGCGGCGCGGCGGGCGTTTTGTGATCGGGCGGCACCGCCAGGTAACCTGGCTCCTGCTGTCCTGACCGTCTGCGTCTGCGGCTCGCCTCACGGCATGCCCCGGGTGCACGACGTGCGTGGACGGCGTGGAGGCGTCGCCTAGTCCGGTCTATGGCGCCCGCCTGCTAAGCGGGTTTGGGTCTAAAAGCCCATCGAGGGTTCAAATCCCTCCGCCTCCGCCCCACGACAGATGCCCCCGGTGACGATCGTCACCGGGGGCATCTGCGTGTCTGGGCCCTATCCCGCCTGGGTGCGCTCTGCAGATCGCGGCATATCTGCCCCCTTCTGCCGAGCGGCGCGGGGGCTCGGCGCGTCGCCGGAGCTCGGCGGCTCGCGGCGCCGCAGCGCCCGCCCGATCGCGTATCCGGTGGGGGTGCCCAGCGCCCAGCCGACGACGACGTCGCCGGCCCAGTGGGAGCCCAGGTAGACCATGTCGACACCGACGAGGGCGACGGCGGCGGCGAGCAGGCCTGCCACGAGACGGCGTCGCCGCGGGTTGCGCCACAGGGTCGCCGCGACGAAGGCGGCCGCGGCCGCGGAGGTGAACGCGGCGTGCGTGGAGGGGAAGGAGTAGCCGTCGCCGGGCAGGAGCGCGAGGTCCAGGGGCGGGCGGGGCCGCTGCAGCAGGTCCTTGAGGATCCCCACCCCGACCCTGGCCACGGTGATCGCGGCGAGCACGGCGACGACCTGCCGCCAGCCGCGGGCCGCGAGGCCGAAGACGATCGCGGCGAGCGTGAGCAGACCCAGCGCCACGGAGTCGGTGCCCGTGACGCCGAGCGCCACGGACACCGAATCCACTGCCGGGGTGCGGTGGGCGGCGAAGAATTCCAGGATCGCCAGGTCCCACCGATCGAGGAGAGTCGCGGACCACACGCCCCCTATCGTGCCGCGACCGGCTGAGTCGCGCCTGTGCCGGCGTCTGTGACGTGCCCCGATCCGCTTGGTGCGGACAGCGATTCGGCGGTCTGCGGGATCGCTGCGCGCTCGACGTCGGCGAAGGTGTCGGCGAAGGTGTCGGCGAGGTGATCCACCGGGTCGGTGGCGGGCGCGGCCTGCTGGGCCGGCTCGTCGACCTCGAAGAAGCCGTCCCCGGCCGGGCGCAGCTGCGAGCGGAAGAGCACGAACTTCACGGCGGTGGCGACGGCCCCGGCCGCGCCGACGACGGCCGTGGCGACCAGCGTCGGGGCGCCCGGCGCGAGGGCCTGCAAGGCGGCGATGCCCGCGGCGCCGAAGGCCCACGTCAGCGCGAAGATCGCGAGCCCCTGCGCCTGCAGCCGCAGCGCCCCGCCGCGCCCGCGGGCCCCGAAGGTCCAGCGGCGGTTGGCGGCCGTGTTGAAGATCGTGCCCGCGAGCAGCGCGGTGAGGTTCGCCAGTTGCAGGCCGACGCCGGCGGCGCCGAGCAGGGCGAAGAGCCCCAGGTGCACGACGGTGCTCGCTGCACCGACCCCGGCGAAGCGCCAGATCTCCCGGCCCAGCCCGCCGCGGAGGCGACCGCGGCCGATCGCCGCGGCGATCTGCTCTACCGGGATCTGGCCGGTGCTCAGTCGGCGCCGCACCGAGCGCATGCCGGCGAGGTCGTCGAGCGCCGTCTGCACGACGTCGACGCGGCTGTCCGGGTCGTCGAACCAGTCGACCGGCACCTCGTGGATCCGCAGCCCGCACCGCTGGGCGATGACGAGCAGCTCGGTGTCGAAGAACCACGCCGTGTCCTGCACGTGGGGCAGCACCTGCGCCGCGACGTCGGCGCGGATCGCCTTGAAGCCGCACTGGGCGTCGGTGAAGCCCGCGTCCAGGCCCGTGCGCAGCAGCACGTTGTAGCAGCGCGAGATGAATTCGCGCTTCGAGCCGCGGACGACCCGCGCCCCCGGGGCGAGCCGGCTGCCGATCGACAGATCCGAGTGGCCCGACAGCAGCGGCGCGACGAGCGGCCACAGGGCATCGAGGTCGGTCGACAGGTCGACGTCCATGTAGGCGAGCACGGCTGCGTCCGAGGCCGACCAGACCTGCTTCAGGGCCCGGCCCCGGCCCTTGGCCTCCAGGTGCACGACCCGGACGCGGGGGTCGCATGCCGCCAGGCGCCGGGCGACCTCCAGGGTCGCGTCGGTGCTCGCGTTGTCCGCGACGGTGACCCGCCACGGATACGGGAAGTGCGTGCTCAGGTGCGCCGTGAGCCGCTGGACACACGCGGTGAGGCTGTGCTGCTCGTTGTAGACGGGGATGACGACGTCGAGCACGGGGCGGGTCGAGGTGGTGCCCATGATGAGGTCCTTTCAGGTGCAGGTGGGCCGGGTCAGGTCGGGAGTGGGGAGGCTGTGCCCGGGCGGGGTCGGCCGGGTGGTCGGCCGGCCCCGCGCCGGTTCAGCTGGTCGTGCTCGTGCTGCTGATCGGGGCCGTGAGGTCGTAGAACGTCGTGCTGCCGATCGTGACGGTCTGGTAGTTCGCCTCGACCCACGTCGAGATCTCGGACGAGGCGCTCGATCCGCCGTTGCTGCCGCCGAAGCCGCCGCCGGCGAGGAAGTAGTGGATCTGGCCGTTCGCGACGTACTCCTGGAACTGGGCGAGCGTCGGGCTCGGGTCGGAGCCGTTGAAGCCGCCGATCGCCATGACGGGCTCGCCGCTGCCGAGCTGGAGGCCCGCGGCCTTCTGGCTGCCGATCGCCGCGGCGACCCACGTGTAGGAGCTCGCGTCGGCCTGCAGGGCCGCGACGACCTCGCTGTCGGCCTCCGTGGCGTTGAGCAGGCCGCTCATGCCGCCGCCCTGACCGCCGGGTCCGGCGTTCGTCGAGGTCGTGCCGTCGGACGTCGTGCCGTTGGTGGTGCCGGTGGTCGAGCTGCCGGGGGCTGCGGGCGGGGTGCCGCCACCCATGCCGCCGCCAGGTCCGCCCATGCCGCCCATCCCGCTACTCGGGCCGGCGGTGACGATCGAGCCGGTCGCGGCGCTGTTGACGGTCGAGATGCTGTAGGCCGCGGGGCCGGCGAGGCTGGAGAGCAGCGCCGCGGCGAGGACGACCGGCACGAACCGGGCGTGCAGGCGGCTCGTCACGAGCAGCAGGAGCGCGGCGGCCATGCCGACGACGAAGACGACATACCGCAGCGGGCCGTAGGCGTCGACGCGGCTGAGCAGGACGAAGCTCCACGTCGCGGCCATCGCCGTGGCGGCGGCGAGGGCGATCGAGCCCCAACGGCCGCGGTCGCTGCGCGCCCGGGCCCACGCCTGGGTCGCGCCGATGCCGACGACGGCGGCGATGTAGGGCGCGAGGGCGACCGTGTAGTACTCGTGGAAGATGCCGGCCATGAGCGAGAAGACGAGGCCGGTGACGACCATCGAGCCACCCCAGAC
Source organism: Dermatophilaceae bacterium (assembly GCA_032229625.1). Lineage (GTDB taxonomy): Bacteria > Actinomycetota > Actinomycetes > Actinomycetales > Dermatophilaceae > Kineosphaera. Next base: position 3,531 of record JAVTVZ010000015.1, on the reverse strand, counting down.
GAGGTAGGCGGCGCGGGTGAGGTCGGTGCGCGGGGCCTTGCGGCTCAGCCACAGCCCGACGATGAGCAGCAGCAGAGCGCTGGGGATGAACCACGAGATCTGGCCGCCGACGCTGGAGGAGAACATCCGCCAGATCGACTCGGTGCCCATGTTGGGCCCGACGGAGCCGGCCTCCTCGCCGCTGATGCGGCCGAGGCCGTTGTAGCCGAACGTCAGCTCGAGGAAGCTGTTGGTCTGGGAGCCACCGATGTAGGGGCGCATCGAGGCGGGGACGAGCTCGACGATCGCGACCCACCAGCCGCCGGCGACGACCATCGCGGCGAGCGCGGCGAGCGAGTGCTGGATCCTCTTGCCCAGGGT
>JAVTVZ010000015.1:0-3071 GCA_032229625.1 Dermatophilaceae bacterium | reverse complement strand
CGACGACCATCGCGGCGAGCGCGGCGAGCGAGTGCTGGATCCTCTTGCCCAGGGTCGTCGGGGCGGCGAGGAGGTAGACGAGGCCGAGGACCGGCAGGACGAGGAACGCCTGCAGCGTCTTGGTGAGGAAGCCGAAACCGAGGAGCACGCCGACGAGGACGAGCCAGCGCGGGTTCGCCTTCTCGACAGCGCGCATCGTCGCGACGCACGCGCCGGTGAGCAGGAGGGCGAGCAGGGCGTCGGGGTTGTTGAAGCGGAACATCAGCGTCGCGACGGGCGTCAGCGCGAGGACGACGCCGGCGAGCAGGCCCGCGGCGTGCCCGAAGTACCGGCGGACGCCGTAGTAGAGGAGCGCGACCGTCCCGACGCCCATGAGGACCTCGGGCACGAGGATCGCCCACGTGGTGAGCCCGAAGAGGCGCACCGAGAGCGCCATGAACCACAGGCTCGCGGGGGGCTTGTCGACGGTGATGCTGTTCGCGGCGTCGCTCGAGCCGTAGAAGAAGGCCGTCCAGTCCTGCGAGCCGGCCTGGACCGCGGCGGAGTAGAACGAGTTCGCGTAGCCGTTCGCGTTCAGCCCGTAGAGCCAGAACGCGAGTGTGCCAAGGAGCAGCGCGGCGACGCCGATCTGCTCGCGGCGGGGGCGGTCGCGCCAGCGGCTCGTGTCGACCGGGCCGAGGCCCGTCGCATGGGGGTGCTGATCGGTGGTCGAAGCGGTGGGCTGTGCTGCGGTCGGCGTCGCGACGGGGCTCGTGCCCGGCCCGGTCTCGCGTGACCGCGACAGGCGCCCCAGCGGGGGGAGACGCAGCCGGTCTGCGGCGCGTCGTGCGATTGCGGTGTCCATGTCCTGCACGATCCGCCCCGACACTATGCGTCTGCTGTGACGTCACTTTCGGTGGCTGATGAGGGTGAGTGCCCGCCGCCGCTGCTGGTCAGGCGCTTGCGCGCGCGACTGACGTCGGGCACTATTGAGAATGAATCTCAACAAAAGGAGTCTTCCATGGCCGTGAGCGCCAGCCACCCCACCGACCCGAGCGCCCCGGGGAGCCACCAGAACCTCGAGGGGCACGCGGGGCATGAGGGTCACGAGGTCATCGTCGTCGGAGGGGGTGCGGCGGGTCTCGCCGCGGCGGTCACCCTTGCGCGGGCCCGGCGTGACGTGCTCGTCGTCGACGCCGGCGAGCCGCGCAACGCGCCGGCCGACGGGGTGCACGCCTTCCTCACCCGCGACGGCCTGCCGCCGGCGGAGCTGGTCGCCCTGGGCCAGGCGGAGGCGCGCGGCTACGGCGCCGAGATCGTGTCCGGCCGCGCGGTGGGCGCGCGGCGGGTGAGCGGCGGCGGCTTCGAGGTCGACCTCGCCGACGGATCGACGCGCCGTGCGCGCCGGCTCGTCGTCACCTCCGGTCTGCGCGACGAGCTCCCGGAGGTCGAGGGGCTGCGCGAGCGGTGGGGCCGCGACGTCATCCACTGCCCCTACTGCCACGGCTACGAGGTGCGCGACGAGCCGATCGGGGTGCTGGGCACCGGGGCCGCGGCGATGCACCAGGTCATGCTGTTCGCCCAGCTCAGCGACGACGTCACGTACTTCCGGCACACCGCCCCGGAGCTGAGCGACGACGAGCGCGAGCAGCTCGCGGCGCGCGGCATCGTCGTCGTCGAGACCCCCGTCGATGGCCTCGTCGTCGAGGGTGATCGGCTCGTCGGGGTGCGCCTGAGTGACGGGACGACGCTCGCGCGCTCGGTGCTCGTCGTCGCGCCGCGGATGGTCGCGTCGTCGCCCGTGCTCGACGCCCTGGGCGCCACGACGGTCCCGCATCCCCTCGGCGCCGAGTTCGGCGAGTTCTACCCCGCCGACCCGATGACGCTGGCCTCGAGCGTCCCCGGCGTGTGGCTCGCCGGCAACGTCCAGGACCTCCAGGCGCAGGTCGTCACCGCCGCGTCCCAGGGCACGATCGCCGCCGCGCGCCTCAACGCCGACCTCGTCGCCGACGACACCGCCCGCGCCGTCGCCCGGCATCGCGCGAGCCGGTCCACCGCCGGGCACCACCACGCCGGCCACGACCACGGGGCGCACGACCTGCCGACGGACGCCCCCGCCTTCTGGGAGGCGCACTACGGGCGCAGCGAGCAGATCTGGAGCGGCCGGGTCAACCCCGTGCTCGCGCAGGTCGCGGCCACGCTGCCCGCCGGGCGCGCGCTCGATGTGGGCTGCGGCGAGGGCGGCGACGCCGTGTGGCTCGCCGAGCAGGGCTGGCACGTCGAGGCGATCGACATCTCGCCGACGGCCTTGGCGCGGGCGCGGCGAGCGGTCGATGCGGCGGGTGTCGGCGAGCGGGTGCACACGGCCCGCTTCGACCTCGAGCACGAGTTGCCCACGGGCAGCTACGAGCTCATCAGCGCGCAGTTCTTCATGTCGCCCATCGAGTTCCCCCGGGACCGGGTGCTGCGCGACCTGGCCGACCGGCTCGCGCCCGGGGGAGTGCTGCTCGTCGTCGACCATGGGTCGGCGCCGCCGCAGTCGGGCCACGACGACGCCGAGTTCCGCACGGTGCAGGAGACCCTCGACGCCTTGGCGCTCGACTCCGACCGGTTCGTCATCGAGCGCTGCGACGCACCCACCCGCACGATCGAGCTACCGGACGGCACCGCCGCCGACCTGCTCGACAACGTCATCGTCGCCCGACGCCGCTGAGCGCGGGCGACCCCACGTCGAGCGAGTCGCGCGTCTGCGTGTGCGACGTCCTCGCCCCGGGCTGGCGTGTGGGAGGCGCGGTGGCGTCCTGGCGCGGTCGCGCGTGCCGATCGCCGGCGGGGGGTTCGGTCGGGTGGGTGGGCGGCACCGCTCCGACGGCGGAGTCGTGACCAGGGGCCGAAATGTGATGAGAGTCACAGCTCTGGCACTCGAAAGTGTGTGCCAATTCGGTTGGCTCGCAGTGGAATTCGAGACGTCTTCCGGTGATGTGAAAGGTGTTGTCGGGCAAGGGTATTCGCGCTCTTTGTGACGTGCCTCTCGGATGTGTGTCCGATAGAATTCGAGCATGACTCCGGTCCCCGTCGACGTGTCCGCGCAG
>JAVTVZ010000014.1:0-18405 GCA_032229625.1 Dermatophilaceae bacterium | reverse complement strand
GCCGCGCACGCCGCTCGAGCGGCCGAACTGTCCCGAGGTGATGACCCGGTCGTCGGTGAGTACATGCTCGACGCCGCCGCCACACGCATGACGCCCGAGGTCCTCGAGGTGCTGGGCCGGTATCCGCGAGTCCCGCAGGGCCGCACGAGGGTTCCGGCGCTCATGCAGCGACTCGACAGGCTCCTGCGCGACCCGCCTCCGACCCCGCGCGTCGTCGACGACCCGGGCCCGTTCTTCCACGGCACGAAGGCGGACGTGCAGCCCGGCGACCTCCTCACCCCCGGCTGGGCCTCGAACTACGGCACCCGTCGCACCGCGAACCACATCTACGTCACCGCCAGCCGCGACGGCGCACCCCTGGCCGCCGCGCTCGCCCACGGCGACGGTCCGCCGCGCGTCTACCGCGTCGAACCCCTCGGCACCCTGCAGGACGACCCGAACGTCACCGACAAACGCTTCCCCGGCAACCCGACCCGCTCCTACCGCACCCGCGAGCCGATCCGCGTCGTCGAGGAACTCACCGACTGGGAGCCGCCGCCGGCCGAACGCGTCGCCGCGATCCGCGCGAGCATGGGCGGGCTCGCCGCCCTCGGCATCGAGGCGATGGACGATTGAGAAGCCGATCAGCTCTTCCTCACCGTCACCGAGGACGGCGAGGGCTGGCTACCCGCCGACCCCTCGTGACCCACCCCGCGCGAACGGCTCCTCGGCGGCGCGCTCTGACGTCGCCGGTCGGCCATGGACGCGCGATCGGTGGCGGGAACGCCGACGGGCTCCCTCCCGGTCGGGGAGGGAGCCCGTCGTCGTGGGCTGCGAACGCGCGTCGGCCGGGTCAGCCCTGCGCGGAGTAGTCCGGCGCAGGCACCTCGCGCGCGCCGACGGCCAGGCGGGAGCGCCGGTAGCCGTAGTAGACGTAGATGAGCAGCCCGAGCAGCATCCACACGATGAAGCGCACCCACGTCTCCAGCGGCAGCGTCAGCATGAGGTAGAAGGCGACGGCCGCCGCGAGCCACGGCACGAAGGGGCTACCGGGCACCTTGAACGACCGCTTGAGGTCGGGGCGGCGCTTGCGCAGGATCGGCACGGCGAGCGAGACGAGGGTGAACGCGGCGAGCGTGCCGATGTTGACCATCTCCTCGAGCTTGCCGACCGGCGTGAACGCGGCGACGCACGCGACGACGGTGCCCAGGATGACGTTGATCTTCACCGGGGTGCCGGTCTTGGCGTTCGTCGTGCCGAGCCACGGCGGCAGCAGCCAGTCGCGCGACATCGCGAAGACGACACGCGAGGCGCCGATGAGCAGCGTCATGACGACGGTCGTCAGGCCCGCGACGGCACCCGCGGAGATCAACGTGGCGTAGGCGGGCTTGCCGACCTGCTCGAAGGCCGTCGCGAGCGAGGCCTCGGTCGAGATCTCCCGGTAGGGCAGCATGCCGGTGATGACGAGCGTCACCGCGCAATACAGGACGGTGCAGATGATGAGCGAGGCGATGATGCCCACCGGCAGGTCGCGCTGCGGGTTCTTGGCCTCCTCGGCGGTCGTCGCCACGACGTCGAAGCCGATGTAGGCGAAGAAGACCAGGGACGCGCCGGCGAGGATGCCGCCGACGCCGAAGGCCGAGGGCGCCATCCCGAAGATCGTCTGCACGAGCGGGGCGGTCCAGATGCTGCCGCCGACGGCCGAGGCGGGCTCGGCGGGCGGGATGAACGGCGTGTAGTTCGCCGTGTTGATGAAGCCGATGCCCGCGACGATGACGAAGAGCACGATGAAGAGCTTGATCGCCACGAGCACGAGGTTGACCCGCATCGACTCCTTGATGCCGAACGCGACGAGCGCCGTCAGCACGATCACCAGCAGGAACGCCGGCAGATCGAACGACGAGCCGTAGGCGATCGACTTGGGGATCTCGATGCCCAGGTGCCCGAGGAACACCCCGACATACGCCGACCAGCCCTGAGCCACGACGCTCGAGCCGAGCATGAGCTCCAGCAGCAGGTCCCACCCGATGATCCACGCGACGAACTCACCGAGCGTGGCGTAGGAGAACGTGTAGGCCGACCCCGACACCGGCACCGTCGAGGCGAACTCGGCATAGCACAGGGCCGCGAGGCCGCAGCAGATGGCGGCGACGATGAAGCTGAGGAGGATGGCGGGCCCCGCCACGGTCGCGGCCGCTCGCCCGGTGAGGGTGAAGATCCCGGCGCCGATGATGACGCCGACGCCGAAGACGGTCAGGTCGACGGCGGTGAGCCGTTTCTTCAGCGAGTATTCGGATTCTTGCGTCTCAGCGATCGACTCCTCGATCGACTTCGTCCGGAAGATTCCCTTCAGTTGCCTGTCGGCCATAGCGGCCCCTTTCTGGCATCGATCCCGACACGCCGCGATCCGGAAAAGAGGGCTCCGCCCACGCGTCGGCGCCTCGCAGAGCCGGCCGGCTGCTGCCGGGGTCCCGAGACGACGACGGACACCCTAGGGGCTGCCGGGGGTGCCGCGCGACGACACGCCACGGCATTGTGTGCGGCCGCAGGCCCACCCTCCTCCTGGCGCCGCACCGGGCGGTTGCCGCGTCGTTTCCGGCGGGTGTCACCGGCCTCTCGTCGACGCCCGCTGCGTGCGGCGGGCGCGCTGCGCTGCGACCTGCGCTCCGGCGCGGCGATGGCCCACCTGACTCGTGCCACCCGCGGCGCCCACCGACCCGGGCGGCTGTAGAAAGATGAGCGCCATGCCACGCCCCCCTGCGAGCGTCCGCGCTGCTGCGGACGCCATCCTGGCCCCGCTGCCCGACGAGACCGCCGAGATCTTCCGACTCCGTCTGGAGCGCTGGTGGCCGGATGTCGCGAGCGGGCTCACCGACCTGTATCCGACGGCGCAGGCGCAGGAGACCGCGCTGACGCTGGTCGAGCACGCGGCCACGGCCTACGTCGAGCGGGACCCGGCCCTGCGCCGCCAGGACCTGCGTCACCAGTTGCAGCCCGACTGGCTGCAGTCCCCCGAGATGGTCGGCTACGCCGGCTACACCGAGCGGTTCGCCGGTGACCTGGCGGGCATCGCCGATCGGCTCGACTACCTCGGCGAGCTGGGGGTCACCTACCTGCACCTCATGCCGCTGCTCACGCCGCGCGAGGGCGACAGCGACGGTGGCTACGCGGTCGCCGACTATCGCACGGTCCGGGCCGACCTGGGGTCGATGGAGGATCTGCGGGAGCTGACGGCGACGCTGCGCCCGCGCGGGATCAGCCTGGTCATGGACCTCGTGCTCAATCACGTCGCCGCCGAGCACGAGTGGGCGCGCCGGGCCCGCGCCGGCGAGCAGCGCTACCGCGACTACTTCTACATCTACCCCGACCGCACGATGCCCGATCAGTACGAGCGGACGCTGCCGGAGGTCTTCCCCGACTTCGCGCCCGGGTCGTTCAGCCACGACGACGAGCTCGACGGCTGGGTGTGGACGACGTTCAACGAATTCCAGTGGGACGTCAACTGGTCCAACCCGCACGTGCTCCTCGAATACGCCGACATCATCCTGTATCTGGCGAACGCCGGGGTCGAGGTGCTGCGCCTCGACGCGATCGCCTTCATGTGGAAGCGGATGGGCACCAACTGCCAGGGCCAGCCCGAGGTGCACTCGATCACCCAGGTGTTGCGGGCGCTCGCGCGCCTGGCGTGCCCGGCTCTGGCGTTCAAGGCCGAGGCGATCGTCGCGCCGAGCGAGCTCGTGCAGTATCTGGGCACGAGCCGCTTCACCGGCAAGGTCAGCGATCTGGCCTACCACAACAGCCTCATGGTGCAGATCTGGTCGATGCTCGCGACGAAGAACGTGACGCTCGGCAGCTACGCCCTCAGCCAGCTGCCGCCCGCGCCCGCGACGGCGACGTGGATCACCTACGCCCGCTGCCACGACGACATCGGGTGGGCGATCAGCGACGAGGACGCGGCCGCGATCGGGCTGTCGGGCTTCGACCACCGCGTCTTCCTCTCGGACTGGTATAGCGGCGACTTCCCCATGTCGGACGCGGACGGCCTGGTCTTCCAGGAAAATCCGCAGACCAGGGACCGCCGCATCAGCGGCACCGCGGCGAGCCTGCTCGGGGTGCGCGACGGGCAGAGCGCGCAGCAGGCGGCGATCCCGCTGGCGCGGCTGCGGCTCGCGCACGCGCTCATCCTCGGCTGGGGCGGCCTGCCCGTCATCTGGAGCGGGGATGAGCTCGCGACGACGAACGACCCGGACTGGGCCGGCGAGGAGGGCCATCAGGACGACAACCGGTGGGCCCACCGGCCGCGGCTCTCGGAGAGTCGGATCGCGCAGCGACACGACACCGACACGGTCGCGGGGCGCGCGTTCACCGACCTCGCCGAGCTCATCGCCGTCCGCAAGCGGCTGCCCTACCTGCACGCGAGCGTCCCCACGCGCGTCGGCCCCGTCGACGACCCCGGCGTGCTCGTCACGATCCGCGAGCACCCGATCGGCACCTTCGTCGGGCTCTACAACGTGACGAGCGAGTGGCGCAGCTGGCCCTGGTGGCGCCTGCACGAGCACGGCCTCGCCGACGGCGTCGAGCAGATCACCGGCGAGCCCGTGCACCGCGGCGGCGACGGCCACGTGTGGATCCCGCCCTACGGCGTCTACTGGCTGACACAGCGCTGAGGCAGCGCTCGACGCAGCGCTGAGGCAGCGCTGACGCGGAGCGGGTGCCTCTGCGTCAGCGCCTCGGCGGCGGCGCTCACGCGTCGATCGTCAGGTCGCTCGTCGGCGTCGAGCAGCAGATGAGCACCTTGTTGGCGGCGATCTCGCGCGGGCGGATCCCGCCGTTGTGCTGCATGTCGACGGTGCCGGCGAGCATCGTCGACTTGCACGTGCCACACATGCCCTGACCGCAGGATGACGCCGGCGCCAGCCCCGCGGCGTAGGCGGCGTCGAGCACGAACTCGTCGGCCCGGCACGGGAAGGTCTGCCCGCTGCGGGCGAATTCGACCGTGTAGGTCGTCGCCGACCCCAGCGCCGGCACGCTGTCCTGGGCGTCGCCCTCCCCCGCCGACCCGCCCCCCGATCCACCGTCGGAGTCGCGGCCGGTGCCTTCGCGACCCGCGAAGTCCTTGACCGAGAGGTCCTCGAAGGAGAAGGACTCCTGGTAGTAGTTGCGCAGGTCGAAGCCCAGACGCCCGAGGATGCCCTGCGCCGCGGCCATGTAGTGCGCCGGGCCGCAGCAATAGACGAGCCGCTGCGCCAGGTCGGGGACCAGCAGCCGGAGCATGTCGACGGACAGGAGCCCGGTCAGGCCACCCCACGGCTCCATCGGCGAGTCGCGCTCGCAGACGTGGAAGACACGGATGTTCGGTGCGGTCGCGGCGATCGCGTCGAGCTCGCGGCGGAAGACGATGTCCGACGGCGTCCGCGCGCTGTGCAGGAAGATCACGTCGTCGTCGCAGCCCAGGTCGTACAGCGTGCGGGTCATCGACATCAGCGGCGTGATGCCGCTGCCGCCGGACAGGAAGAGGTAGCGGCCGGGGCGGCCGGTCGGCAGCGTGAACGACCCGAAGGGCCCGTCCGCGCTGATCCGCACACCGGGCACGACCGTGTCGTGCAACCAGTTCGACACCAGCCCCCCGGGCTGACGCTTCACGGTGATCGACAGCAGGTGCGGCCGGGTCGGCGGCGAGGAGATCGTGTAGCAGCGGCTCACCGACACCCCGTCGATCTGCAGGTAGAGGGTGACGAACTGCCCCGCGTCGTGCCGGAAGAGCGCCGGGGTCACCGGCTCGAAGAGGAACGTCGCGACGTCGTGGGTGATAGCCCGCACCTGCCGGCAGACCAGGGTCGTGCCGTCGACGTCGCCCCACGAGGGTGCGCCGTCGAGGTGGTTGCGCAGCAGCTGCTGGGCGTCCCACAGGTTGGCCGCGCTCGCGCGGGCCGCCGGCGAGGCGACCCCGTTCATCGGCATCGACATCGGTATCGACATCGGTCGTCCTCTCCCTGGCTGCGCGGGACCCCTGCCACTCTGCGACGACGTCGCCGCGGACGGGCGGTCACCTAGTGGTCAGGGGTGATCATTTCTGTGTCCGGCGAGCGTAGGACGCCGAGACCGTCGCTGGCAACCCTGGGTGAACGACTCTTGACTCCGCCGCGCGACGGCTGCTATTCCTGACGGAGTGGTCAGCAGTGACCACTCAGTGAACAGGCAAGAGTGACCAGGCCAGAGTGACCAGAATGAACAGGCAGGAGCCCGGGATGACCGTCCAGCTGACCCGCACCACCGCCCCTGCGGCGGACGACCTGCGCACGCTGGTCGATCGCTACGCCGACGGCCACAGCCTCGAGGCGCCGTTCTACACGAGCCAGGAGGTCTTCGACCTCGACATGCGGGCGATCTTCGAGGCGCACTGGCTCTTCGTGGCCACCGAGGCCGAGCTGCCGGAGCCGGGCGACTACGTGACGATCGACATCGGGCGCTACTCGGTCATCGTCGTGCGCGACGACGACGAGGGCGTCCGTGCCTTCCACAACGTGTGCCGGCACCGCGGCTCCCGACTGCTCGACGACCCGTGCGGCAGCGTCGGCAACCTCGTGTGCCCGTACCACCACTGGACCTACGGCGTCGACGGTTCCCTGCGGCACGCCGACAACCAGGCGGCCGACTTCGACCGCTCCCGCTTCTCGTTGCGCCCGGTGCACGTGCGGGTCGTCGAGGGGCTGATCTTCCTGTGCCTGGCCGACGAGCCGCCGGCCGACTTCGAGGAGGTCATGGACCGCGTGCGGCCCTATCTCGCGCCCTATGACATGGGCCGCGCGAAGCTCGCCCACCGGGTCGACATCCTGGAGACGGGCAACTGGAAGCTCGTCATGGAGAACAACCGCGAGTGCTATCACTGCGACGGTCACCCCGAGCTGCTCACCGCGTATTTCCCGCTGCACGGCTACACCAAGGACGACGTGCCGCCGCGGTTGCGCCGCGTCTGGGAGCGCTTCGAGCAGGCGACCGCCGACCTCGCGGCGGCCTGCACCCGCCAGGGCATCCCCCTGCGGGGCCTGCGCGAGCTCGACGAGCGGCCCACCGGATTCATGATCAGCCACGCCCCGCTCGACGGCGCCGGACGCTCCTACAGCGCGGGCGGTCAGGGTGTGTGCCACCGGCTCTTGGGGTCGATCGCCGACCCGGCCTTCGGCGACCTGCACCTGCACCTGCAGCCGAACTCGTGGTTCCACATGCTCTCCGACCACGCCGTCGTCTTCTCCGTCCTGCCGTTGACGCCGACGACCACGCAGCTACGCACGATCTGGCTCGTGCACCCCGACGCCGAGGAGGGGCGTGACTACGACGTCGAGTCCCTCACGCACGTGTGGAACGCGACGAACGCCCAGGACAGCGCCTTCGTCGCCCGCACCCAGCGCGGCGTCGCCGACCCCGGCTACCTCCCCGGGCCGTATTCGCAGGTCGAGGGCGACGTCGAGGCGTTCGTCAGCTGGTATGTCCACCGCACCCGGGCCTATCTCGCCGAGCAGACGAGCGCGTGAGGACGGCCGCGCCCGTGCGGCCGGGCAGACCACCGCGCAGCACCGCTGGGTATCGTGACGGCATGTCGACCGCCGGTGGAGGGATCAAGCTCAACCAGTCGGTCCTCAAGGCGATCGCGCTGCTGCGCGCCGCGGCGGACGACCACAACGCGAGCGTCTCCTCCCTGGCCCGCGCGAGCGGACTGCCCCGGCCGACTGCGCTGCGGCTCATCCAGACCCTCGAGCACGAGGGCTTCGTGCTGCGCAACCCGGGCGACGAGCGGGTCCTGCTGGGGCCCGAGCTCTATCGGCTCGCGCGCGGCGGCGACACCGAGGCGATGCTCATCGAGGTCGCGCGGCAGGTCCTGGCCGGGCTCGTCGAGGACGTCCGCGAGACCGTGACGCTCAGCGTCGTCGCCCCTGACGGCGGCCTCGACCTTATCGAGCAGCTCGACGCGCCGCACCAGCTGCGGCCGGGCTCGTGGGTGGGGCAGCGCTTCCCGCTGCACTGCAGCGCGACCGGCAAGCTGCTGCTCGCGACGATGGACGAGGCGCAACTACGGGCCACGCTGCGCGAGCCGCTGCGGCGCTACACCCCGGCGACGATCACCGACCTGCCGACGCTGCGCCGCGAGCTCGAGACCGTCCGCACACAGCAGTGTGCGATCGCCTCCGACGAGGAGGAGGAGGGGCTGACGGGCGTCGCCGCGGGGATCTACGACGCCGGCGGCACCCTGCTGGGCGCCGTGACGATCGCCGGCCCCACCCAGCGCATCGACCTGAGCGAGGGCTCCGCCGCGATCGCCGCGACGCTGCGCGCCGCCGGGCGCATCGAGGCCACCCTGCGCGGCCGGTGACCGCTCGCGCGTCACGGGCGCCCGTCCCGAGCCGCTACGTCGTCAGCTGCACGGACAGGTCGTAGCTCAGCTTGATGATGAAGGCCCCGACGACGAGCACGAAGACGGCCCGCACGAAGCCCTGCCCGCGGGCGACGGCGGTGCGCGCGCCGAGGTAGCCGCCGAGGATGTTCGCGGCGCCCATGAGCAGCCCGACGTGCCAGATCACCGCCCCCTGAGGGATGAAGACCACGAGGGCGGCGAGGTTGGTCGCGACGTTGGCGATCTTGGCCTTCGCGCTGGCCTGCAGGAAGGCATAGCCGGACAGCCCGACGAGCGCGAAGACGAAGAACGAGCCGGTGCCCGGGCCGAGCACCCCGTCGTAGAGCCCGACCGTCAGACCGATGCCGACGGCGACCCCGTAGTGCGCCCGGCCCTGGAAGCGCAGCACGGTCGCGCTGCCCAGCGACGGCCGGAAGAGCGTGTAGGCCCCGACGAGCACGAGCGCGAGCAGGATGACCGGGGTGAAGACCTCCTTGGTGATGAACCGCGCGAGGTAGGCGCCGACGGCCGACCCGATGAACGCCGCGACCGCCAGCGGCACGGCCGTGCGCACGTCCGGCCGGATGCGGCGCAGGTAGGTCGCCGAGCTCATCGTCGTGCCGCAGATCGAGGCGATCTTGTTCGTCGCCAGGAGCTGCACGGGCGCCGCGCCGGGGATGCCGAGGACGAGGGCGGGCAGCTGCACGAGCCCTCCCCCGCCGACGACCGCGTCGACCCATCCCGCGACCAGCCCCGCGAGGGTGAGCAGCGCGATCGTCGTGGCATCCAGGCCCAGGTCGCCCTGGACGGCCGCCGGCGCGAACGCCGCGAGCGGCGCCGGCGCGGTCAGCAGGTGCGCGACACTCACTCCTGCCCGCGGACCTCGCGGGTCACCTCCGCAACCGCGTCGGCGACCGGCACCTGGCGGCGCTCCCCGGAGGCGCGGTCCTTGATCTCGACGGTGCCGTCGGCCAGGCCGCGCCCGACGACGACGATCGTCGGGACGCCGATGATCTCGGCGTCCTTGAACTTCACGCCCGGGCTCACCTTGGGCCGGTCGTCGTAGAGCACGTCGAGTCCGCCGGCGGTGAGCTGCTGCGCGAGGTCGGCGGCGGCGCTGAAGACCGCCTCGTCCTTGCCGGTCGCCATGACGTGCACGTCGAAAGGCGCGACGTGCCGCGGCCACACGAGCCCCGCCTCGTCGTGGCTGCCCTCGGCCAGCGCCGCGACCGCGCGGCTCACCCCGATGCCGTAGGAGCCCATCGTCACCGTGACGAGCTTGCCGTGCTCGTCGAGCACCTTGAGGCCGAGCGCGTCGGCATACTTGCGCCCGAGCTGGAAGATGTGGCCCATCTCGATGCCACGCGCGGCCCGCAGCGGCCCGGCGCCGTCGGGGCTGGGGTCGCCGTCGCGCACCTCGGCGGCGTGGATGAGCCCGTCGGCCTCGAAGTCCCGCCCGTAGGTCAGGTAGGCGACGTGCACGCCGGGCTTGTTCGAGCCGGTCACCCAGGCCGAGCCCCGCGCGATCGTCGGGTCGATCACGAAGCGCAGATACTGCGGGTCCTGGGGGTCGAGGCCGGAGTTGGGGCCCATGACGACGGGTCCGATGTAGCCCTTGACGAGCGCGGGGTAGGCCGCGAAGTCGGTCTCGGTGAAGTCCCGGACCTCCGCCGGCGCGACCTGCGCCTCGAGGCGCTTGAGGTCGACCTGCCGGTCGCCGGGCAGCCCGACGACGAGGGGGCGGCGGGTGCCGTCGGGCTGCTCGAGCATGACGACGACGTTCTTGAGCGTGTCCCCGGCGGTCCAGGCGCGGCCGTCGGCGCGGGGGTGGCGCTCGTTCATCACCGCGACGAGGGTCTCGATCGTCGGGGTGTCGGGGGTGTCGAGGTCGACCGCCGCGGGGGTCGCCGCGACCGTCTCGGCGTCGACGTCCGGGGCCTGCGGCAGCTCGACGGCCTCGACGTTGGCGGCATACCCGCTCTCGTCGCAGCGCACGAACGTGTCCTCGCCGTGGGGTGAGAGCGCGAGGAACTCCTCGCTCGCGGACCCGCCCATCGCCCCCGACGTCGCCTTGACGATGACGTAGTCGAAGCCGAGCCGGTCGAAGACCTTGATGTAGGCGTCACGATGCCGCTGGTAGGAGGCCTCCAGCCCGGCGTCGTCGACGTCGAAGCTGTAGGAGTCCTTCATGATGAACTCGCGCCCGCGCAGCAGCCCCGCGCGAGGCCGCGCCTCGTCGCGATACTTGATCTGGATCTGGTAGAGCGCGAGCGGCAGGTCCTTGTAGGAGTTGTAGAGGTCCTTGACCGTCAGGGTGAACATCTCCTCGTGCGTCGGCCCGAGCAGCATGTCGTTGCCGCGCCGGTCCTGCAGCCGGAAGAGGTTGTCGCCGTAGTCGGTCCAGCGGTTCGTCGCCTCGTAGGGCTCCCGCGGCAGCAGCGCGGGGAAGCGCACCTCCTGCGCGCCCATCGCGTCCATCTCCTCGCGCACGATCGCCTCGACCTTGCCCAGGACCCGCAGGCCCAGCGGCAACCAGCTGTAGATGCCCGGCGCGGCGCGGCGGATGTAGCCGGCGCGCACGAGCAGCTTGTGACCGGGCAGCTCCGCGTCGGCCGGGTCCTCTCGCAGGGTGCGCAGGAACAAGGTGGACATGCGGGTCACCGACACGCGGGGCTCCTTCGGCAAGGGCGACGGGCGCCGGGTCCGGCCGCCGGGGCCGCGCCGCCGGGCCGCCGGACGCGCCGGCACCTCCGCGGCCACGGACCCCTGCGCGGACCGCGGTCGCGTCAGGGTGTGGACGTCACCGGCCAGGGTATCGGCCGGCAGCGCACGGTCCGCGCAGGTGGCCGCCGGTGCCGACCCTGCCCGTCCGCCGCCGGAGCCTTGCCGACCGACTGCCGACCGACTGCCGACCCACTGCCGGCCCGCTGCCGGTCCCCTGCCGACCCGGGCCGCCCAAGCGACGGCACCGCACGACCCACGAGGCGGCCTACAGCAGGATCGTGGAGAACGTCGCGCGCTGGGTGAAGCCGACCCGCGCGTAGGTCGAGAGCGCGGCGGTGTTGTAGGCGTTGACATAGAGCGTCACCTGGTCGGCGACGTGCTCGCGGGCGTAGGCGACGACCGCCGCCATCGCGGCCGGTGAGATCCCGCGGCCCCGCAGGTGCGGCGCGACCCACACGCCCTGCACCTGACACGTGCCCAGGCCCACGGAGCCGACCTCGGCCTTGAAGACGACGCGGCCGTCCTCGATGATCGCCAACGCGTGGCCGCGTTGCACGATCGCGCGGGTGGCCTGCTCGTAGGCGCGCCGGCTCGCGCCGTCGGAGAACGGCGCGTAGCCGATCTCCTCGGTGAACATCGCCGCGGCCGCCGGCACGATGAGGTCGAGCTC
The DNA here is from genome assembly GCA_032229625.1 of Dermatophilaceae bacterium. GTDB lineage: Bacteria > Actinomycetota > Actinomycetes > Actinomycetales > Dermatophilaceae > Kineosphaera. Next base: position 6,643 of record JAVTVZ010000014.1, on the reverse strand, counting down.
GTCGGCACGCACGGGCACCACCCGCGGGTCGGGCGCCACGAGCAGCGGGTCGTCGGCGTCGATCGCGAGCAGCGGCTGGTCGGCGCGGATGTCCAGCGGCTCGCGCCACCACAACCGCAGCTGGGTCCACAGGGCCTCGACCTGGCTGTCCATCCCGAAGATCGAGGAGAACTGCGACTGCTGGCGGCGCACCTTGGCCGCGAAGGCCGCCGCCGCGGCACTGTCGCACTCGACGGGCACGAGGTTGGCCGACTGCCAGCACAGCGCCTCGAGCCGCCCGTCCGGCACGTAGGCCAGGAGCGGCCCGCGCGGCCGGTGCAGGTCGGTCTCGGCCAGGCGCGCGGCGACGTAGACATAGGCGACCGGGTCGCGGTCGCACAGCGCCATGGCCTGCGACCGCTCGTGCGGCCGCAGCGCTCTGACCTCCCGTGTCGCCCGCAGCATGGGCCTAGTGTGCCTGCCGCAGGGGCCTGCGGCCGCACACATGGGCAGGACGGCCCGACGCGCCGTGCTCAGCCGACGGTGACGGTGGGCGCAGCTGCGGCGTCCTCGTCGATCGGCTCGCCCATCTCTTCGGCGATGCGCATGGCCTCCTCGATGAGGGTCTCGACGATCTGGCTCTCCGGGACGGTCTTGATGACCTTGCCCTTGACGAAGATCTGGCCCTTGCCGTTGCCGGAGGCGACGCCCAGATCGGCCTCGCGGGCCTCGCCGGGGCCGTTGACGACGCAGCCCATGACGGCCACGCGCAGCGGCACGGTCATGCCCTCGAGCCCGGCGGTCACCTGCTCGGCGAGGGTGTAGACGTCGACCTGCGCGCGCCCGCACGAGGGGCAGGAGACGATCTCGAGCTTGCGGGGCTTCAGGCCCAGGGACTGCAGGATCTGGTTGCCGACCTTGACCTCCTCGACCGGCGGGGCGCTCAGCGAGACGCGGATCGTGTCGCCGATGCCCCGCGAGAGCAGCGCGCCGAACGCGACGGAGGACTTGATCGTGCCCTGGAAGGCCGGGCCGGCCTCGGTGACCCCGAGGTGCAGCGGCCAGTCACCGCGCTCCGCGAGCATCTCGTAGGCCCGGATCATGACGACCGGGTCGTTGTGCTTGACGCTGATCTTGAAGTCGTGGAAGTCGTGCTCCTCGAAGAGGCTCGCCTCCCAGACGGCCGACTCGACGAGGGCCTCGGCGGTCGGCTTGCCGTACTTCTCGTAGATCCGCTTGTCGAGCGAGCCCGCGTTGACACCGATCCGGATGCTCACGCCGGCGTCCTTGGCGGCCGCGGCGATCTGCTTGACCTGGTCGTCGAACTGGCGGATGTTGCCCGGGTTGACCCGCACCGCCGCGCAGCCGGCGTCGATCGCGGCGTAGACGTACTTGGGCTGGAAGTGGATGTCGGCGATGACCGGGATCTGGCTCTTGCGCGCGATCGCCGGGAGCGCCTCGGCGTCGTCCTGGCTCGGGCACGCGACCCGCACGATGTCGCAGCCCGAGGCGGTGAGCTCGGCGATCTGCTGGAGGGTGGCGTTGATATCCGTCGTCGGGGTCGTCGTCATCGACTGCACGGACACCGGTGCGTCGCCGCCGACCTCGACCTTGCCGACCCTGATCTTGCGCGAGACCCGCCGCGGGCTGACCTGCGTGATCGAGGGGGGCGGGGCGGACGGCATACCGAGGTTCACGCTCATGGCGGCCAGTATGTCGCAGCACCCTGTCCGGTGGCTGTGCGCCGTCGGGCCACGGTGGCCCGCCGCCACCGCGCCGCCGCGGACCGTGCGTTCGCCGCCCGCACGAGACCCGCCAGCGCCCGCCGGTGCCCGCCGGGCCTCGCGCCGACGTCCTGCCTCAGGCTTCGACCGTCTCGTCGCCGGGCAGGGTGATCTGCGTCGTGACGATCGTGGCCGTCGTGAGGACCGTGCCCGTCAGGCCCATCGGGCCCATCGAGCCCGTCGCGCCCGTCGCATCGGGGCCGGGTGCCGCGGCCGACCCGGTGACGATCGAGCCGCCGTGGCGCGCGACGATCTGCGCCCACAGCGCCGCCGCCGGCGCCGGGCCGTCCGCGGCCCCGGCCGACTCCTCCGACGCTCGCGCCGCCGCAGGCTCCTCGGGCGCGCCGGCCGGCGCGGGCTCCTCGGGCGCGCCGGCCGGCGCGGGGCCGCTGACCCGCAGCGTGACCCACCCGGGCTCGGTCGCGGCGGTGACGCGCACCGGTGAGCCGTCGACCTGGGCCGATCCCGACACGGCGTCGGCGAGCACCCCGCAGACCAGCGTGAGCGCGAGGGCGCGGTCGACGCGCATCGCGAGCTCGGGCGGCACGTCGACGTCGACCCGCACCCCCGCGACCGTCTCGGGCCGCCCGTCGCGACCGCCGCTGGGGGCCGTTCCGCTCGCCTCGGCCGCGTCTGCGGTCTCCCCTGCGTCCGGGGCCGTCACGGCTCCTGCCGCCTCGGCGAGGGCGGCGGCGACGAGGTCGGCGACGGACACGCGCGCGACCCGCAGCACCCCCTGCCGCGCGACGGTATAGGCGAGATAGTCGTCGATGATCCGGCGCATCCGCCGACCCTGCACCCGGGCCTGCGTCAACGCCGCCGGCGGCGCCTGCCCGTCGGTAGCGCCCGACTGCCCGTCGGTAGCGCCCGCCTGCGCGTCGGCGGCGCCGAGCCGCGCCTCGAGGTCGGCCAGGGGCGCGCGCATCTCGCGGGCGACCGACCCGGCGAAGGCCTCCAGCTCGTGGCGCCGCGCCAGGTCCGACGTCGCATCGGCGACGAGCACGAGCACGAGCGGTCGCCCCTGACGCACGAGACGGCGCACCGCCAGCTGCACGACCCGCTCGTCGTGCGCGCCTCGCGGGCGCGCGACGACGTGCGCGAAGCGCTCTCGGGGCGGCTCGCGCAGCGTCGCGACCTGCTCGAGCCGCGCGACGACGTGCGCGAAGCGCTCTCGGGGCGGCTCGCGCAGCGTCGCGACCTGCTCGGCCGACAGCGGCGTGCCGTCCTGAGCGCGCAACCCGTAGGCGGTGACCCACCCGCCGCGCGCGCGAGCCGGCTCGGGCCGCCCGAGCAGCCGGCGGGCGGCGGGGTTGGAGACGACGACCTCGCCGTCGTCGGCGGTGATGAGCACGCCGTCGGTCATCGCCCCGACGACGGCGCCGAGCAGGGCGCTGTGCGCGCGCTCCTGCTCGTAGACCGCCCGCACCTCGCCGGTCAGACGGGCCGACTTCTCGCGGAGCACGACGATGAGCATCGTCAGGATGACGGTCAGGATGACGACGCCCTCCAGCAGCGTCGCCTGGGTCGCCAGCTGCGTGTCGCCCGCGCGGGCGAGCTGGGTGCGGGCCAGCAGCGGATGCAGGCACGTGAAGGCGACCGTCGCCAGGGCCGCGGGTCGCACCGGCAGCGTCATCCCGATCCACACGCCGGGCAGGCACAGCAGCCACGCGAGCGGCAGCTCCGGCGCCGACGAGGGCACGACGACGCACGCGGCCCCGACGAGCGCGAGCAGCGGCAGCCCACCCCGGTATCGCAGGTGGGCCGCGCTGGGCCGGGGACTGTGCCACACGGCGAAGGCGACGAAGCCGCCGAGCAGCAGGTTGAGGGCGTGGTGGGTGGCCCACGCGAGGTCGCGCGACAGCACGCCGCTGCCGCCGAGACCGCCGCCGGGGACGCCGCCGAGCAGCACGACGACCGCGGCCGCGCAGATCGACCCGCCGGCGAAGCCGAAGACCCCGCGGACCCGGTCGGGGAACCACCAGCGGCCCGCCCCCCACCGCCCGTAGGCGAGGAGCAGCACGAGGTCGACGGCGACGTTGACGACGCCGATCCACCACAGCTCCAGCGGGTCGCTGCCGGTGACGGGCCCCAGGAGCCACCCGACGAGCGGAAAGAGCACGACGAGCCCGACGACCGTCGCCATCAGGGGGGCCATCGTCGACGCGGTCGGCGTGGCGGAGGCGGCCCGAGCGGCGGGCGAGGCCGGCGCGGTCGGACCGGTCGGCGCAGTCGGAGCAGTCGGTGCGCTCCACGCGGCCGGCGCGGCCCACGCGGGCGGCGCGCTCGGCGTGATCGAGGCGGCCGACGTGATCGACGCGGCCGACGTGATCGACGCGGTCGGCGTGCCGGCGGTCGTGCGCGCAGGCCACGCGGTGGCGAGGGCGGCCAGGACGGCCGGGGGCACGGCCCAGAGGCCGGTCGGTCCCCCGTCGGCGGCGATCGTCGCGACGATCGCGGCGGTGACGAGCAGCACACCGACCACCACCGCTCGGCATGACCCCCGCGACCGGTGCCACGCTCGCGACCGTGGCGACGCGTGCGACCGTGGCGACGCGTGCGACCGTGGCGTCGCACGCGACCGGCGGTCCGTCCCGGCGCTCACGGCGCCTGCGGCAGGGTCGGCACGGTCGGCAGGGTGAAGCGGAAGGTCGCCCCGCCCCATTCGTTGCTCTCGGCCCGGATCCACCCGCCGTGCCGGGCCACGATCGCCTGGCAGAGCGCCAGCCCCAGCCCGATGCCGGCGACGGCGTCGGCGTCCTTGGCCGACCGGGTGAAGCCCTCGAAGATCCGCTCCTCGTCGCCGGGCTGCAGGCCGCGGCCCTTGTCGGCGACTCGCACCTGCGCCCAGCCGGGCGCGTCGTCGAGGCTGTGGACGGCGATGTAGGCGGCCTCGCCGGGCCGGGCGTATTTCACGCCGTTGCCGATGAGGTTGGCGACGAGTTGGCGGGTCAGGGCGGCGTCGGCGTGCAGGACGTGCGGCACGTCGAGGTCGAAGGTGGGGGCGCCGGCGGCGTCCCCGGCGCGGACCCGGTAGACGTCCGCGACCTCCCGGACGACGTCGAGCAGCGCCACCTGCGTCAGCGTCAGCTCCCCGCCCGCGCTGACGGCCTGCGCGAGATAGTCGGCGATGAGTTCCCGCATCCGCGCCGAGGCGTCACGGGCGCGCCGCAGCGCCATCCGCCCGGAGTCCACGTCCCCGGCCCGCAGCTCCTCGTCGGCCGCGTCCATCCACCCGGTCAGCGCCGTGAGGGGCCCCTTGAGGTCGTGCGCGACCGTGCCGGCGAAGGCCTCCAGCTCGTGGCGGCGGACGGTCTCGCGGGTGACGTCCTTGATGAGCACGAGGGTGAGCCGCTCCCCGGCCAGATGCACCGCGCGGCTCGAGACGTCGTACCGGCGGCCGGCGGCGTCGGCGCCGACGTGCAGCGCGACGTCGACCACCTGTCCGCCGCGCGGGCGCAGGAAGCGGCGGGTGCGCTCGTCGTCGAGCACCCGCCGCACGTCCTGGGCCTGGGCATCGACGACCCGCAGGTCCAGGCCGCGCAGCCACGCCGGGGTGACGAGGTCGGGCAGCGGTGCCCTCAGCGCGCTCGTCAGCGCCTCGTTGGACATGGCGATCCGACCGGCGCGGTCGGTCAGGCACATCCCGTCGGACATCGTCGCGAGCACCGAGGCGAGCATGTCGGCGGTCGCTGCCTCGGCGCCCGCCTGTGCCGCGAGGCGACCGGTGAGGGCCTGCGCCTGTCGGCGAAAGACGGCGACGAGCAGCGCGACGTGGCTGACGAAGGCGAGCAGCAGATCCACGAGCGCCTGCGGCGGCACGACCCGGGCCAGCGGCAGGTCGGCCGGATACGCCGGATACGGCACCGACGCCGACAGCAGGGCGACGACCAGCCCGGCGCATGCCGCGCCCCGCACCGGCATGACGAGACCGGCCATGACGGCCGGCACGACGAAGAGCCAGCTCAGCGGCGTCTGCGTGAGGTGGTAGGGCAGCAGCAGGCAGACGGCGGTGACGAGCAGCCACACCGGCAGCCACCGCCGGGTCGAGCGCTCGTGGTCGACCCGCGGCAGGCGGAAGAAGAGCGGCAGCGCGCAGTTGGCGGCGACGGCGAGCACCGCGTAGTGCCGCGCCAGCCCCCAGCTGAGGGCGTGTGCGTCGGTCAGTCCCAGGGGCAGCCCGGGGAAGCCGCCCAGGCCCACACCGATCGGCACACCGACACCGAGAGCCACCATGAGCCACACGGCCTCCGGCGCGGTCCGCGGGATCCACGATCGCGGCGGCCGCACCGGCGGCGGGTCCGCTGCGGGCGGCCCTCCTCGCCGGGCGAGGCGCTCCGGGCGTCCCCGGCCGTCCCAGAGGTCGGCGACGCCGTCCCACATGTAGACCACGGCGACGATCCACATCGTCGCGACGTTGACCAGGCCCAGCCACACGAGCTCGCCGAGCGGTCGACCGGCGGCCACGCCGCCGACGACGACGGCCGGCAGGCACGCGGCGGCCACCGCGGCGACGGCCCGGCCACCGCCGGGACGCTCCGGCCGCCACACGATCGCCAGTGACGTCAGGACCGCCCCGCAGACGGCCCAGATCCGGGCCATCCCCGTGGGTTCGAGCTCGGTCAGCCCATACCAGGTGGCGAGCGCGAGCAACGCCAGGCACAACGGCAGGAGGGCGCGCACCGACGCCACCGGACGCGCCACGTCGTCGGCGTTGCCCGGCGCCGCGGGCACGTACTGCGGCATCGTCCTCCTCCCGCCGTCGTCGCCCTATCGGCGTGCGCTCGCCGCACGCAAGCCCGTCACCCCGACGGACCGCGCGCGACGTCGCCGCGAGCGCGGGCCCGACGAAGCGCGGGCCCGACGACGCGCGGGCCCGACGA
>JAVTVZ010000013.1:2432-18723 GCA_032229625.1 Dermatophilaceae bacterium | reverse complement strand
CGACGACCGGGTCATCACCTCGGGACAGTTCGGCCGCTCGAGCGGCGTGCGCGGCTGCGCCGAGGATGTGCCCGACCTGGGAGGCCTTCGCCAGCGGGTGCAGGTAGGCCGCGGCCGAAGCGGCAGCTGCAGCCCTCGCTGCGTGTGCGGCCACCTGGTGGCCGGTCTCCGTCGCCGCGCGACCCGCCTCCACCGCCGCGGTGCGCTGCCGCCGCGAGCGCGCGGCCCCGGCCGCGAACGCCCACCCCGCCTCGATCGCCTCACGCGGCCTGACGTCGTCGGGATGCTCCGCCTCGAAGAGCGCGAGCGTCGGCTCGGCGCACGCCACCGCATACGCCGCCACCGCCCGCAGCTCGTCCATCGTCAGCTCGATGTCTGCCACGTCCCTACTCTGGCAGCCTCATGAACCAGCGGCCGTGACGCAGCACCGACCGGAGGAGCCACCGTGAAGTTGGAGTCCGTCGACGGGGCCGTGGTGGAGCTGCGGCCTGTCGCCTACCAGTTCCCCGAGGCGGTCGCCGATGCGTCACCGCTGAACGACTGGGACGCGAACTGGCTCAGGATCGAGGGCTCGGTGCGCCTGGCCGACGGACGATCGTGGCCCTTCGTCGACCCCTCCCTCGTCGTCGACGAAGTCCGTGAGCTCGGCGTGTGGCTGGCCCGGGTGCGCGGCGACGACGTCGCCCCCGTCGAGCCGACCGGCGATGAGGACCGACTGCTCCGATTCACCGAGCCCAACCTCGCGTTCAGCCTCGCCGCTCGCGACGAGAGGGACGTCACGCTGCGGGTGCACCTGTCCCTCGAGTGCCGGCCCGCGTGGAGCGCCTCGTCGCCGCTGTACGAGTACGCCGTCGAGCTGCGGCTGCCCCGCGAAGCCCTGCATCACGCGATCTCGCAGTGGGACGCCGACCTCGCACCGTTCCCGACCCGCCACCAAGAGGGTCAATCCGGACAGTGACGGCCAGATCGACCGGGGCACCGACCCAGGCCGAGTTGTCGACCAGGATCACGCGACGTCAGGGGTCTGATCATCGACCGGTAGAGCGCCGACGGCGCCGGCGCCGCGCATTGCCAGGGCCTCGTCGAGGGACATCGGGTCACCCTCCAGATGACCAGGGCGAGGTCGACGGCCTCCGTCTTCGTGCGCACCCCGAAACGCTCGATGATGTCGTCGTGCCTCGAGACCGCGCTGACCGACCGAGACCGCACCATCACGGGGCGACGTGCCGACCCGTGGGATCGGGAGGGTGAGAGCCCGGGGGCACAGCGCGAGGGCCGCCGCCACAGCGCTGTTTCAGTGGCGGGCAACCGGGCAACCGGGGAACCAGGTCACGCCGAGCGGATCGCGCCCCCATCGATGAGGTGATCGGAGCCGGTGATGTTGCTCGCGCGGGGCGAGAGCAAAAACGCGATGAGGTCGGCGACTTCGTTCGGCTCCGACATGCGGCCGGTGACCATGCCGAGCTGCTGCGGGATGCCGGCGACGACGGCCTCGAGCGGAGCGCCGGTGAACTGTGACATCTGCTTCCACATCGCGGTCCGGGTCGGCCCCGGAGTCACGGTGAGTATTCGCACACCCTGCGGCCCCAGCTCGGTCGCGAGACCCCGACCGAACGCCTTGAGAGCGGCCTTGGCGACGTTGTACGCGAGCGGCGGCCCCTCGGGCTTCCACGCCCCGATCGACGACACGTTGATCACGACCCCGCCCCGCTCGACCAGCGACGGCAGCGCTTCGCGCGTCACGCGCACCGCGGCGAAGAGGTTGAGGTCGAAGGTGCGGCTCCACTCAGAGTCGGAGAGGTCGGCGAATCCGTTGAGCGTCATGTCGCCACCGCCCGCGTTGTTGACGAGGAGGTCGATGCCGCCGACTTCGGCCACCGCAGCGGCGACGAGGTCGGCGCCGCCCGTGGGGTGGCTCAGGTCGACGGGCACGACCGTGGCGCCCGTGGCACTCAGCTCATCGGTTGCGTGACGCGCGGCGCCCACGACCGTGACGCCCTCCGCGATGAGGGCTCGAACCACCGCCAGCCCGATGCCGCGGCTCGCGCCGGTGACCAGGGCCGTCTTGCCTGCCAGATTCAGGTCCATCACGATCTCCATCTCTAATGCAACGAGTTGTAGCGATAACGTAGCGGCAGTCAGGTGTCAATGCAACAGTCCGTTGCATTAAGATCCAATGAGGAGGGCATCGTGAGCATCGAACAGACCGATCAGGCCACTCGACGGCCAGGAGGCCGCACGGCCCGCACCCGCGCCGCCGTGCAGGAGGCGTGCCTGCGCCTGCTCGCCGAACGGGGCCTCACGTTCGGCATGGAGGAGTTGGCAAGCGAGGCCGGCGTGCACAGGACGACGCTCTACCGGCGCTGGCCGTCGATGGGGGCTCTGCTCGCAGACGTGACCGGTGAGCTGATCAGCAGCGACGTGCCGATCCCCGACACCGGCTCGCTGGAAGGCGACCTGCGAGCAGTCGCCGGTTCGATCAAGCAGCTCATGAGCCACCCGATTCACGGCCCGGCACTCACGGCGCTGAGCGCAGCCCCGGCCGCGATCACCGAGGTGACCGAGGTTCTCACGACGTTCTGGGCGACTCGCCTCAAGGCGCTCGAAGCCCTCGTTGACCGTGCCCGCGCGCGCGGCGAAGTACCTGCTCAGATCGACACCGCCCTCATCTTCGAGACCCTGGGCGCCCCGCTCTACTACCGCCTGCTCATCACCCGTCGCGCCATCGACCACGACGACATCGAGCGCGCGGTCGCCGTCACCATGGCCGCGATTCGTGAGGACCTCCTGCGCTGACAGTTGCCGCCCCTCCATTCTTCTGTCATTTTGGAAGTATGGATAATCGTTCGGATGTCACCGAACGGCTGGCCGCCCTCGAAGTCCGAGTGGCGCTGCTCGAGGGGGCGCGCAGCGCCGACGGCGAGACGTCGCAGCCCGTCGATTCGCAGAGCTTGTGGATCCTCGAAGGCCTGGAACGGTCGCTGCCGGGAGACGGGGGCGTCGCCTTCGCCGGGTCCGTGACCACCGGAGCCGCGGTGGCCCGGTATCAGTGGGCTCGCCCCACCTCCGTGCTCACCGAGCATCCGTGGGATGAACAGCTCGAACGCGTCGCAGCCGTCGCGCAGCCGGTGCGTGGCGCGATTCTGCGGAGCCTGCTCGACGGTCCGGCAACGGTCGCCGATCTCGTGGAGGCCGGCGTCGTCACGTCGACCGGCACCGCCTACCACCACGTCGCAGCTCTCACCGCCGCCGGCTGGCTCACCAAGGGGCCCGGCGGCCGACTCGCGATACCTGCGGGACGGATCGTCCCGCTACTCACGCTCATCACCTGTGGAGAGGATCACTGATGACCACGACCACGACCCGCGCGAAGATCGCCGGTGCCGTGTCCGCCGCCATCGTTCTCGCCCTTCTGATCACTCTCGGCCCGCGCCCCGTCGCGGTACCCGACGAATCCACCGGCGACGCCGAACTCGCCGCCTTTCTCAAAGACCGCGCTCCCCGGGGGGCAGGTCGGATCACCGTCTTCGTCATCCAGGACGACCAGGTGCGCTACGCCGGCCTCGGCGCCGACGACCACCTCGAGCACGAGATCGGTTCGGTCGGCAAGACAATGGTCGGCGAGCTTCTGCACGACGCTGTGGAGGGTGGCTCGCTCGCGCTGACGACCACCGTGGGCGACCTCGTGCCCGCCTCCGGCGCCCCGTGGCCGACGTGACCTTGCGGGAGCTGGCCACACACACCTCCGGGCTGCCTCGCCTCGGCCCCACCGGGATCATGGGATGGGTGCGCGCCGTCGTCGGCTCCGACCCCTACGCCGGTATCACCCCCGACGATGTCATCGCGCACTCCCTCGACGCGGAGCTGACAGACCGGGGGCAGGACGAATACTCGAACCTCGGGTACGCGCTGCTCGGGCACCTGCTCGCCCGGTCTGCACAGGTGCCGTTCCCGAAGCTCATGCAGCAGACGGTGCTCACCCCGCTCGGGATGCAGGCCTCTTACGTGGCGACGGACGGCACCGTCCCAACCGACGCGCCCCGTGGCCGGGCCATCACCGGGCGCCTCGCCGAGCCGTGGGATTCGCAGGGGTACGCGCCCGCGGGCAGCGTTCGCTCGACCTCACACGACATGGCCCGGTACGCCCAGCACGTGCTGAGCTCGCAGCGGGAGCCGATCAGCTGGGCCGACGCGACCGTCGGCGAGCACCAGGTCATGTGGCACAACGGCGGCACCGGCGGGTACAGCACGATGCTCGTGCTCCATCGCCCCACCGGCACCGCTGCCTACGTAGCCGCCGACTCCACGGCCTCCGTCGACGACCTCGGCCTCGACCTCTTCGCTCACCTGCACGGCATCGCCCCGAAGGAGGACTGACATGGACCTCACGCTCATCCTCAGCTGGACCCTGATCGCCGTGCTCGTGGGGGAGGCGGGCACGACGACCCGCTCGCACCTCACGGGGCACTCGAAGAAGACCCCGAGGTGCGCGATCCTGTCGGCCGTCGGCCTCGTTGTCACGGCGCTGTTCTTCGCGTTCGTGATCCGCTGGAACGAGGTCGTACCCGTTGCGCTGTGGTGGCTGGTATCCGGCCTGGTCGCAGTGGCTGTCGGTGTCGTAGTCGCACGCTCTGGGGTCGTCCCTTCGAACCCGACCGCCCCCGTAGATCCGGCGGCGACTCTTCCCCAGGGGCGCTAGCAAAGGCTGCACCGAGCCACGGGCTGTCACGGGCCCAGCATGAACGCGGTAGGCGACGCGGCGGCCGGCGTGACGACAGAGGCGCCTGCATCAGATGCACTAACATCACATGCATGCGGACCACACTGAGCATCGATGACGACGTCCTAGAGGTCGTCAAGGAGCGAGCCCGTGCCGAGGGCCGCACGGTGGGTGAGGTGTTGTCGGAGCTAGCCCGACAGTCTTTGACGACGTCGTCACGCCCCATCGCCGGTCATCGCAACGGATTTCCGCTTCTCCCGGCGCGGGGCACCCCGGTGTCCGACGCCCTGGTGGACCGGATCCGCGATGAGGAGGGCGTGTGAGGCGGATGCTCCTGGATGTGAACGTCCTGATCGCGCTCATGGACCCTGACCACGCCGCCCACGAACGCGTCCATGCATGGGCTGCCGAGGGGCTGGCCACGGGCTGGGCCACGTGCGCTATCACGCAGAACGGTTTCGTCCGGGTGATCAGCCAGCCGCGTTATCCCAACCCGCTCCCTGTGAGCGCCGCGATCGACCTTCTCAGTCAGGCGACCGTCGACTCGCGTCACGCCTTCTGGGCCTGCGAGTTGCCGCTCAGCGATCCCTCAGTGTTGTCCTCCCGCCTGCTGGGGCACCGGCAGGTCACCGACACCTACCTCCTCGCGCTGGCCGTCTCACGCGCCGGCGCCCTGGTGACTCTCGACGCGAACATCGCCCTCGACACGGTCTCTGGAGCTACCACCGAGCATCTCGTCGTCGTGTGATCCCAGCCTGACTGCCTGACGCCGGCACTGCTGCACTGCTCGACCCCAACAATGCGCGCCAGGGCGCTGCAGCCCAGCCGGCGCCGGAGGTCTTCGCGGCGGTCGGCGTCGACGAGGTGCCAGGCGACGCGCCGCGGGCGATGGGTCGGGCAGGTCGGGCGGGGCGGGCAGGGTGCTGAACGCCGCGAACTCGGCCATCGCCGCCGCCTCGGCTCGCAGCACCCGCATCAGCTTGGGGGAGTATCACGGCTGCGGGCCGTCGACTCGCCGGTGCGGATCCGACCGTTCCCGAGCCGGAGCATCACGTGCGCCGAGCTGCCCCGTCGATCGCGGGGTGCGCGTCAGTGCGCGTCAGTGCGCGTCAGTGGACGGCGGTCGGACGGACCACAGGCCGGCGACGAGGGCGCAGCCGAGGGCGCACCGGATCACCTCGAGGAACAAGCGCGCCGGGTCGACGGGTGCATCGCCCGCGAGGTCGTTGGGGACGGCGAGGAGGATGAACTGGTAGAGGCCCCACGTCGCGAGGGCGCCGGATCCGAGCCACGCCACCGCCGTGGGCACGACACCCGACAGGCGCCGGGGCCGGCGGAACGCCAACGCCACCAGTCCCAGCCCTCCCGTGATGGCCACGGCGCCCTCGCCGAGCGCGCCTCCGATGCCGCGCGGGTCGCCGGCGACGCCGACCCAGACGAGCACGAGACCGAAGACGATCCCGACGACTCCCAGCACCGCGCCGACTCCGGACCTGGGCCGAGACCAGTCACCCAGCGGGCGCAGCCAGCCGTCGGGCCGCAGCCACCGCTGCCGGGCGTAGAGGGCGAATCCGCCGAGGAGGCACACCCCGAGCACTCCGAATCCGGCGTAGACGACGGCGTAGACCCAGCCCGCGATCGGCGGCACGCCTCCTGCCTGTGGCGAGGCGGGCGACGACGGGGGCGCCCCGACGAGCAGAGCCGCCACGAGCTGGAAGGGCACCGTCACGAGAATCCCGCCGAGCAGGCCCGTCCCGACCCACATCGGCAGGAGGACGACCGGCGCGGGCAGCCGCCGCCCCCACGGCGCGACGAACGCCACCGCGAGCACGACCGCGACGACCTCCATCGCGAACGTCACCGCGTTCGCCGCCCACAGGAACGCGCTGTGGCCGAACGCCGGATCGAGGAGGCCGAGTCGCCCGCCGAGCAGCCAGTGGAGTTTGAGCAGGAGGTAGGGCAGGCACGCGAGGACCGCTCCGGCGCACAGGGCGCGGCGCAGGCCGGACACGGTGGCGGGCGGTCGGACGCGGATCGTCGTCGTCATGTCTTCAGCCTGCTGCGCGCAGGAGGTGCACCGCGTCCCTCGCGACGGTCGAGCGCCTCCCCCGGACGGGCCGTCGCGCCTCCCCCGCGCAGGGGAGGGCTGAAGGGTAAGCGCGCTGCGAGACTGGGACCGTGTGTCGCCTCATCGGGTGGGGAGAGACCGCCCACGTCTTCCTCGGGGCGGCGTTGGCGCTGCCGCCGACGCTGCTCGCGTGGGCGTTCACGCTGACGGCGAGCCGGATGGCGCCTTCGCCGAGCAACGTCGTCCTCGTCGTCGCCCTCGGCCTCCTCGCGATCGTCGTCATCGCCGCCGTCGCCTGCGCGCCTCCCGTGCGATCCGTCGAGATCGCCACCGCGCGAAGCCTGCTCGGCCTCGACCTGCCCGATCCCGTGGCCCCCCGCGACCTCTCGGCGCGCTTGCTCGGCGCTGCCTGGTGTGCCCTCGTCGCGCTCATCGGCGGCGGAGTGCTGCTCGCGCTCCTCTTCTTCGTGCCGCTCGGCGTCGGACTGCTCGTCTACCCGTTCGACGATCAGCGGGCGCTGCTGCTGCCGCTGCGGATCGGGCCCTTCGACGTGGGGTCGGGGTGGGGCGCGGCGTGGCTCGTCGCGCCGGCGCTGCTGTCGCTGGCCGCCGCCCTCACCTGCCTCGTCGTCGGCGCCGTCGCGGTGCGCCGGCTCGCGCCGCGCTTCCTCGGCCCGACCGACGCCGACCGGATGGCACACGCCCTGCGCCGCGCACGCGAGGTCGCCCACGCGAACGCCCTCGCCCGCGACCTGCACGACAGCGTCGGCCACGCCCTGACCGCCATGACGATCCAGGCGACCGCGGCCCGCATCAGCCTGCCCCGCGATCCCGACGCGGCGCTGCGCGCGATCACCGCGATCGAGGAGACCGGCCGGGCCGCCGTCGGCGAGCTCGACGCGATGCTCGGCGTGCTGCGGCGCGGCGATCCCGCGGCAGGAGCCGATGCCGACGTCGGTCCTGCCGACGGGCATGTCGATCCTCACGCCCCGCCGAGCCCGGGCCGTGCGAGCGAACCGCCGCTGGGCGACCTCCTGGCCGCCGCACCCCGCGACGCCGGACTGACGACCCGCGTCGACCTCGACCCCGACCGACTTGACGCCCGGATGCGCACGGAGCTCACCCGGATCACGCGCGAGGCACTGACGAACGCCGCCAAGCACGGAGCCGCCCCGGCACACCTCCACCTCGCCTCGCGCGACGATGGAGGCGTGCATCTCACGGTCGTCAACCCGCTTCGGCCCCACCTGGTCGAGCAGCCGTCGGTCGCGCAGCGTCAGGGCGGTCGCGGCCTCGTCGGTATCCGCGAACGCGCCCTTCTCCTCGGCGGCACGGCCACCGCCGGTCGCGTCGGCGACGAGTGGCACCTCGTCGTCGAATTGCCTGGGGGTGCCGCATGATCCGCGTCGCGCTCGTCGACGACGACCCACTCGTGCGGACCGGCCTCACGGTCATCCTCGGGGCCGAGCCGGATCTCGACATCGTCGGTGAGGCCGGCGACGGCGCCGACGTCCCCGCACTGATCGACTCCTGCGCGCCGGACGTCGTCCTCATGGACGTGCGGATGCCGGGCATCGACGGCATCGCAGCGACCCGGCAGCTCACCGCACGCCCCGACGCGCCCGCCGTCGTCGTCATCACGACCTTCGAGCACGACTCCTACGTCGCCGACGCCCTGCGCGCCGGCGCCCGCGGCTTCGTCCTCAAGCGGGCTCCCGTCGAGCAGCTCGTCGCCGCTGTGCGCGTCGCCGCCACGACCGACGCCGTGCTCTTCCCCGCCTCGATCCGCGACCTCGTCGCCCGTGACGACGCAGCGCCCGCACCTGCGTGGGTCGCCCGCCTCACCGACCGCGAACGCGACGTCCTCGACCTCGTCGCTCGCGGCCACACCAACGCCGAGATCGGCGCCTGCCTCTACGTCGGCGCCGAGACCGTCAAGACCCACGTCGGGTCGCTGCTCGCCAAGAGCGGTGCCCGCGACCGCACCGCCCTCGCCATCGCCGCCCACGAGGGCGGCCTCGTGCATGGCCCTGCGCGTCGCACCGGGGCCGAGGAGTCGCGATGAGGCTGGAGTCCGAGGCGCACTGACCTCGCTCGCGCCCCACTGGCCGCGCTGCACGCGCAGCCGCGCGCCGTAGGAGCTGCGCGCCTGTGCGTGCGGCGAGGTCAGTGGCCTGGGCGCGGCACCGGCGTCGCGCTCGGTGACGACGGTGCGGCTGCCGAAGACCGGTGCGTCACCTGCCAGGCCCCTACAGCGCGGGCGCGACCGTCGCGTCGCCCTGGCCGGCGCGCCGGAGGGAGTCGGCGATGAAGCCGGTCGCCTTGAGCTCCTCGACGAGGTCGCGCAGCCAGGTGACGGCGCGCTCGGGCCGGTCGGCGGCGGTGGCGACGGCCTGGCGGATCTCCTGGAAGCGCGGCTCGATGACGCGGTGGCCCGGGTGTGCGGCGACCCACGCCGTCGCCGGTTGGCGCACCCCGGCGCCGGCCTCGAGCCGCTGCTCCAGGTAGACCTGCACGCCCTCGGCCCCGCGGACGAGCTCGGCGTGCTCCAGGGTGCGGCTCAGGTAGAGGTCGTAGGCCGAGCCGGCCTTGACACCGATCCGCACGCCCGCGCGGTCGAGGTCCTCGACGCCGGCGTAGGGGGAGTCCGCGGCGACGACATACACGCCCTCGATGAGCACGTACGCCCCGGTGAAGGCGACGTGCGCCGCCCGGGCCGGCTCGATCGCCAGGAACGCCAGATCCGCCTCGCCCGACGTCAACGCCTCGAAGGACAGACGGGCGGCATCGACGCAACGGAACGACACGGGCACCCGCAGGCGCCGAGCGGCCTCGCGGGCGATGTCGATCGTCACGCCGCCCGGATCCGCCGGGGTGCCGTGGGTCAGGACCGGGTTGCCGAGGTTGATCGCGGCGCGCAGCGTGCCGGTCGGGGCGAGCTGCGCGCGCAGCTGAGAGGTCGGGTCGCTCATCGCAGCTGTCCTGCCTGGTCGGAGGCCCACATGCCGACGAGGCCGCGGAAGTGGGCGAGGAACTGCTCGTGCTCGTGCGGGGGATACGTCGCCTGCACGATCTGACGCAGCATCGCGTCGAAGTCCGGGCCTGTGACCCATTCGTGCACCGCCTCGGGCAGATGCCCCAGGTGCTGCTCGCAGAATTCCCAGTACCGGTCCGCCTCGAAATGCGCGTCCGCGAGCGCGAGATACCCCTCGATCTTGTCCTCGTAGCTGCGGTCCGGGTCGTCGGCGATCTCGAAATACTTGCGGGTGCGCAGGTCGATCTGGCCGCGCCGGCCGGTGACGACGCAGAAGGTCGACCACCGCACGAGCGCCGTCATCGCCCACGGGAAGTAGTAATGCAGGCTCGTGACCGCGACGTCCGGGCACGCGTTGGCGTAGTCGATCGGATAGACCTCGTCGCCGGTGACGAGCATCTCCGCGGAGTTGAACTCCCAGGAGAAGAACGCGTTGACGATCCGGCTGATCGCCGCGCACTCGTAGCCGGCGCGCGGGGACAGGAAGTCGTGCGACACCGCATACCGCTCGTGCATCGGCTTGTCCGGCTTGAAGTCCATGACCATCGTCTCGGGGCCGATCGACAGGCACCGGGCGAAGGTCTCGTAGTCGATCGTCGCCTGCAGGTGCATGAGCATCTGCCCCGAGGAGTCGTAGGCGCGGTGCAGATCCTCCTGGGTGTCGATGCGCGACACCCCGCGCCAGCCGCCGCCGTCGAACGGCTTCATATACATCGGATAGCCCAGCTGCGCCGCGATCGCGTCGAGATCGAACTCCCGGTTGTAGTGCGCCGAGGTGTAGGCCCAGCGGACGTTGTCGACCGGGTTCTTGTAGGGCACGAGGATCGTGCGCGGCACCTTCAGACCCAGGCGCAGCATCGCGCAATACGCGCTGTGCTTCTCCATCGACTGGAACGTGAACGGGGAGTTGAGCAGATAGGTGTCGTCCATGAGCGCGGCCTTCTTCAGCCACTCCCGCGGGTGGTAATACCAGTGCGCGAGCCGGTCGATGACGAGCTCGGGGCGCACCGGGTCGCGCAGGTCGAACGGCTCGATCGTCAACCGCTCGCTGGTCAGCTCGTGCCGGACCCCGTCGTGGGTCACCGGCCCGACCCGCGCCAGCAGCGCCTCGAACGCCTGCGGCCAGTCGGTCTCGGCCCCGAGCAGCAGGCCGATGAGGTGGGGGGATGCGCTCATGGCGTGGCCTTTCGTCGGTGGAGCGGGCCGGCAGGGTGACTGTTTAGCAGATCGAGCGGGCGCCCCGGCCCAGCAGGCCCGGGCCACCGTGCGCGGGCCCGTGCCATACTGCCCAGATCGTCTGCGGCGACCTGTCGGAACTCCGGTGCAACTCCGGGACGGTCGCGCCACTGTGAGACGCCGAGCCCGGGGCAGCCCGGGCGCGGTGTCGAGTCAGACCCGGGGCCGCCGCGCACAGTCCGTGACCGACGTCGACTCCGCTCGGCCCGGTCGCTCACTGCGGAACGCGCCAATTCCCGACAGGAGTCCCCATGCACATCGGCGAGGCCATCCTCCCCGCCCCTCACGCGATCGCCTGGACCGTCGCGGCGGCCCCGTTCGTCATCCACGGAGCCCGCGCCGTCGTCCGCGAGGTCCGCGAGCATCCCGAGAGCCGACTGCTGCTCGGCGCCGCCGGAGCGTTCACCTTCGTGCTCTCGGCGATCAAGCTGCCCTCGGTCTCCGGCAGCTCCAGCCACCCCACCGGCACCGGCCTGGGCGCCGTCCTCTTCAGACCGCCGATCATGGCGTTCCTGTGCACGATCGTGCTGCTCTTCCAAGCCGTGCTGCTCGCGCACGGCGGCCTGACGACGCTCGGCGCGAACGTCTTCTCCATGGGTGTCGTCGGCCCCTGGGTCGCGTATGCCGCGTGGCTGGCCCTGCGCCGCGCCCACGTCTCCGTCGCGATCGTCACGGCCGTCGCCCTCGCCGACCTCGCGACGTATGTCGTGACGTCGCTCCAGCTCGCGCTCGCCTTCCCCGACCCCGTCGGCGGCCTGGTCGGCGCGGCGACGAAGTTCCTGTCGATCTTCGCGATCACCCAGATCCCGCTGGCGATCGCCGAGGGGCTGCTCGGGCTGCTGCTCTTCCGCGTGCTGCGCGACATCGCCCGCCCCGAGCTCGAGCGGCTCGGCGTGCTGCGGCCGGCGCCCGCCACGGCCCACGCCGACACCGGCTCGACGGGCCCGGCACGCGCCGGCGACTCCGCCCACTCCAGCGACGAGGAGGTCACCCGATGACCCGCCGACTCGCCGGCAACCTGGCCATCGTCGCGGCGATCGTCGCGATCCTCGTCATCAGCCTCGTCGTGGGGGCCCCGCGCGGCACGGGTGACGAACCCTTCGCCGGCTCGGACTCTCAGGCCACCGCCGCCGTCGAGGAGACCGGGCACGAGCCGTGGTTCACGCCGATCTTCGAGCCGGGCTCCGGGGAGATCGAGTCGGGGCTCTTCGCGCTGCAGGCCGCCCTCGGCGGCGGCGTCCTCGGCTACTGCATCGGCCGCCTGCACGGGCGCGCCAAGCGCCGCGACGACGCCGCGCCCGACGGGCCCGCCAGCCCCACCGCCACCGCGGGTGCTGCCCCGGACGCCAGGCCGGCAGCCACGGACCGCGCGCGGTGAGGCGTCGCGCGTGAGCGGGGGACTGGCCCTCGACACGGCCGCGTGGGGCAGCGCCTGGCGCGGCCGCGCGGTGCGTGACAAGGCGGTCCTCGCGCTCGGGCTGTTGACGCTCGTGCTCGTGCTGCCGCCGTGGCCGGGCACCGTGCTCGTCGCGCTCGCCGCCACCGCGGTGCTGCTCGGCCCGGCGCGCGTGCCGCCCGCGCTCCTGCTGCGCTGCCTGGCCGGGCCGCTGATCTTCATCGCGATCGGGGCGGCGTCGGTGCTCGTCAGCGTCTCGTGGGACGGCGGCCCCGTCGTCGCCGTCACCGGCGCGGGCGTGGCCACCGCCGCCGCGCTGCTGGGCCGCGGCGTCGCGGGCGCGCTGTCGCTGCTCGTGCTGGCGACGACGACCCCGATGGTCGACCTGCTCGCCGCGCTGCGCCGCGCCCGCATCCCCGACGCCTGCATCGAGGTGGCGGCCCTGATCTACCGGCTGCTCTTCGTGCTCCTGGAATCCGTGCGCTCGATCACCGCCGCCCAGGAGGCGCGGCTGGGGTATGTCTCGCGGCGCGCGGCCCTGCGCAGCAGCGCGGCCGTCACTTCGGCGGTGCTGCTGCGCAGCTGGGAGCGGGCGCGGCGCCTGGAGGAGGGGCTCGCCGGGCGCGGCTACGACCAGTCGCTGCGCACCCTGGACCCGCCGCTGCGCGCCTCGACGCCCTTCGTGCTCGCGACCCTGGCCGGCCTCGCCGCGCTCGCCGCCGCGAGCGTGTGGGGCGCGACGGTGACCGGGCCGACCGCCCTGACGCCGACCGCCCTGACGCCGACGGGCCTGACGCCGACGGGCCTGACGCAAGGACTGACCCGATGAGTCACCAGTCGCTCGAGGGCGCGGGGCTGCGCTTCGCCTACGGCGACCGCGTCGTCCTCGACGGCGCCGACCTACGCGTCGCCGGCGGCGCCCGGGTCGCGCTGCTCGGGGCCAACGGCTCCGGCAAGACGACTCTGCTGCGCTGCCTGTCGGGCGCGCTGCGCCCGGCGGCCGGCCAGGTGCGGCTCGACGGCACCGCGCTGCGGCACGATCGCCGCGGTCTGGCCCAGCATCGCCGCCAGGTGCAGCTGGTGCTGCAGGACCCGGACGACCAGCTCTTCTCCGCCGACGTCTACCGCGACGTGTCGTTCGGGCCGCTCAACCTCGGTCTGCCCCCGGCGCAGGCCACCGAGCGCGTCGAGGAGGCCCTCGACCTGCTCGGCATCGCCGACCTCGCGCGGCGACCGACGCACGCCCTGTCGTTCGGGCAGCGCAAGCGCGCCGCGATCGCCGGGGCCGTCGCGATGCGCCCCTGCCTGCTGCTGCTCGACGAGCCGACCGCCGGGCTCGACCCCGCCGGCGTGAGCGACATGCTCGCGGCGCTGCGCCGCCTGGAGGAGCACGACACGACGGTCGTCCTGGCCACCCACGACGTCGACCTGGCCCTGGCCTGGGCCCACGAGGCCGCCGTCGTCGTCGACGGCCGCGTCCGCCAGGGCGACCCCGTCGAGGTGCTCGCCGACACCCGGCTGCTCGCCGCGGCGCGCCTGCGCAAGCCGTGGGTGCTGGACCTCGCCGCGCGCCTGGGCCTGAGCGCCGACCCCGACCTGCCGCCGCTGCGCGACCTCGACGGCATCGCCGCCCGCCTCGCCCGGCGCCTGGAGACAGGACCCGACGGACGGGTCGACGTCACCCCGGCCTAGCGACGACGCGGTGGTGCCGGCCGAGGTGCGTCGTCGACCCCGTCGCCTGTGCCCTCGCTCGTCGCGGGGCGCCTGCGCCGCTCTAGGTAAAACGTGCCAGGTGGTGCGCCAGTTGGCGCTGCCACCAGGGCCAGTCGTGGGCGACGTCGGCGCCCCAGACGTCGAGCTCGTGGGGGATGCCCTTGTCGGCGAGCAGCCCGGCCATCCGCCGCGTCGACGGCAGCGCGCCCGTCGGGTGGGTCTCCCACGCGCCCTGCCCGACGACGAGTACGGCATACACGTGCGCGCGCAGCCACTCCAGATGCGGCCCGTGCAGCCCCGTGACGTAGTCCGTGGGATTGGTGAAGTAGGCCGCGTCGCCGCGCTCGCCCCAGGCGTGCCAGCTGCTGGGGTCGTAGTTGCCCGACAGGCAGATCGCCACCGGGAAGAGGTCGGCCCGGGTCAGGGCGACGTGCAGTGCGTGATACGCGCCGAGGCTGGCGCCCGCCACGATCGTGTCCTGCGCGCCGGGGGAGTCCGCGGCGATCCACTCGGCGACCGGGCCGGTGACCCAGCGCTCGTAGAACTGGTGCCGCCGGGCCCGCTCCTCCAGCGGCAGCCAGCGGTCCGACCAGGTCTGGTCGTCGAAGCTGTCGATGCAATAGAGCTTGATGCGTCCCGCGTCGATGAGCGGGCGCACCGCCTCGAGCATCCCGTTGTTCTCGAAGTCCCACGCGCGCCCGGCCTCGCTGGGGAAGACCAGCACCGGCCGCCCCCAATGCCCGTAGCGCAGCAGGGAGCCCGCGCGCCCGAAGCCGGGGGCGTCGAGTTCGACATACTGGCGTGGCACCGCGCCGCTCATGCCTGGCGTCCTGATCCGGGCTGCCACGCCCGCGCGAGGAGCTCGACCACGGCCGGGTCGAGCAGATCCCGCCAGCAGGTGTAGCAGTGGCCGTCCGCCGCGGTGACCCACGACACCTCACCTCCGAGTCCGCGCAGCTGGTCCCGCATCCGCTCGTTGTTCGCGAGGTTCTCCTCGGCGGTGCCGGCGACCATCGCGATCGGGGGCAGCCGCCGCGCCGCGTCGTCCCCCGGCCCGGCTGCCGCGACCTGCGCGACGAATCCGGTGATCTGTGCCCATCGCCCGTAGCCGGACTCCTGCGGGTCCAGCTCCGGGGTGAAGAACGACCCCGACGCCAGCGCCAGCGCCCCGAAGGCGCCCGGGTGGCGCCAGTGCGCGTGCAGCGCCGCGAGCGCGCCCAAGCTCGCGCCGAGCAGCGCCGGCGGCTCGGAGGCCGGGTGCCGCTCGAGCAGCGCCGGCACGACCTGCGTGGCCAGCGCCCGGGCGTAGTCGTCGTTCGCCGCGTACCGCTCGTCCCGCGGACCCGGCGCGAGCAGCCCGACGCGCAGCGGCGGGAGGGCGCCCCGGGCGATCGCGGCGCCGACCGCCAGCGTCAGCCCGGCGAAGGCGTCGAACTCGGGGCCGTCGTGCGCGAGCAGCAGCGGCGCCGACTCGTCGGCCGCCAGACTCGACGGCGCCCAGACCTGCACGTCGATCGGCCCGGCGACCGTGTCGAGGCGATGGTCCAGGCGCTCGGCGGCCACGGTCGGCGCGTCGAGCCACGCCGGGGGACGGTAGCCGGGCAGCCGCACCTCGCTGTGGTCGCCGAACGCGCCGCCGACCCGGCGGGCGTTGGCCGGGTCGACGAGCCACCACTGCGGCGCGTCGGGCGCCGGGTCACTCGGTGCCTGCTCGTCGTCGGCCTGCTCGTCGTCGGCCTGCTCGTGGCCCGCCGGCGCGTCGTCGCCCGGCTCGACGACGGGCACGGTCTGCCCGAATGCCGTGGCGATGTAGAGGTATTCGAGCCGGTCGACCGGGGGCGTGGGGATCGTCAACGTCCAGGCGTCACGGTCGCGGCGCATCGCCACCTCGGGTGGGGGGCTGCCCAGCGAGACGTCGGTCCACAGGCGCACCGCGCTCAGGTCGTGATCGGGGTCGGCGAGCGCGAAGGCCAGGCCACCCGGCACGACGCGCGCCCCCAACGGCACGCCCGCCGCGCTGAGCTCACCCGGCGGGCTCGGGTCGGCGGCATCGACGACGACGCCTGAGTCGACGCCTGAGTCGACACCTGCGTCGACGGCTGCGTCGGGACCTGCGTCGCCGGG
>JAVTVZ010000013.1:0-2332 GCA_032229625.1 Dermatophilaceae bacterium | reverse complement strand
CGACGCCTGAGTCGACACCTGCGTCGACGGCTGCGTCGGGACCTGCGTCGCCGGGGTCCGGTGGGCCGGGCTCGTGCATCCGGCAACGATAGACGGCCGACGCCTGTGGACGTCGGCCGTCCGAGCCCCATCCGGGGCGACTTGCGTTGTGTGCGTGCGCTGTTCACCACGGGTTCACGACCCGCGAGGTCGGGAGGGTCGGGCGACTGAGCCCCGGTCGCCCCGGTTGCCCGGGTCACCCGGGCCGCCGGCCCGCTGCGTCAGCCGAGCGCGGCGACCGCGGCGTCGTAGTCGGGCTCTTGGCCGATCTCGGGCACGAGCTGGGTGTAGAGCACGGTGCCGTCGGTGTCCAGGACGACGACGCTGCGGGCCAGGAGGCCGCGGAACGGCCCGTCGGTCATCGTCACGCCGTAGTCGTCGCCGAAGCTGCTGCGGAACGTCGAGGTGGCGGTGACGTTGTCGATGCCCTCGGCGCCGCAGAAGCGGCTCAGCGCGAAGGGCAGGTCCGCGCTCGCGGTGACGACGGTCGTGTCGTCCAGGCCCGCGGCGAGCTTGTTGAAGGTACGCACGCTCGTGGCGCAGACGCCGGTGTCGACGCTGGGGAAGATGTTGAGGACGACGCGGCGGCCAGCGAGGGAGTCCGTCGTGACGTCGGACAGGTCGGCGCCGGTGAGGTCGAACGCGGGAGCGGTGGACCCGACGGCCGGCAGCTCGCCGGCGGTCCGGACGGGGGAGCCCTTGAATGCAGTGGTTGCCATGCGCCCTGCCTATCACGCCCGCGCCCGTCGGCACCGCACGCCGCCACCCACGCCGCCATGCCCGTCCCGACGCACGCCGCCACGCCCCGGGCCGGAGCCGATCGGCGGCGGGGGCGGGACGCTGTCGCCTAGGGTCTCGTGTCGAGGTCGCTCACACCGCAGCCCTCGCACACGAAGATCCACGGCACACACGAGATACACGAGACGACGGAGTCACGCATGCTCGCCACGTTGACCAGGCCGCTCATCCGCGGCGTCGAACGCTATCTGCCCGGGTCGCTCGTCTTCGCCGTCGTGCTGACCTTCATCGTCGCCGGCATGGCGCTGGCCTGGACCGACGCCGGGCCCCTGGCGATCGTCACCGAGTGGGGCGACGGCCTGACGGGCCTGCTGGCCTTCATGACCCAGATGGCGCTCGTGCTCATGCTCGGCCACGTGCTCGCCAACACCCGCCCGGTGCGCCGCGTGCTCGACCGGCTCGCGTCGGTGCCGCGCTCGGCGCCGATGGCCTACGTCTTCGTCGCCGTGTGCGCCTCGCTGGCGTCGCTGCTGAGTTGGGGGCTGGGCCTGGTCGTCGCGGCGTTGCTGTCGATCGAGGTGGCCCGCGCCTGCCGCGAGCGAGGCATCGCGGTGCACTATCCGCTGCTCGTGGCCGCGGGATACTCCGGCTTCTGCGTGTGGCACATGGGGTATTCGGGGTCGGGGCCGCTGACGGCAGCGACGCCGGGATCGTTCGTGGAGAAGCAGACCGGATTCGTCATCCCCGTCACCGACACGATCTTCACGTGGTGGAACCTGCTGGGCATCGTCGTGGCGATCGTCGTCATCGCCGGCACGATCTACGCGCTGCGGCCCCGCGAGGGCGACCGGATCGTCGAGCTGCCGGCCGGCGCGCGCCTGGCGGACGCGGACGGCGCCGAGCCGGGCGCGGGAGCGGCGAGCGACGAGGTGACACCGGCCGACCGGGTCGACGGCAGCCGCGCGGTGACGCTCGTGATGGGGCTGCTGTTCGTCGTCTACATCGTCGTGTATTTCGCCCAGAACGGCTTCGCGCTGACGCTGGACATCGTCAACTGGACGTTCCTGTGCCTGATCCTGCTGCTCGTCGGCTCGCCGCGGGAGCTCGCCGGGCTCGTGGCCAACGCCGCGCGCAACGTCGGCGAGATCCTGCTGCAGTTCCCGCTGTACGCCGGGATCCTGGGCATCATGACGGGCACCGGGCTGGTCGCGGTGTTCAGCAACTTCTTCGTGCAGATCGCCGGCCCCACGACCCTGGGACTGTGGGCCTTCCTCGCCGGCGGGCTCATCAACATCTTCGTTCCCAGCGGCGGCGGGCAGTTCGCGGTGCAGGCGCCGATCTTCCTCGACGCGGCGAAGCAGCTGGGCGTCGACCCGGGCGTCGTCGTCATGGGCATCGCCTACGGCGATCAGTGGACCAACCTCATCCAGCCCTTCTGGGCGCTGCCGCTGCTGGCGATCGCGAACCTGCGGGTGCGCGACGTCATGGGCTACACGAGCATCGTGCTCATCACCTCCGGCGTCGTCTTCGGCGCGACGATGCTGCTCGCGGGGAT
>JAVTVZ010000012.1:0-19251 GCA_032229625.1 Dermatophilaceae bacterium | reverse complement strand
AAATCAGCGATCCGAGCGGCTTCCGGGGGTTTGAGAAGCTGCTACGGAGGTCCACGTCGAGGAGAGCCTTCGAACCTTGCCCCGCATCACGGCGGGGCAGGGTCTTTCGTGGCATGGCCCGGGTTTCGTGGCGGGGACGGTCTGGATCGCTTCCTGGAGTCACGAGGGAGGGTCGGTCTCTCCGAGCTTGCCGCTCTCGTCGAGGACGGTGACGGCGTGGCCCTCGTCGTGCAGGGAGCGGATGGCCGTGTTGGCCATGCGGCGTGCGACGTCGTCGATCTCATCGACGCGGTCGAGGTCGAAGACCACTCGTCGGGTGGTCGGTGGGTCGGCGATGATCGTGCGAATGAGCGCCTCGGTGCTGGAGAAGACAAGATCGCCGTGGAGCTCATAGACGGTTGCCGGCTCACCTTGGTAGTCGCAGCGGCGGATGTCGCGGATCGCGGAGCGGGCGGGTCGCGTGGCTTCCATGACGTGCATGCCCATGTCGTTGGAGAGTTGTTCCATCATCCGCACGCCTCGCACGCTGTTGCCGTGCTGGTCGAGACGGGGAGAGAACACCGCGATCCCGACCTGACCGGGGAGAACGCCGACGATGCCGCCGGAGACGCCGCTCTTGGAGGGGATGCCGACGGTGGTGAGCCAGTCTCCGGCAGCGTCATACATGCCCGCGGACATCATCACGCTGAGGACGTGCCGGAGGAGCCGCTGGTCGAGGAGCCGTTCGCGGGTGCGGGGCTGGATGCCACCGTTGGCGAGGGTCGCGGCCATGAGCGCGAGATCGCTGACGGTGACCGAGACAGCGCACTGACGGATATAGCCCTCGACGACGGGGACAGGGTCGTCCTCGACAATGCCGACCGACCGCAGGAGGTGACCGAGAGCGAGGTTGCGGTGTGCCTCCTGTAGCTCCGACCGGGCGACTGCTTCATCGACCGTGAGGTCACGACCGGCGAACCGCGAATACCAGTCGACGATGCGCTCCAGCCGCTCGGCAGGCGCGTCTGCAGCGACGAGGCCGTGTGTGGCGATGGCTCCCGCGTTGATCATCGGGTTGCGGGGGCGGCCGGTGTCGGGTTCGAGGGAGATCTCGTTGAATGCCTCGCCGGATGGTTCGACGCCGACTTTCTCAGCGACTCGCTCGATGCCGAGGTCGGACAGGGCGAGGGCGTAGGTGAAGGGTTTGGACATCGACTGGATCGAGAATGCGGTCTCGATGTCACCTTCGGCGTAGACGGTGCCGTCGACGGTCGCCAGTGCGATCGCTGCCCGGTCGGGGTCGGCTACGGCGAGCTCGGGGATGTAGTCGGCGACGGCGCCCTCGGTGGAAGCGGCGGACGCTTGCAGGACCCTCGCGAGGTATCCGGGCACGGGTGATTCCACAGCTGCTCCTCGGTTCGCCAGTGTGGCCTGAGCCGATGCTCTCAGGTGGCGGTCGCCGCGTCTCGGGTGGCTGAGCGCCGCTCAGCGGGCGGGCAGCACGCGCGGGGCGGAGAGGGCGTCCTGGGCGGGCACTGGCTCGCCGAGGTAGAAGCCCTGGGCCCACTCGAAGCCGAGGTCACGCACGAGGTCGAGCTGGTCGGCGGTCTCGATGCCGGCGGCGACGATCGGCATCTCGACGTCGTGGATGGCCTGAGCCAGCGCGGACAGCTCGGGGAGGGCCCCGGCGGTCAGCTGACGGGGGTGCAGCTTGATGATGTCGACCGGCACCTGCGCGGCGCGTTCCAGCACGTCGAGGTCGGCGGCGGTGAAGCCGTCGAGGCAGAAGGCGATCGCCCGCTCCTGCAGGCGGCACAGCGAGCCCAGCGCGATCCCGTCGGCGGCCAGGAGCCGCCGGAACGTCGCGACGGGGACGTCGACGAGCAGCCGGTCGGGCTCGACCCCGTGCCGCTCCAGCGGCCGGGTGACCTCGTCGACGACGCCGGGGTGCCCGACGAAATCCCACGACAGGTTCACCGAGATGATCAGCTCGGGTGCGTCGGCCCGATGCCACAGCGCCACGTGCTCGAGCGCGTCGTGCAGGATCTGCCGGTCGATCGCCAACATCAGACCCTGCTCGGCCGCGGCCGCGAAGAAGCCGGCCGGCAGGGGCCCTCGCCCGTCCTGGGTTCGGGGCCGGGCCAGCGCCTCCAGACCCTGGAGACGGCCGGACTGCAGGTTGTAGAAGGGCTGGTAGTAGGCGACGACGGCCGTGAGGTCCAGGGGTGAGCCCGCTCCCTCCATCGCGTCGACAGCCGGCAGACTGCCCAACAACTCGGTCATCGTCAGACCCCCTCCCTCGATACTCGTCGGTACACCCGTTCTCTGGGTAGTTCGACCGGAGCGCGGCGGATCATAAGCAGGGATCGGTGGAGAAACCACGGCGTGAGCCACGCGACATCGAGATGCGCGACGCCGCGGCGGCGCCGGCCACCCCCGGACGAGACGCAGTCCCCGTGTCGGCGTGGACGATTCACCGACGCTTCGGGGATGCAGCGCCGCGCCGACGGCGCGTCTGCGGACGCGCAGCAGCGCCTTCATGCGCACATGGGCACCGCCGCCGTCGGTCCGCGCGCCGGCGAAGAGGCGATCGAGCCGCGCCGCCGGTCCCACACCCCGAGGTCGCCCGGCACCCCGCGCAGGTGGCCCTGCCGGGGCGGCCACAGGGGCCCCGAACGCTGCAAGGATGGCCCCATGATCGACTCCCGCGCGGGCACAGTGGCCCTTCCCTCCGATCTCGTCGACGTCCCCCACCTCGTCACCGCGTACTACACGCTCAAGCCGGACCCGGACAACATCGACCAGCAGGTCGCCTTCGGCACCTCCGGCCACCGCGGCTCGAGCCTGAAGACGGCGTTCAACGAGGACCACATCCTCGCCACGACCCAGGCGATCGTCGATTACCGCACCGAGCACGGCTTCGACGGGCCGCTCTTCATCGGTCGCGACACCCACGGCCTGTCCGAGCCGTCGTGGGCCACGGCGCTGGAGGTGCTGGTCGGCAACGGCGTCGACGTGCTCGTCGACGCGGACGACCGCTACACCCCGACCCCGGCCGTCAGCCACGCGATCCTGCGCGCCAACAAGGGCAAGATCGGCGGCGTCGACGACCTGCCGGCACACACGGGCCTCGCCGACGGCATCGTCGTCACCCCGAGCCACAACCCGCCCACCGACGGCGGCTTCAAGTACAACCCGCCGCACGGCGGCCCCGCCGACAGCGACGCGACGAAGTGGATCGCCGCGAAGGCCAACGACTACATCAAGGCCGGCCTCGAGGGCGTCAAGCGCGTGCCGTTCGGGCAGGCGCGGGCCGCCGCCCAGCCGTATGACTTCAAGGGCATCTACGTCGCCGACCTGGAGAACGTCGTCGACATCCAGGCCATCAAGGACGCCGGCGTGCGCATCGGCGCCGACCCGCTCGGTGGCGCCGCGGTCGACTACTGGCAGGCCATCGCCGACCACTACGGGCTCGACCTGACGGTCGTCAATCCGCTCGTCGACGCCACCTGGCGCTTCATGACGCTGGACTGGGACGGCAAGATCCGGATGGACTGCTCCTCCCCGTATGCGATGGCGAGCCTCATCGACAAGAAGGACTCCTACGACATCGCGACCGGCAACGACGCCGACTCCGACCGGCACGGCATCGTCACCCCCGACGGCGGGCTGATGAACCCCAACCACTACCTCGCCGTGGCGATCCAGTACCTCTACGGCGGCGGCCGCCCGAACTGGCCCGCCGACGGCTTCATCGGCAAGACCCTCGTGAGCAGCTCGATGATCGACCGGGTCGCCGACGACCTGGGCCGAAAGCTCGTCGAGGTGCCCGTCGGCTTCAAGTGGTTCGTGCCCGGGCTGCTCGACGGCTCGGGCCCGTTCGGCGGCGAGGAGTCGGCGGGTGCGTCGTTCCTGCGCTTCGACGGCTCGGTGTGGTCCACCGACAAGGACGGCATCATCCTCGCCCTCCTGGCCAGCGAGATCCAGGCCAAGACCGGCAAGAGCCCGAGCCAGCACTACGCCGAGCTCGTCGCCAAGCACGGCGACCCCGCCTACGCCCGTGTCGACGCTCCGGCGAACCGCGAGCAGAAGGCGAAGCTCGGGGCTCTCTCCCCCGCCGACGTCGCCGCGGACACCCTCGCCGGTGAGCCGATCACCGCCAAGCTCACCGAGGCCCCCGGCAACGGCGCGAAGATCGGTGGCCTGAAGGTGACGACCGAGTCCGCGTGGTTTGCCGCCCGCCCGTCGGGCACCGAGGACGTCTACAAGATCTACGCCGAGTCCTTCAAGGGCCCCGAGCACCTCGCCCAGGTGCAGGCCGAGGCCCGTGAGGTCGTCTCCGCGGCGCTCGGCGCCTGAGGATCCTCCACCGACGGAACCCTCCACCGACGGGCAGGACCCGCACCCGAGGTCTCGGGTGCGGGTCCTCCTCGTCGTGCTGCGCCGGCCGGCCGTTGCGGGCTGGGCGACGCACTGAGCGGGGTCAGCCCTCGCGCTTGGCCTCGACCGTCGTCGGCTCGGTGGTCAGGTCGACGACCTCGACCTCATCGCCCGCGACCGTCGGGGTGTCGGCGTCGGCCGCAGTGTCGGCGCCCGCATCCTCGGTCGTCGCCGCGGTCGTCGCGGTCGCGGCGGGGGTCGTGGTGGTCGCTGCCGTCGTGGCTGCCGTGGTGGCTGCGGTCGTGGCGCTCGCGCTCGTGGTGGGCGCGACGTACGGGTCCGTCAGCGGGCGGGCCCACGGGTCGTCCTTGGGCTCGGCCTGACGCTTGCGCAGGTAGGCGACGACGGCGCCCGCCGCCGCAGCGGTCAGCAGCGCGGAGAAGAGGCTGCCGAGCAGGCTCTTGCGACGCTTCTCCTTGCGTTTCTTCTCGCCCGTGACGGTCTCCTTGGCGTCGACGGCCGCGTGCTTGGCGTCGGCCGCGACGTGCTTGACCTTGTCGGCGGCGTCGTGCTGAGCGGCCTGGCCCGCGGCGAGCGCGGCGGCGACGGCCTGCGTGATCCGCGGCAGCGTCTCGTCGACCTTGTCCTTGGTGGCCTCCCGCGCGGACTGCGCGGACTGCGTCGCGGAATCGGCGACGGCGGCAAGCTTGGGCGCCGCGGCGGCCTTGGCGTCACGGGCGTCGGTCTCGACCTTGTGCAGGGCGTCCTCGGCTCCCTTGGCCGCCACCGCGGCGGCACCCGCGACCTGCTTCTTCAGGCCCTGCAGGGTCGGCACCGTCACGCGCTTGGTCGTCAACGCGGGCACCGTGACCTTGGTGCTGTTCCTCTGGAACACCTGGTTCCTCCTTGGCGATGGGTGGTCAGCTTCAGGGACCATCCTGCCCTGCCACCTTCGGCCATGCCCAACGGGAGCGTCGACGGACCGAGGATCGGACGGCGCCCGCGCGATACCCCGGGTGCCCCGCCCCGCGCAGCGAGCGGCGGTCACAGATGGCGCCGAGGCCGATTCGCCGCGGTCCGTCGCTGTCGGTGCGTCGTGAAAGGATGCCGGAATGAACGCGACGCTGCACACCAACCACGGCGACATCGAGGTCGTCCTGTTCCCCGAGCACGCCCCCAAGACCGTCGAGAACTTCGTCGGTCTGGCCACGGGCGAGAAGGAGTATCGGGACGACGCGGGCCGCACCAACCCGCAGCCCTTCTTCGACGGCCTGAGCTTCCACCGCATCATCCCGAACTTCATGATCCAGGGCGGCTGCCCCCTCGGCGAGGGGATCGGTGGGCCCGGCTTCACCTTCGACGACGAGATCAGCCCCGACAAGGACTTCACCAAGCCCTACGTGCTCGCGATGGCCAACGCCGGCAAGCGCATGGGCCGCGGCACCAACGGGTCGCAGTTCTTCATCACCGTGGCCCCCACGACGTGGCTGCAGGGCAAGCACACGATCTTCGGTGAGGTCGCCGACCAGGCCGGCCGCGACGTCGTCGACGCCATCGCCGCGGTCGCCACCGGCCGCAACGACAAGCCTGTCGAGCCCGTCGTCATCGAGAGCGTCACCATCACGCAGTGACCCGGCGGCGCACTCCGTAGGCAGAGGTCGGACGACGGCGCGTCGGCACAGGGAGGCGAGGTCCATGAGCGAACCGAACAGTCCACCACCGCAACCCGCGGCCCCGCCGACCTGCCCGCGCCACCCCGACCGGGTGAGCCTGCTGCGCTGCCAGCGCTGCGGGCATCCCGCCTGCCCGCAGTGCCAGCAACCCGCGCCCGTCGGCTTCCACTGCGTGGACTGCCTCGCGCAATCCGCCGCCGCGACCCCCGCCCAGCGCACGCGCATCGGGGGTCGCGGCGGGCAGGAGCGGCCCGTGGCGACCTACACGCTCATCGCGATCTGCGTGGCCGTCTACGCCCTGCAGCGCATCGACCCGGCCGTCACCGAGGCCGGCGCCTTCGTGCCCCTGCTCGGCGACGACCAGCCGTGGCGCTTCCTGTCGTCGGCGTTCCTGCACTCCCCGGGGATGATCGCCCACATCCTCTTCAACATGCTGTGCCTGTGGCAGGTCGGCCAGTGGCTCGAGCCGATGCTCGGCTGGGCCCGCTTCCTGACCCTGTATCTGATCAGCGCGCTCGGTGGCTCGGTCGGCTACCTGCTGCTGGCCGCGCCCCCGACGTCGGCGTTCGACCTCGGGCACGGGTGGCTCACCCCGATGGTCGGGGCGTCCGGCGCGGTCTTCGGGCTCTTCGGGGCCACCGTCGTCTTCCTGCGCCACGTCGGCGCGTCCCTCGGCGGCATGGTCGTGCTCCTGGTGATCAATGCCGCACTGCCACTGCTCTACCCGTCGATCGCGTGGCAGGCGCACCTCGGCGGCTTCGTCACCGGGCTCGTCGTCGCCGGCGCGATGCTCGCCACCCGGGAGCGCAGCCGCGACCGCTGGCAGTGGCCGGCACTCGCGGGCGTGGGTCTCGTCGTCGTGCTCCTGGCCGTCGTGAAGTATGCGACGGTCGACACCGCCTTCATCGACTCCGTCGTGCGCTTCGGCTGACCCCGACCCGGTCGCCCACCGGTCATCCACACCCGTCTTCCACAGCTGTGATTACACGGGTGTGATTCATCCCCAGCCGTGGATAACCCTGTGGATAACTAGTCCTGCGATCGTGGACGAGGGGTGGAACCGCAGGTCAGCGACCGGTCAACGCCACTGCGTCGTCATGCCGAAGCCGACGATGATGAAGCCGAAGCCCGCGAGCAGGTTCCAGTTGTGCCACTGCGGGACGGGGAACCGACCCTCGGAGAGGTAGTAGACGACCACCCACAGGAGCCCGACGATCATGAGGCCGAGCATCACCGGCACGAACCACGGCGGGTTCGGCGCCGGAGCCTTGGCGATCGCGTCGTGCTCACCGTCGCGCTCCGCGCGCCGCGCGGCCGCGTCCCTGTCGCGCCGGAAGGGGCGCCGCCGGCGCTTCTGCTCGGCCGGACCCTGTGCCTCGTCGGGGCCCGGCGCGTCGTCGCCGGAGCTTCGTGAGTCGGGGGCCTGGGAGTCGGGAGCTGCCACCGGAACGTCCTTCGTGGGTGTCGGGATCGTGCACTGTCAACGGTGCGCTCGGCGCTGCGAGCGACACGAATCCTCAGCTTACGTGCGCATACTGAGAGGGCCCGGCCGCCACGACGACGCCGCCCTGCCGGGCTCGCGCCGCGCGAGCGCACCGACGGCAGGGGCGCACCGGGCGAGACGAGGGGAGGCGAGTGCATGAGCGAGCCGACGCGACGCTGGGCGATCTGCGTGCCGGTCGTCACCGCCGTCGCGGGTCTCCTCTTCGCCACGAGCGCCGTCTCGGCGCGCGGCTCCGACCTGCGCAGCGGCGGCGTCGAGGCCCTGCCCGACCTCATCGTCGGCCGCACCCGCGTCGTCGCGGGCAAGGCCGAGCAGGCATCCACGCTGCGGCAGGAGGTCGAGCGGCTCGGCGCCGACAGTGCACGCTCCGACCCCGTCGTCGCCCAGGCCCGCGCCCGGGCAGACCGGGTCGAGGCCGCCGCCGGCGCGGAGGCCGTCACCGGCCCGGCGCTGCGGGTTGCGCTCTCGGACGCCCGCACCGGCGGCCGGATCCCCGACGGCTACACCGTCGACGACGTCGTCGTCCACCAGCAGGACGTGCAAGCCGTCGTCAACGCCCTATGGGCCGGTGGTGCGGAGGCCATGACGATCCAGGACCAGCGCGTCGTCGCGACCAGCGCCGTCCGCTGCGTCGGCAACACCCTCATCCTGCAGGGCCGCGTCTACGCCCCGCCCTACGTCATCACCGCCATCGGTGACCCGGCCACCCTGCGCGCCCGGCTCGACAACGACCACGCCGTCTCGCTCTACCGGGAGTATGTCGAGCGCGTCGGTCTCGGCTACGCCGTCAGCGAGCCCGGCGAGGTGACGATGCCGGCGTTCAGCGGCGAGATCCGGCCCCGGTTCGCCAAGGCGGCCTCGTAGGCTACCGACCCTGCCCCCCAGTCCGGAAGGAACCGCTGTGACGTCCATCCTCGTCGTCGACAACTACGACAGCTTCGTCTACACGATCGTCGGCTATCTGCAGCAGCTCGGCGCGCAGTGCACGGTCGTGCGCAACGACGACGTCGACGTCGCGACCGTGGGTGACTACGACGGCGTGCTGATCTCCCCCGGTCCCGGCACGCCCGAGAGCGCCGGGTCGTCGATGGACGTGCTGCGTCGCTGCGGTGAGCTGCGCGTCCCGATGCTCGGGGTGTGCCTGGGCCACCAGGCGTTGGGTGTCGTCTTCGGCAGTGTCGTCGGGCGCGCGGCCGAGCTGTTGCACGGCAAGACCTCGCAGGTCGTCCACGACGGCACCGGCGTGCTCGAAGGGTTGCCGAGCCCCTTCACCGCCACCCGCTACCACTCGCTGGCGATCGACGCCGACACCCTCACCGACGAGCTGATCGTCACCGGCCGCACCGAGTCCGGCGTCATCATGGCGGTCCGACACGTCGACCTGCCGTTGCACGGCGTGCAATTCCACCCCGAGAGCGTGCTCACCCAGGGCGGCCACCGGCTGCTCGCGAACTGGCTCGTGATGTGCGGCCTGGTCGATGCCGTCGAGCGGTCCCACGGGCTCGGGCCGCTCGTGCGCGCGACCGCATCCTGAGGTCCCCGACCGAAGCAGAGGCAGAGAATCGACGCCGGGAGGCGGCGACTACTACTGCTGCTCCTCGTCGTCCGTCGACGTGGGGTCCGGCGTCGGTGACTCGGACTCACTCGAGCTCGGCGACGGGCTGGGCGAGGACGGCGTCGGCGTCTGGGTCGGGGCGGGCGCCGTGGAGGTGACCGTGACCGTGGGCAGTCTGCTGGTGACGACCGACAGCACGATCTCCGTCCCGACCGGCACCATGACCTTCTCCTGGTAGGACTGCTTGATGACCGTGCCGACACGGCGCGAGCTCGAGACGTCCTCCCGACGGTAGGTCAGGCCGACCTTGCTCAGGGCCGCCGATGCCGACTGCTCCGACATGCCCAGGACGTCGGGCACCCGGGTCATGCCCGTGCTGACGTTGAGCTTGATCGCGCGGCCCTGCGCGACCTTCGTCCCGGCCTTGGGGTCGGTCGCGACGACGGAGCCCTTCGACACCTGGTAGTTGTCGACCGGCACGATCTCGCCGGGCTCGAGCTTGAGGTCCTTGAGCTTCTGGATCGCCGTGTTCTGCTCGTAGTTGCGCAGATTCGGTACGACGACCTGCCCCGGCCCCGTGGAGACCATGAGCTGGATCTGACTGTCCGGCGGGCGGGTGCCGTCCTTCGGGTTCTGGTCCACCACCATCCCCGCCGCGGCGGAATTCGCCACCGGTTGGGAGACCGGCACGAGATCCACGGCGCTGATCTGCGACTTCGCGTCGGCCTCCTTCTGCCCGATGACATAGGGCACGGCGACGGGCGCGGGCTGACCGAAGAGCGCGTCCCGCCCGAACCACAGCCCGACCCCGACCGCGACGACGGCCAGGGCAGCGGCGACCCACGGCAACGCCCGGCGACGCGGCGCCGGTGCCGGCTCTTGGGTGTGCACGACGGCGTGGCTGCCGGTCGTGGGACCCATCGGGGCCGACACCTTCGGCGGCAGCGGGCCGGGTGCCAGCTCGCCGGCCTCCACAGCTGCGGCCGCCGCGATCGTCGGCTCGCGCCGCAGCACGGACTCCAGATCGGCGGCGAACTCGTCCCCGGACTGATACCGCTTGTCGGGGTCCTTGGCCAGGGCGTGCAGGATGACGACGTCGAGGTTGGCCGGGACGTCCGGGACGTGCATCGACGGCGGCTGCGGCGGCTCACCCACATGCTGGTAGGCGATCGCGACCGGCGAGTCCCCGACGAAGGGCGGCCGCCCCGTGACGAGCTCGTAGAGCAGACAACCCGCCGAATACAGGTCGGAGCGGGCGTCGACGTCGTGGCCCTGGGCCTGCTCCGGCGACAGATACTGCGCGGTGCCGACGACGATGCTCGTGTTGGTCATCGTCGCGGCGGTGTCGGCGATGGCGCGCGCGATGCCGAAGTCCATGACCTTGGCGCGGTCGGCGTTGTCGACCATGACGTTCGCCGGCTTGATGTCGCGGTGGATGATGCCGTGCTGGTGGCTGTAGTGCAGCGCGTGCAGGACCTGGATCATCAGGCGCACCGCGCGCATGGGCTCGAGCGGCCCGTCCTCGTGGAGCACGTCACGCAGCGTGCGGCCCCGCACGAACTCCATGACGATGAAGGGCACCGGCGCGTCGGCGCCGCCGGCCTCGAGGACGACGTCCTCGCCGGAGTCGAAGACCGCGACGATCGAGGGGTGGTTCAGGCTCGCGGCAGACTTCGCCTCGCGGCGGAAGCGCATGAGGAAGGTCGAGTCGCGCGCGAGGTCGGAGCGCAGGATCTTGACGGCGACGTCGCGGCCGAGACGAGCGTCGTAGGCCGCGTGGACCTCCGCCATCCCGCCGCGACCGATGAGCTCGCCGACCTCGTAGCGGCCGACGAGCAGTCGAGTCGCCTCCGTCACTGCGTCACCGTCCCCTCGATCCACACTCGCTGCGGCCCGCCGCCGGCCCCCGCTGTCTGATCGGCCGAATTCGGCTGGGCCTGAGACGGATTCGATCCATTATCGCCCGGCTGGACGTGTGCCCCGGCGACGCCACCGGACTCCTGGGAGTCCTCGTCGGAGCCCCGCGCCTGCTCCGAGCCGTTGTCACCGGCGCCGGCGTCGGCGCCGGCCCCCTGGGTGCTGCCGTCGCCGGGGGTGGAGTCGCTGCCGCTGTCGCCCCCGTTGTCGTCGTTGCCCCCGCTGCCCCCGCTGCCGCCCGTGTCGCCGTTGTCGCCGGAGCCCGCATCGCTCGACGGTGACCCGGTCGGCCGGCTGCTCGTCGGGGTGGACGGCGAGGGAGTGCTGGTCTGCTGGGGACCGGTCGAGATCGTCAGGGTCAGCGTGGTGCCGACCTCGACGTCACCGTTGGGGGTGACCGTGACCACCCGACCCGCCGGGATGGTCTCGCTGGCCTCCTGCGCCGTGTCGACGGTGTCGAAGCCCAGCGCCTGGAGCCGGGAGGTGGCGTCCGCCTGCGTCAGCCCCCGGTAGCTCGCGACGTCGAGCCGCACCCGGGTCGGCGCCGAGGTCGTCGGGGTGGTCGTCGTCGGCGCGCTCGTGGTCGGTGCCGTCGTGGGTGCCGAGCCGGCCCCGCCGAACAGCCCCGATTGGGCGAGCACGACCCCGCCGAGGGCGAGCAGCAGGACCGCGACGAGGATCCACGGCCAGGCGTTGGAGCGGCGCTTCTGCTGCTCGGGCAGCGGGCCGGTCGGCGGGTATCCCGGGTACTGCTGCTGGTAGCCGGTGTGCCCGTACTGCTGCGGATAGCCGGGCTGGGCGTAGCCCGGCTGGGTCATCGGAGCCGGCGGCTGCGCCATCGTCGGCGCCGCCCCCATCCGCTGGGTCGCGCCGGGCGGCGGCGGCATCGCCTGGGTCGAGGCGAACGACGCGGCCTCCGGGCCCCCACGCAGCGCCGAGGCGACGGCGCTGGCGCTCTCGGGGCGGGCGGCCGGATCCTTGGCCAGGCACGCGAAGATCACGCCGGCGAGGATCGGGTCGACCCCCTCGGGTAGCGGCGGCGGCGGATTGTGGATGTGGGCCATGGCCGTCGCGACGGGCGATCCCTCGTCG
Organism: Dermatophilaceae bacterium; assembly: GCA_032229625.1. Classification (GTDB taxonomy): domain Bacteria; phylum Actinomycetota; class Actinomycetes; order Actinomycetales; family Dermatophilaceae; genus Kineosphaera. The sequence goes on along the minus strand of JAVTVZ010000012.1, from coordinate 7,151 downwards.
AAGGGCCGCTTGCCCGTGAGCATCTCGTGCCCGACGACGCCGAGGCTGTAGAGGTCGCTGCCGGGGCCGGCGGGCTTGCCGGTCGCCTGCTCCGGGGAGATGTACTGGGCTGTGCCCATGACCTCGCCGGTGCGGGTGATCGGCGCGGAATCGACGGCCCGGGCGATGCCGAAGTCGGTGAGCTTCACCTGCCCGTCGTTGCGGATGAGGATGTTCGCCGGCTTGACGTCGCGGTGGATGACCCCGGCGTCGTGCGCCGCCTGCAGCGCGAGCGCCGCCTGCGCGAGGATCGAGGAGACCCGCCGCGAGGGCAGATGGCCGTCGTCCTTGATGAGCTGCGAGAGCGGCTCTCCCTCGACGAGCTCCATGACCAGCCAGGACGCGCCGGCATCCTCGCCGTAGTCGTAGACCGCGGCGATGTTGGGGTGGCTGAGCATCGCGGTGTTGCGCGCCTCCTCGCGGAAGCGGCGCGTGAAGCCGGGCTGGTCGGCCAGCGACGGCGAGAGCAGCTTCATCGCGACGGTCCGCCCGAGCACGCGATCCTCGGCACGCCATACCTCGCCCATGCCACCCACGGCGATGCGCTCGCCGAGGGTGTAGCGGTTGCCGAAGACGGATCCGGTCTGGAACTTCATGGCGCGATCACTGCCTCCATCACATCGCGGGCGATCGGTGCGGCGATCCTGCCGCCGCCGGCGGACATCCCTGCGTTGCCTCCGTCCTCGACGACGACGGCCACGGCCACCTTCGGGTCGTCCACCGGCGCGAACGAGGTGAACCAGGCGTGCGGTGCCAGACCCTCGCCGTGCTGCGCGGTGCCGGACTTGCCGGCGACTAAGATCCCGGGGATCTGGGCTCTGGTCCCGGTGCCGGACGTGACCACAGCTTCCATCATGCGGGTCAGCGAGGCCGCGATCTCCGGTGTCACGGCCTGTCCGAGCTGCTTGGGCGCGGTCTGGTCGATGACGTCGAGGTCGGCGCCGCGGGTCTGCTTGACGAGGAAGGGCGCCATGACGGCGCCCTTGTTGGCGACCGCGGCCGAGACCATCGCGACCTGCAGGGGGGTGACCCGCACGTCGTACTGGCCGATCGCCGACTGCGCTTCCTGCGGCTTGTTCATCTGCGCGGGCACCGAGCTGGGCGTGACGGCCATGGGGATCGCGAGCTGCTCGGAGAAGCCGAACTTCGCGGCCTGGTCGCGCAGCGCCTGGCCACCGAGCTGCATCCCGAGCCAGCCGAAGGCGGTGTTGCAGGACACCTCCATCGCCTTGACCAGGTCGACGGTGCCGCTGCCGCAGGCGCCGCCCCAGTCGTTGACGAGCCCGGCCGTGGTCTCGGGCAGGTCGAGGGTCTGCGGGCCGGGCAGCGAGGAACTCTCGCTGAAGCGCCCGGACGACAGGGCCGCCGCGGCGGTGACGATCTTGAAGACCGAGCCGGGCGGGTAGAGGTCGCCGCCGATCGCGCGGTCGATGAGGGGCCGGGTGGACGTGCCGTTGAGCTCCTGCCACGCCTTGGCGACGGTGTCGCCGTTGTGGCCCGTCAGGGTGTTGGGGTCGTACTGCGGGTGGCTGACGAGGGCCAGGATCGCGCCGGTCTTGGGGTCGAGCGCGACGACGGCGCCGCGCTGGTTGCCCAGTCCGTCCTGCGCGGCCTTCTGCGCCTTCGGGTCGATCGTCAGCTCGAGGTTGACGCCGGTCGGGCGGCGGCCGGTGAGCAGGTCACCGAGGCGGCGGTAGAAGAGCTGGTCGGAGTCGCCGGTGAGCAGCCCGTTCTCCGCGGACTCCAGCCCGCCGCCCGCGCCGTAGTAGAAGGAGTAGTAGCCCGTGATGTGGCTGTAGAGCTTGCCCTTGGGGTAGGTGCGTTGGTATTTCAGCTCGTCGTCGGTCGCCTCGGAGCGCGCGACGGCCTCGCCGCCGACGAGGATCGCGCCGCGCTCCCGGGAGTATTCGGCGAGCAGTGTGCGCCGGTTGCCGGGCTTGTCGCGCAGCTCGTCGGCCTGCACGAACTGGATCCAGCTGGAGGCCAGGAAGAGCGCGCAGAACATCGCGGCCGCCACGAGCGCGAGCTTGCGGATGGGGCTGTTCATGCCGACGCACCTCCCGAGGCGTTGGTCCTGCGCTGCAGGAAGCCCGGCCGGATGCCCGGCTCGGTCGCCGGCTCCGCCGAGGAGGACCCGGCGGGGACCGGCGCGCGGGGCACGACGACCTCGTCCTCCACGGGCCGCCGAGCGTGGTCGCTGATGCGCAGCAGCAGGGCGATGATCGTCCAGTTCGCCAGCAGTGAGGAACCGCCGGCCGACAGGAACGGGCTGGTCAGACCGGTCAGCGGGATGACCCGGGTGACGCCGCCGACGACGACGAAGATCTGCAACGCCACCGAGAAGCTCAGGCCGGCGGCGACGAGCTTGCCGAAGCCGTCGCGAGTGCCCAGCGCGGTGCGCAGGCCGCGCTCCACGAGCAGCACGTAGAGCATGAGGATCGCGAAGAGACCGACCAGCCCCAGCTCCTCGGCGAAGCTGGGGATGATGAAGTCGGACTCCGCGAAATACGTCAGCTGCGGGTGGCCCTGGCCCAGGCCGGTGCCGAGCAGACCCCCGGCGGCCATGCCCATGAGGCCGCGGACGAGCTGGTCGCTCTGGGCGAGCGCCTCGGCGGACCACGGGTCGAGCCAGAAGAGCACCCGCTGCCGCACGTGCCCGAAGAGGAAGTAGGCCAGCACCGCGCCGCCGCAGAAGAGCAGCAGCCCGATCGTGATCCAGCTGATGCGCTCGGTGGCGACATAGAGCATCGCGACGAAGATGCCGAAGAAGAGCAGCGACGTGCCGAGGTCGTTCTGCAGCACCAGGACCGCCAGCGACGCCAGCCAGACGACCAGCAGCGGCGCCATGTCGCGCCCGCGCGGCAGCGGGAAGCCGAGCACGCGCCGACCCGAGAGCGACAGGGCGTCGCGGGTCTGCACGAGGTAGGCCGCGAAGAAGATCGTCAGGATGATCTTGGCGACCTCACCGGGCTGGAACGAGAACGGACCGATGGCGATCCAGATGCGCGCCCCGTTGACCTGCTGCCCCAGGACCGGCAGCAGCGGCAGCAGCAGGAAGACGAGGCCTGCGACCATGAGCGTGAACATGTAGCGCCGCAGCCGCCGGTGATCGCGCAGGACGACGAGCACGACGGCGGCGATGATCATGCCCAGGGCGCTCCACATGACCTGACGGTTGGCCATCGCGTCGGAGCCGACGCGCCCGTTGGCCAGGTCGAGGCGGTGGATCATCACCAGACCCAGCCCGTTGAGCAGGGTCGCGATCGGCAGGAGCAGCGGGTCGGCATACGAGGCCCGCCAGCGCAGCACGAGGTGGAACGCCACCGCGAAGCCGAGCAGCCACGACGCCTGCGTCACCAGGTCGATCGGCACCCGCCCGTCGACGGCGAAGCCGACGTTGAGGTAGGCGAGCATGACGATCCCGACGGCGAACAGCAGGAGCGCGAGCTCCACGTTGCGTCGGGTCCGGGGTACGAACGAGGAAACGGTGGTCATGACTGCCCCGATCCGCAGGGGATTCCCTGGTTGCGGCGCGCCTCGCAGGCGGCGGCCTGTTTGCGGAGTTCGCCGACCTGCGCCTGCGCGGCGGTCTCGCTGGTCGCGGGGACCGTCCGCTGCACCATGTCGCGGAAGTAGTCGGGCAGGTTGTTGACGTCGACGTCGCTGGTCTCCTTGACGGAGGACAGCGTGAACGGCCCGAGCTGCTGCGGCAGGCCCTGGAAGATCGCGACCTTGCCGCCGGATTCGCCGACGAACACCTGCTGCTGGGTCCACGCGTAGGCGCCGTACAGGCCCCCGAGCAGCGCGAACGACAACAGCACGGTGAGCGCGGCGATGCGGGCGGCACGCCCGCGACGGCGCGGCTCGTCGTCGACCTCGGTGTCCTCGTCGGCGGCGAGGACGGTGCGCCGCAGCGCCGCGGCCTTCTGGGCGGGGTTGAGCGCGATCGGCTGGGTCTGCTCGGTGCGGCGCTCGGCGACGGCGCCGACGACGACGGGCTGGGTCGCGCCGTCGTAGGGGTCGACGATGTCGCCGATGACGCACGTGACGTTGTCGGGCGCGCCGGCGCGCATCGCGAGGTCGACGAGGCGGTGCGCGGTGTCGCTGGGGCTCAGCCCGGCCTGCACGACCTCCTCGATCGTCTCGCGGCCGACGTAGTCGGACAGCCCGTCGGAGCAGATGAGGTAGCGGTCGCCGATGCGGGCCTGCCGCATCGACAGGTCCGGCTCGTCCTCCGGCGCGCCGGTCAGGACGCGGGTGACGAGGCTGCGCTGCGGGTGGTGCTCGGCCTCCTCCTCGGTGATGCGGCCGGCGTCGACGAGCGACTGCACGAAGGAGTGGTCACGGGTGATCTGGGTGAACACCCCGTCGCGCAACTGGTAGGCGCGGGAGTCCCCGATGTGCACGAGCGCCAGTCCGCTCGGCCCGCACCGCAGCAGGGCGGTCAGGGTGGTGCCCATGCCGTGCAGTCCGGAGTCGGCGGCCATCGCGCGGGACAGGGAGCGGTTGCCCTCGGCGACGGTCTCGGCGAGCAGCTCGAGGGCGTCGTCGGAGCCGTGGGAGTCACCGTCCAGGGGCGCGAGCCGCGCGAGCACGAGGGAGCTGGCGACGTTGCCGCCCGCGTGGCCGCCCATGCCGTCGGCGACGGCGAGCAGGTGCGGGCCGGCATAGCCGGAGTCCTCGTTGCGCGAGCGCACGAGACCGACGTCCGTGCGCGCCGCGAATCGCACGGCGACACTCATCCGCTACCGCCTCAGCTCCAGGACGGTGGTGCCGATGCGCAGCTGCGACCCGGAGCTCAGCGGTGTGGGCGAGCTGATGCGCTCGCCGTTGACGTGGGTGCCGTTGGTGGAGCCGAGATCCTCGACATACCAGGACTTGTCGTCGTAATAGACGCGGGCGTGCCGGCCCGAGGCGTAGTCGTCGTCGAGCACGAGCGTGCACTCGGGGTTGCGACCCAGCAGCACACCGGACTCCTTGAGCGGCACCGTCGTGCCGCGCATCGGGCCCTCGGTGACGGCCAGCACGGTGAACGACTTCTTCGACCGCGGGGGCGCGCTCGCGGTGGGACGCACCTTTTCGCGGCGGCCGCGCCCGCCGTCGCGCCCGCCGCCGGAGGGGGCGCGCGTCACGATGCGCGTGCCGTAGAGGTCCGAGCGCAGCACGCCGACGATGCTGAAGATGAACAGCCACATCAGCACCAACAGCCCCAGCCGGACGACGGTGAGGGTGAGTTCGCCCATGGGTCAACGCCTCCGGGTGCGCACGGTGAAGGAGACGCGGCCGACCGTGACCCGGTCGCCGTCGGAGATCCGCTGCGAGGTGATGCGCTCGCCGTTGACATACGTGCCGTTCGTCGAGCCGAGGTCGCGCAGGCCGACGACGAGGTGCGGACCGTCGTGGGTCACGCGGATCTCGGCGTGCCGACGGCTGACCCCGGGGTCGTCGAGCGTGATGTCGGCGGTCGCGTCGCGGCCGATCACCGAGATCGCCGACAGCAGCGGATAGGTGTCGCCGTCGAGGTCGAGCCAGGGGCGCTGCGACGGGTCGGGCAGCGGGGGTGCCGACGGCGCGACCTGGTGCAGCTCGGTCGCGGCGCCGTCGTCGTCGCTGCCGCGCCACAGGTCGTCATCGCTCGTGCGGCGCCACTCGTCGCGGACCGCGTCTCGGGAGCGGGGCCGCGACGGGCGGGCGGGCGCGGCCGGCTCGCGCTCGGCAGGGGCATCCCAGTCCGAGCCCGACGCGTCGTCACCGTAGATGCGCATCGGGGGTCGCGGCCCGCGCGGCGCGGCCGCGGCGGGGACCCCAGCGGCACCGGCACCGGCACCGGCATCAGCGGCGTCGGGACCCTCGTGATCGGCCTGATCACGGCCCGGATCCGCCGCGTCGTGTCGATCTGCCACCTCGTGTCGCGCGAGGGGTGACTGCTCGTGGCCGCGATCGCCGGCGTCGCCGTCGCTGCCCGAGTCGCGGCGGACCTCGTGCTCCTGCTCGCGAGCCTCGTGCTGCCGGGCCTCCTGCTCCCGGGCCACCTCGTGCCGGGCCATGTAATCGCCCGCGCGACCGGCCGCGGCCGTGCCGGCGGCGGCCCCGGCGGCGGCGGTCGCGGCGTGACCCGCCATGCCGACCGGGCCGTCCGCGGCGGCCGTGGCCTCCGGCGGATACGGCAGATTGCGCGGTCGATGCTGCGGGCTCTGGGCGCGGCCACCGGAACCACCGGCCCCGTGGCGTCGCGCCGGGACGGCCGAGGAGGACGTCGGACGCACGCGGAAGACGCCGGTGTCGAGGTCGTCCATGCGGGCGAAGTCGACGTGCAGCGGCCCGTTGGTCAGGTAGCGCTGGGACTCGACGTGCTCCTCCACCGAGGCGAGCAGCTCATCGGTCAGCACGTCGCGATACATCGTCAACCGCTGGTAGTCGGACGGGTCGAGCTCGATGAGGAAGACGTTGGGCACCATCGTGCGGCCCTTGCCGACGACGGCGGCCCGCTCGTCCATCGCCCGGCGCATCGCGGCGGCGATCTCGACGGGCTGCACCTCGGCCTTGAACGCCCGGGCGAACGCGCCGTTGATGACGCGGTCGAGTTTGCGCTCCACGCGATCGAAGAGTCCCACGGCCTCCCCTCCCGTCATCTCGGCCCGCGCCGAACCCCTGGTGGTCTGCCGACCGGCCCGCCCCTGGGTGTCAGTGTTGTCGCTGGCGTTGTCAATGGCATTGGCATTGTCACTGGTGTCCGTCTGGTGACGGCTGTGCTTCTGCATCCTGTCGCAAGCGTATCGGCCAGGACTGACAGGCTGCTGCACACGAGCCCGAAGACTGTGCGTGGCGATGTCGAGCGCGGCGGCCGCCGTGGCCAGTCGCGGCTCGCTCGAACGGGACCCGGCGTCGACACCGACCGCCCGCGCGCCGGTCGCGAGGACGCGGGGCACCCGGTGCGCGGGGGCCGTCCTGGACGGGTGTCCGGCGGTGCGCCGAGGGCGGTTTGGCAGATCAGCCGCGTCTCTGGCACGCTAGGACGGCGCGCGCGAGTGGCGGAATAGGCAGACGCGCACGGTTCAGGTCCGTGTGCCCGAAAGGGCATGGGGGTTCAACTCCCCCCTCGCGCACCACCA
>JAVTVZ010000011.1:0-19389 GCA_032229625.1 Dermatophilaceae bacterium | reverse complement strand
TGGTCCACCAGACCAGGCGACGCCCGGCCTCCCAAGAAGATCAGCGATTCCCTAGGACGGTCCGCCCCGTGACAAAGCCCGGGTCGGCCGGAATCGCGTCGCGCGTCCCCGCGCCGACGGTGCAGGTCGGCCGCGCCGACCCCCGTGGCCCCGCAGGCCACCCACGGCGCACCCACGCCGCTCCGGCGCCGTCCGTGGGGTGGTCCCGGACCGCCCCGACCGGGGCCGGACAGGGGTAAGGGGCACCTTACTGGCCGGGGTCGCGTGAATTAGATAAGAATGACCTTGTGTTTATCGACGCCGCGGCAGACGCGCCGGTCGGGGCCTCCCGTCCGGTGCGCGGCGGCGTGCCCGAGGGCGCCCTCGGCGACGACCGGCCCACGCGCGGGGAGTCCGGCCCGCGGGACGACTCCCGCACGCGGGACCGGGTGCTGGCGGACGTCATGCGGCTGGGGCCGGTGACGGCCGTGGTGCTCGCCGAGCGGCTCTCGCTCACCCCGACCGCGGTGCGTCGCCACCTGGAGTCGCTGACCGACTCCGGCGACATCGCGCCGACCGAGGCGTCGGCGCGCCCGACGGGGCGCCGCGGGCGCGGCCGCCCCGCCCGGGCCTATGTCGTCACTCCCGCGGGTCACCGGCGGCTCGACTCCGACTCCGCGGACGTCGCCCGGCAGGCCCTGCGCTTCCTCGCACGCACGGTCGGGGACGACGCGGTCGCCGACTTCGCCCGCGAGCGGTTCGCCGAGCTCGAGTTGCGGTACGCCCCGCGCATCGCCGCCGCCGGGGACGACCTGCAGTCTCGGGTCGACGCGCTGGCGCACGCGCTGAGCGCCGACGGATTCGCCGCGACCACGCGCCCGATCGGAATGCCGCGCGCCCCCCAGGGCGTTGACACCGACGGGACCCCCGATGCCCCCGATGCCGCCGCGGCCCCACGCGAGCAGTTGCTGGGTGTCCAGCTGTGCCAGGGCCACTGCCCGATGCACTCGGTGGCCGCCGAGTTCCCGCAGTTGTGCGAGGCCGAGACCGCGACGTTCGCCCGGCTGCTCGGGGTGCACGTGCAGCGGTTGGCGACCCTCTCCGGCGGCGAGCACGTCTGCACGACCTACGTCCCGGCATGCGCGCCACCCGGACCCCCCGGGGCGGCGCCGGCGACCGACTCGCGACCGACCCCTGGCCGCACCCCAGATCAGAGCCATCCCACGAACGAGGAGAGGACACCGCGATGAGCACGAACATCGAGGAGCTCAACCCGGGCCTGAAGGACCTCGGGCGCTACGAATACGGCTGGCACGACGCCGACACCGCCGGAGCCTCGGCGCGCCGCGGCCTGTCCCAGGATGTCGTCCTGGACATCTCCGGCCGCAAGGACGAGCCGGCGTGGATGCGTGACCTGCGCCTGAAGGCGCTGCGCCTCTTCGACAAGAAGCCCATGCCGCACTGGGGCAGCGACCTCACAGGCATCGACTTCGACAACATCAAGTACTTCGTGAAGTCCACGGAGAAGCAGGCCACCAGCTGGGAGGACCTGCCCGAGGACATCAAGGCGACCTACGACCGGCTCGGCATCCCCGAGGCGGAGAAGCAGCGGCTCGTCGCCGGTGTCGCCGCGCAGTACGAGTCCGAGGTCGTCTACCACCAGATCCGCGAGGACCTGGAGGAGAAGGGCGTCATCTTCGTCGACACCGACACGGGCCTGCGCGAGCACGAGGACATCTTCAAGGAGTATTTCGGCTCGGTGATCCCGGCGGGCGACAACAAGTTCGCCGCGCTCAACACCGCGGTCTGGTCGGGCGGCTCGTTCATCTACGTCCCGCCGGGCGTGCACGTCGACATCCCGCTGCAGGCCTACTTCCGGATCAACACCGAGAACATGGGCCAGTTCGAGCGGACGCTGATCATCGCCGACGAGGGCTCCTACGTGCACTACGTCGAGGGCTGCACCGCGCCGATCTACACCTCCGACTCGCTGCACTCCGCGGTCGTCGAGATCATCGTCAAGAAGGGCGCCCGTGTGCGCTACACGACGATCCAGAACTGGTCGAACAACGTCTACAACCTCGTCACCAAGCGCGCGACCTGCGAGGCCGGCGCGACGATGGAGTGGGTCGACGGCAACATCGGCTCCAAGGTGACGATGAAGTATCCGGCGGTCTTCCTCCTCGGCGAGCACGCCAAGGGCGAGACCCTGTCGATCGCCTTCGCCGGCGAGGGGCAGCACCAGGACGCGGGCGCCAAGATGGTGCACGCCGCGCCGCACACGTCGTCCTCGATCGTCTCCAAGTCGGTGGCCCGCGGCGGTGGCCGCACCTCCTACCGGGGTCTCGTGCAGATCATGGAAGGCGCCGAGCACAGCAAGTCCTCCGTCGTCTGTGACGCGCTGCTCGTCGACAACATCAGCCGCTCCGACACCTACCCGTATGTCGACGTCCGCGAGGACGACGTGCAGATGGGTCACGAGGCGACGGTCTCCAAGGTCAGCGAGGACCAGCTCTTCTACCTCATGTCCCGCGGCATGGCCGAGGACGAGGCGATGGCGATGATCGTGCGCGGCTTCGTCGAGCCGATCGCCCGCGAGCTGCCCATGGAATACGCCCTCGAGCTCAACCGCCTCATCGAACTGCAGATGGAAGGAGCAGTGGGCTGATGCCCCTGGTCAGCAAGGAAACGACCACGAACGTCCCGCTCGACGCGCAGGACGCGCCGGTCATCGGCACGCCCGGGCGCGACGCCCCCGGTCAGCTCCAGCAGGCGATCACGCACGGCCGCCCCGACGGGCTGCCGGTCGTGCCGGAGAAGTCGCGCGGCGAGCGGTTGCGCTCGTGGGACGCGGACGACTTCCACCGCCCCAGCGGTCGCGAGGAGGACTGGCGGTTCACGCCCGTGGACCGGCTCGGCGAGCTGCTCGCCGACGGCGCGGGCACGGGGGCGTTGGACTGGTCGTCGCAGCTGCCGCAGGGCGTGACCTGCACGCGGATCGAGAGCGACCGCGCCCGTGAGCTGTCGCCGATGCCCCCGGCGGATCGTCCGGCGGCCCTGGCCGCGCAGCGCGCGGACGGCGCGATGCACCTGGACATCCCGGCGGATGCCGACGTCACCGAGCCGATCCGTCTCGACCTGCGCGGCCGCGGCCGCGACGGCGACCCCGTCTTCGGGCACCTCGTCGTCACGGCCGGCCGGCACAGCCGCGCCACCCTCGTGCTCGAGCACACCGGCAGCACCGCCTACGCGGGTCTGTTGTCCGTCGTCACCGGCGACGGTGCGGACCTGAGCATCGTCTCGCTGCAGGAGTGGGAGGACGACACGCTCCACCTGCACCAGCAGGACGTGCTCGTCGGCCGCGACGCGAGCGTGCGGCACATCGCCGTCACCCTCGGCGGGCAGGTCGTGCGCATCTGCACGAACGCGCAGTACGCGGGCCCGGGTGGCTCGTTCGAGGGGCTCGGCGTCTACTTCGCGGACTCCGGTCAGGACCTCGAGCACCGGCTCTTCGTCGACCACGAGGCGCCCCGCTGCTCCTCCAACGTCGAATACAAGGGCGCGCTGCAGGGCGAGTCGGCCCACGCGGTGTGGGTCGGCGACGTGCTCATCCGCGCGACCGCCGAGGGCACCGACACCTACGAGCTCAACCGCAACCTCGTCCTGACCGAGGGCGCGCGGGCGGACTCCGTGCCGAACCTCGAGATCGAGACCGGCCAGATCGAGGGCGCGGGGCACGCGTCGGCGACCGGACGCTTCGACGACGAGCAGCTCTTCTACCTCACCTCGCGCGGCATCCCCACGGCCGAGGCCCGGCGCCTCGTCGTGCGCGGCTTCTTCGCCGGCATCGTCGCGCGCATCGGCATCGAGGACGTCACGAGCCGGCTCATGACCGCGATCGACGCCGAGCTCGAGCTGTCGATGGCGCAGGACGCGCCGGCCCCCGCGGAGGCGGCGCAGCGATGAGCGAGGCCACCGGCCTGACCGCGACCGGCCACGAGGGATACGAGCTGGTCTGCGCGATCGGCGACCTGCCCACCGTCGGCGCGGCCCTCGCCGAGGTCGGCGGCAAGCAGGTCGCGATCGTGCACACCGCCGACGGGGCCGTGCACGCCGTGCAGGACCAGTGCACCCACGGCTCGGTGAGCCTGTCCGAGGGGGAGGTCGAGGGCGACTCGATCGAGTGCTGGCTGCACGGCTCGCGCTTCGACCTGAGCACCGGGCGCCCGCTGTGCCCCCCGGCCACCGTCCCGCTGGCGGTGTATGCCGTCGAACTTCGGGGGCAGGACGTCTACGTCGACGTCACGTCCCCCGCCCAGACTGCGCAGAAGGAGAACTGAGAGAGCAATGGCTTCCACGTTGGAGATCAAGGACCTGCACGTCAGCGTCGAGACCGAGAACGGCCCCAAGCAGATCCTGCGCGGCGTCGACCTCACCGTCCGATCGGGAGAGACGCACGCGATCATGGGGCCGAACGGCTCCGGCAAGTCGACCCTCGCCTACAGCATCGCGGGGCACCCGAAGTATCAGATCACCTCCGGCACCGTCACGCTCGACGGTGAGGACGTGCTCGCGATGAGCGTCGACGAGCGCGCCCGCGCCGGGCTCTTCCTGGCGATGCAGTATCCGGTCGAGGTGCCGGGCGTCTCGGTGAGCAACTTCCTGCGCACCGCCAAGACCGCCATCGACGGCGAGGCCCCGAAGCTGCGGCACTGGGTCAAGGACGTCAAGGGCGCCATGGGCCGCCTGAAGATGGACTCGACCTTCGCCGAGCGCGACGTCAACGCCGGCTTCTCCGGCGGTGAGAAGAAGCGCCACGAGATCCTGCAGATGGAGCTGCTGAAGCCGAAGATCGCGATCCTCGACGAGACCGACTCCGGCCTGGACATCGACGCGCTGCGCGTCGTCTCCGACGGCGTCAACCGCGCCAAGGAGGAGACCGACCTCGGCGTGCTGCTCGTCACGCACTACACGCGGATCCTGCGCTACATCCAGCCCGACTTCGTGCACGTCTTCGTCGACGGACGCATCGTCGCCGAGGGCGGCCCCGAGCTCGCGGACAAGCTCGAGGAAGACGGCTACGACCACTACCTGGAGCTGGCCCGCGAGGGCGCCGGCGCGCCCGCCTGAGGCACAGCCGCAGACGCGCCCTGGCTCCTGCCGCACTCGCGGCTCGGCGCCCCGACCTCGGGTCGCCGGCCGCAGAGCCGGTCCACCGCAGCCGGGTCCACCGATGGCCCACCACAGATGGCCCCACCACTGATGGCACACCACTGATCAGGAGGCATCCCGTGTCGGCAGCGTCGACCACGTCGACCACCACGCACCCCGCACCGTCAGCGGCGTCGCCCGCTCAGGGTCACCCGCCCGCGGCGTCTGGCGCGCAGGTCCTGCCCGCGACCGGCTTCTCCGACGTCGAGATCGCCCGGATCCGGGCGGACTTCCCGATCCTGACCCGCGCCTCCCGCGAGGGCCGGCCGCTGGTCTACCTCGATTCGGGCGCGACGACGCAGAAGCCGCGGACGGTGCTCGACGCCGAGCGGGAGTTCTACGAGCGACACAACGCGGCCGTGCACCGCGGCGCCCACGAGCTCGCCGAGGAGGCCACCGACGCCTTCGAGGGCGCCCGCGAGCGGGTCGCCGCCTTCATCGGGGCACCCGCCCGTGAGCTCGTCTTCACCCGCAACGGCACCGAGGCGATCAACCTCGTCGCCTACGCGCTGAGCAACGCCGGCGCGCCCGGCGCCCTCGACGGCGTCGACCCCAGGGTCGCCGACCGGCTGCGGATCGGCCCCGGCGACGAGATCGTCATCACCGTGATGGAGCACCACGCCAACCTCGTGCCGTGGCAGGAGCTCGCCCGGCGCACCGGGGCGACCCTGCGCTGGGTGTCGGTCCTGCCCGACGGGCGGCTCGACGTCGACGGCTACGACGACGTGCTCGGCGAGCGCACGAAGGTCGTCGCGTTCACCCACGTCAGCAACGTGCTCGGCACGATCAACGACGTGCCCGCGATCGCCGCGAAGGCCCGCGCGGTCGAGGCGCTCACCGTGCTCGACGCCTGCCAGTCGGTGCCCCACCTCGGCGTCGACGTCGCGGACCTGGGGATCGACTTCCTCGCCTTCACCGGGCACAAGCTGCTCGGCCCGCTCGGCATCGGCGCCCTCTGGGGCCGCTACGAGCTGCTCGAGGCGCTCCCGCCGTATGTCACGGGCGGCTCGATGATCGAGCTCGTGACGATGGAGGGGTCGACCTACGCGCCGCCGCCGCAGCGCTTCGAGGCCGGCGTGCCGATGGCCGCGCAGGCCGTCGGGCTCGCCGCCGCGTGCGACTACCTCACCGAGCTGGGCATGGATCGCGTCGCCGCGCACGACCGCGAGCTCGTCCGGCACGCGCTGACCCTCCTGAGCGAGCGCGACTGGGTCCGGACCCTCGGGCCCGACGACCCGGCGATCCACACCGGCGCCGTCGCGTTCACCGTCGAGGGGGTGCACCCGCACGACGTCGGCCAGATCCTCGACCACGAGGGGGCCGCCGTGCGCACCGGGCACCATTGCGCCTGGCCGCTGCACCGGCACCTGGGCATCCCCGCGAGCACCCGGGCGAGCTTCTCGGTCTACACGACGACCGGGGAGATCGATGCGCTCGCCGCCGCGCTCGACACGGTGCCGCAGGTCATGGGGGTGGGGCGCTAGTGGACCTCTACGCCGAGCTCATCCTCGACCACAGCAAGCGCCCGCATCACGCCGGACTGCGTGAGCCCTTCGACGCCCAGACCCACCAGATCAACCCGACGTGCGGCGACGAGGTGACCCTGCGGATCAGCCTCGATCCCGGCCCCGAGGCCGGGCTCGACGCCCGGGTCGCGGACATCGGCTACGACGCGATCGGCTGCTCGATCTCGGTGGCGTCGACGTCGATCCTCGCGCAGGAGGCCATCGGTCACACCGTGCGCGAGGCACTCGGGACGTATGACGCGATGCGCGCCATGCTGACCAGCCGGGGCGCGGACCCCGGCGACGAGGAGGTCATCGGCGACGGCGTCGCCCTCGCCGGTGTCTCCAAATATCCCGCGCGCGTCAAGTGCGCCCTGCTGGGCTGGACGGCGTTCACCGACGCGCTCATGCGCGCCGGGGTCGACCCCGCCGACGCCACGGCAGCACCCGCACCCGCGCCCGCCGACGTTTCGACGCGCGGATCGACGAGCGATCCCGCGCACCACCGCACGCCTCAGGAGGCGAGACCATGACCGATCAGCACACGGCATCCGATCCTGTGCAGACCGCGCCGGCGCAGGCACCGACGCCCCCCGACGCGGCCGACGTCGAAGAGGCGATGCGCGACGTCGTCGACCCCGAGCTCGGCATCAACGTCGTCGACCTCGGCCTCGTCTACGGGGTGAGCATCGACGGCGAGGGCCACGCGATCATCGACATGACCCTGACCTCGGCGGCCTGCCCCCTGACCGACGTCATCGAGGACCAGACCGCGGCCGCCCTCGACGACGTCGTCGCCAGCCACCGCATCAACTGGGTGTGGATGCCCCCGTGGGGGCCGGACAAGATCACCGAGGACGGTCGCGAGCAGCTGCGCGCGCTGGGCTTCAACGTCTGAGACGACCGTCACCGCACGCACGACACGCACGTACGACACGCACGCACGACAGTAGGCCCGGCGGACTCCTGACGGTCCGCCGGGCCTCGTCGCGTCCCCGGGCCACCGTCGACGGGACGCCTCGCACGGCCACACGACGCCGGGCCACGTCGCGGTGGGATGGGACGATGGGGGCACACCCGACGACGAAGGAGTCGCCCCCATGCCCAACCTCGCCGGCAACCTGGTCCGCACCGCAGGGCGCACACCCGAGGCGATCGCACTGCGCCAGGACGACCAGACACTGACCTTCGCCCAGCTCGACGGGGCGACCGCGGCCTTCGCCGGGCACCTGCGCGCGCAGGGGATCGGTCCCGGGGCACGGGTGGCGCTGTCCCTGCCCAACATCCCCGCCTACGCGATCGTGTATTACGGCGCGCTGCGCGCCGGCGCGATCGTCGTGCCGATGAACCCGCTCTTCAAGCCCCGCGAAGTGACGTTCTACCTCCAGGACGGCGGAGTCGACCTGCTCGTCGGGATGGTCGGCGACGCCCAGCAGGGCGCGCAGGAGGCCGGCGTCGACTTCCTCGACGTCACGGCGCTGCCGCAGGCGCTCGCCGGGGCGACCCCGGCGCCGGAGGTCGTCGAGCGCGACGGCGCGGACACGGCCGTCATCCTCTACACCTCCGGCACGACGGGCCGCCCCAAGGGCGCCGAGCTGACCCACGACAACCTGCAGACCAACCAGGAGGTCTCGGGCCGCACGTTGCTGCAGGTCACCGCCTCGGATGTCGTGATGGGGTGCCTGCCGCTCTTCCACGTCTTCGGGATGACGTGCGCGCTCAACGTCGCGGTCGACGCCGGCGCGACGCTGACGATGATCCCGCGCTTCGACCCCGCCAAGGCGCTGGAGGTCATCGTCCGCGACGGCGTGACCGTCTTCGAGGGCGTGCCGACGATGTACGGCGCGATGCTCGCCGCCGACAACGCGGCGCGCGCCGACGGCGGCCCCGGCCACGATCTGCCGTCGCTGCGGGTGTGCATCAGCGGAGGCTCGTCGATGCCGCTGGAGCTCATGCGCGGCTTCGAGGAGCGCTTCGACTGTGTGATCCTCGAGGGCTACGGCCTGTCGGAGACGTCACCGGTCGCGACCTTCAACAAGCCGGACGCGGTCCGCAAGCCCGGCACCGTCGGCACCGCCATCGAGGGGGTGCGGGTGCGGGTCGTCGACCTGAACGACACCGAGGTCGCCCGTGGCGAGATCGGGGAGATCGTCATCGCGGGGGACAACATCATGCGGGGCTACTGGCAGCGGCCCGACGCCACCGCCGAGGCGATCCGCGACGGCTGGTTCCACTCCGGTGACCTGGGCCGCATGGACGAGGACGGCTACGTCAGCATCGTCGACCGCACGAAGGACATGATCATCCGGGGCGGCTACAACGTCTATCCCCGCGAGATCGAGGAGGTCCTCTACGAGCACCCCGCGATCGCGGAGGCGGCGGTGGTCGGGGTGCCGGACGCGCACTACGGCGAGGAGATCCGCGCGTATGCCGTCCTGCGGCCCGGGCACAGCGCGACCCCGCAGGAGATCACGGACTTCGTCAAGGAGCGGGTCGCGGCCTACAAGTATCCGCGCAGCGTGCGCCTCATCGAGGCCCTGCCCAAGGGCGCGACGGGCAAGATCCTCAAGCGCGAACTGCCCCGCGACTCCTGAGCCGCCGGAGTCGCGACGGACGCAGGGTTGCCCTGCGGAGGCGCTCCCCAGCGGCCTCCGCAGGGCGGGTCCGGCGGCCCCCTGAGCGGCCGGACGGATTCAGTGGCGCGGTGCGGCCTGCCCGGCGGAGTCAAACCACGGCACGAAGTCGAGCAGTGAGGCGAGCACGACGTCGGCGCCGGCGGCGCGCAGCGCGGTCTCGTCGTGTGCGCCCGTCGCGACGGCCACCGCGATCGCATCCGCGGCGCGAGCTGCGGCGATGTCGCCGGGGTGGTCACCGACGTAGGCCCAGGCGTCCTCCGCGAGGAGGGCACCGGCCTTGGCCGTGGCGAAGAGGTCGCCGTGGATCGCGTCGAGCTGGGGCACCAGGCCCGCCTCGGCGACGGCTTGCTCACCCATCCACCCGACCTTGGCGGTGACGACGAGCGTGCGCTCGCCCGCCGCGCGCACCGCCGTGAGTGCGGCCAGCGCGCCGGGCATCGCCGGGGCGGGCGGTGCGTCGGGCCGGTGATAGTGGTCGCGGTAGGCGGCGACGAAGGCCGCCACGTCCAGATCCGGGGCGAGCGCGGCGACCTTGTCGGCCAGCGGGATGCCCAGGTGCGGCACGATCGCCTCCGCGGGGACGTCGGCGCCGAGGTCGGTGAACGCGGCGACCGCCGCGGCCAGGATCCGGGCACGGGTGTCGACCAGCGTCAGATCGAGATCGAACCCGACCGCTCGTGCGGGCATGCGGGACTCCCTTGGCTCGGCTCGGGCTCGTGCTCGGCTCGGGCGCAACGACGCTGCGCCCCGGCGCCGGATCGGCTCCACGCCTCGCACCTCGACTCTCGACCGGCCCCTCGACCGGCGACGCCGTGGACCCGTCCTGGTCAGGAGGGTCCACGGCGAGGCGGTGCTGCGGGGCCCGAGATGTCTCGGCGCGGGTGGGGCGATCACTCAGGGGGGTGATCGCTCCGGGGTGATCGTTCAGGGGTGATCGCTCAGTGCGAAGCGGCCGCTCAGCGCACCCGGGCGAACGCGGCGCCGCCGCGGACCTTGGAGAGCTTGACGACGTCGCCGGTGCGCGGCGAGTGCCACATCTTGCCGTTGCCGGCGTAGATGCCGACGTGCGTCTTGTGGCGGCCCCCGTAGAAGACGAGGTCGCCGGCGCGGGCCTGGCTGCGGGAGATCTTGGCGCCCGCGCGGTACTGCTGGTTCGCGGTGCGGGGGAGCTTCTTGCCGACCTTGCGGTAGGTCCAGGACGTGAAGCCCGAGCAGTCGAAGCGGTTGGGGCCCGACGCGCCGTAGCGGTAGGGGGTGCCCTTCTTCGAGGCGGCGATGCGCAGCACCGAGGAGGCCTGCGCAGACGTCAGACCGGTCGTGACCGAGGCGACGGAGGTGACGGAGGCGGTCGCCGGGGCGGCCTGGGCGGCGGGGCCCGCCACGGCACCGGTGCCGACGAGTCCGAGGGAGAGGATCCCCGTGGCGGCAAGACGCGCAGGGGCAGCAGACAGCAGCTTCATGTGAGTTGTATCCAGGGAGGCGCTTACGAGGCATGACCTGTCGGATTCGAGGACCTGGACGTCCTCGGCCCGGGGCCGGCACGACGGCGAGTGCGCGTCGGCGAGCTCCTGCGGGCTTCACCCCAAGGGCGCCACGATCTGATGGGAATCGCGCGTCCGGTGTTGCTGGGTGCACCGCTCCTACCACCCACACATTTCTGTGCGTGTTGGAACCGGTCTGCGGTGGTAGGACTCAGCGGCGCAGATCGGTGGTCCGAGTCAGGGGTTCCGGACCGATTAAGAACCTAAGGCACTGGATAACGGAATGGCAAAGCCAGGTGCCCCCTTGTGAAGTATCTCACAAGGGTTCCGGGGAACCCGAGGGCGTCGCACCGGTTCGCGCGGAGCCTCGTCAAGCCGCTGACCTGCGACTCCTTAGGTGCGACAGCGATGTCGCCTCCAGTGCGGCCGCGCTCGGCGTGATCATGATGTGGTCACGGCCAGGTCACGAGACGTGCCGGTATGCCCGATGTCGACGCCGGTAGGGTCCACATCGCGGACACAGCGGTCTCACAGATTCCTGATTCGGTGCGGCGCGCGACGCCTGACCTACCCGCACCTGGGCGAAATAGTGGGCAGACCCGGGCATCGAGACGGGCAGATGCGGGCTCTGGGCGCGGCCGCGGGCCGCCTCTCAGTGGGAGGCGGCCCGCGGCGGGTCGGTGCGGGCGGCTAGAGATTCGCCGCGTTGAAGGTGTTGCAGGAGTTGATCGACTGCGACTGGTAGCCGGTCATGAACCAGCGGCGCCGCTGCTCGGACGTGCCGTGCGTGAAGTTCTCCGGGCTGACCCGGCCCTGCGTCTTCTCCATGATGTGGTCGTCGCCGACCGCGCTCGCCGCCGACAGCGCCGAGTCGATGTCCTTCTGCGTGAGCGGCTTGAGCAGGGTCGTGCCCTGGGAGTCCTTCGTCGTCGAGGCGTCCTTGGCCCACATGCCGGCGAAGCAGTCGGCCATGAGCTCGATCTTCACGCCGCCGCTCTCCGGGCCCTTGGGATCCTGCTGCGCGCGGTTGAGCAGGCCGAGCTGATCCTGCAGCGCGTGACCGTATTCGTGCGCCACGACATACATCTGCGCGAAGTTGCCGCCGTCGGCGCCGAACTGGCTCGTCAGCAGCGAGAAGAAGTCGGCGTCGATGTAGACCTGCTTGTCCAGCGGGCAGTAGAACGGCCCGACCTGGTTGCTCGCCGTGCCGCAGGCGGAGTCGGTGCGGCCCTTGTAGAGGATCGTCTTGGTCTGGCGCCACTGCCGCTGCCCGTCGGACTGCTCCGGCAGCTCCTTGCCCCAGTAGGCCTGGACGCTGTTGACCGTGCCGATGACGCGGCACTCGACGTCCTTGTTGGCGTCGGCGCCCGTGCGGCACCGCTCGAACGCCTTGTCGCCGGCGAGGCTGCCGCCGCCGGTGACCTGCCCGGAGTCGCCGAAGATGTCGCCGCCGGAGCCCTGGTTCTGATCCTGCGGGGCCGGCGCGCTGCCGCCGCCACCGCCTCCGCCGAGATTGCCGCCGAAGAAGAGGAAGAGCACGAGGACGATGATCGACAGGCAGCCTCCGCCGCCGCCGATGACCATCCCGCCGGGGCGGAAGCCCCCGCCGCCCCCGCCGGAGCCGACCTGGGAGGTGTCGAGCCGGGCGTCGTCGTTGAACGTCATATCGCGTCTCCTGCCGTGACCGTGGTCGCGTCCCGGTCACCGGTGCTGATCGTGTGCCGGTCGCCGGGGGACTGGCACGTAAACTATGCATCGGCCGCCGTCGGCGGTGGGTGATGACGCCCGCGACCGGGCGCGATCCGGCGGCCATCCGGCGGCGCGGGCCCGGCCCGCGCCGGACCGGCGCCCCCGATCGAGTCGCCCCGCGACCGACCGGTCCAGTCTCGTGCAGATCGACCCGATCGGCGCGCGCAGACGCCCGCAACCCCAAGCCCTCTGCGAAGGATGTGTGTCCGTGATCACCGCCACCGGCGTGGAGCTGCGCGCCGGCTCCCAGCTGTTGCTCTCCGAGGCGACCTTCCGGGTCGGCCCCGGCGACCGCGTCGGCCTCGTCGGCCGCAACGGGGCCGGCAAGACGACGCTGACCAAGGTGCTCGCCGGGTGGAACCAACCGGCCGCCGGCCAGGTCGCGCGCTCCGGCGAGATCGGCTACCTGCCCCAGGACCCTCGCGAGGTCGATCTCGAGACCATCTCCCGCGCCCGCATTCTCTCGGCGCGCGGCCTCGACGACATCGTCCGCAGGATGCGCGAGACCGAGGGCGCGATGGCCAGCGCCGACCAGGAGACCCACGAGCGGGCGATGGCCCGCTATCCGAAGCTCGAGGCGCGCTTCGAGGCCGCCGGGGGGTATGCCGCGGAGTCCGAGGCCGCGACGATCGCCGCCGCCCTCGGCCTCGACGAGGCGATCCTCGACCGGCCGCTGGGCACGCTCTCCGGCGGTCAGCGGCGCCGCGTCGAGCTCGCCCGGATCCTCTTCTCCGGCGCCGACTCCCTCCTGCTGGACGAGCCGACCAACCACCTCGACGCCGACTCGATCACGTGGCTGCGCGACTGGCTCACCGTCTACAAGGGCGGGCTCATCGTCATCAGCCACGACGTCGCCCTGCTGGACAAGGTCGTCAACCGCGTCTTCCACCTCGACGCCAACCGCGGCGTCCTCGACCAGTACAACGTCGGCTGGAGCTCGTATCTGACCCAGCGCGACACCGACGAGAAGCGCCGCCGCCGCGAGCGGGCCAACGCCGAGAAGAAGGCGCACGCGCTGCAGAGTCAGGCCGACAAGATGCGCGCCAAGGCGACGAAGGCCGTCGCCGCGCAGAACATGGCGCGCCGCGCCGACAAGCTGCTCGCGGGCCTGGAGGGGGTGCGCCAGAGCGACAAGGTCGCCAAGCTGCGCTTCCCCGAGCCGGCCCCGTGCGGGCGGACCCCGCTGACGGCCTCGGGCCTGTCGCGCTCCTACGGCTCGCTGGAGGTCTTCACCGACGTCGACCTCGCGATCGATCGCGGCAGCAAGGTCGTCGTGCTCGGGCTCAACGGCGCCGGCAAGACGACCCTGCTGCGCATCCTCGCCGGTCTCGACGCCCCCGACACCGGGCAGGTGCACGCCGGGCACGGGCTCAAACTCGGCTACTACGCCCAGGAGCACGAGAATCTCGACGTCGAGCGCACCGTGCTGGACAACATGAAGTCCGCGGCGCCGGACCTCGGGGAGACCGAGGTGCGCAAGGTGCTCGGGTCGTTCCTCTTCTCCGGGGACGCCGTCGACAAGCCCGCCGGCGTGCTCTCCGGCGGCGAGAAGACCCGCCTGTCGCTGGCGACGCTCGTCGTCAGCAGCGCCAACGTGCTGCTGCTCGACGAGCCGACCAACAACCTCGACCCCGCGAGCCGCGCCGAGATCCTCTCCGCCCTGCACGCCTATGCCGGCGCGGTCGTCCTCGTCAGCCACGACGAGGGTGCCGTCCAGGCCCTGGCCCCGGAGCGGGTGCTGCTGCTGCCCGACGGGGACGAGGACATGTGGGGGCCCGACTACCTCGACCTCATCGCCCTGGCGTAGGCCGTCTAGCCTGAGCGGATGCGCGACGTCGACGGCCCGCAGGCCGCGCCCACCGACCCTGATCAGGCTCACGATCCGGCCGGCCCGGGGGTGCGGATCGACCACGACGGGCCGCTGACGCGCGTCGTGCTCGACGACCCGCGGCGGATGAACCCGCAGTCCCCGGCGCTGTGGGCCCGCCTCGAGCAGGCCGCGCGCGAGCTGCCGTCGACCACGCGGGTCGTCGTGCTCACCGGCGCCGGACCGCACTTCTCCGCCGGGCTCGACCGACGCTTCCTGCACCCCCACGGTCTCACCGCGCTCTTCGGCGACGCACCCCAGGAGGCCTCGATCGCGGCGCGGATCGCGGGCTACCAGCGCGCCTTCACCGCGTGGCGCGAGGTCGACGCCCTCGTCGTCGCCGCCGTGCGGGGCCACGCGATCGGCGCCGGATTCCAACTGGCCCTGGCCGCCGACCTGCGCGTCCTGGCCGACGACGCCTCGCTGTGCATGGGCGAGATCCTCGTGGGGCTCGTGCCGGACCTCGGTGGCACCGGGCGCCTCGTCGAGCTCGTCGGGCCGGACCGGGCCCTGGAGATCTGCCTCACCGGCCGCCGGGTCGGGGCCGCCGAGGCCGTCGGGATCGGACTGGCGGCGCTCGCGGTGCCCGGGGGGCAGCTGGAGGACACGGTCGCCGATCTGAGCGCCTCGGTGCTCAGCGCCGACGCGGCGGCCGCGCGCGAGATGGTGCACCTGCTGCGCGGCGCGACCGGCCGCGATCGCGCCGGTCAGCTGAGCGCCGAGCGCGAGGCCCAGGCCCGGCTCCTCCTCGCGCGGATGTCGTCACCGGCGGCGCCCGGCAGCGCGGCGCCCGGCAGCGCGGCGGCGGGGGAGCGGGAGGCCTGAGCGGTGTCGATGGGCAGCGGCTTCATGACGATGCGCTCGATGTCGCGGGACTCGATGCGCGGGGCGCGCCTGCGACCGGGCACGGTGCGCCGCGTCGCCGGCTACGCGCGGCCCTACCGCGCCCGCATGCTCGGCTTCCTGCTGCTGGTCGTCGCGTCCGCGATGCTCGTCGTCGCCGCCCCCCTGATCCTGCAGCGCATCGTCGACGACGGCATCCTGCGCGGCGACGCGGGGCTGGTCGTCCGGCTCGCGCTGCTGGTCGCCGGGCTCGCCGTCTGCGAGGCGGTGCTGGGTGTGTGGCAGCGGCGCACGAGCGCCCTCATCGGTGAGGGGCTCATCTACGACCTGCGGCGGCAGGTCTTCGGGCACGTGCTCGACCAGCCCATCGCCTTCTTCACCCGGACGCAGACCGGGGCGCTCGTCTCGCGGCTCAACACCGACGTCATCGGCGCGCAGCAGGCCTTCACCTCGACCCTGTCCGGCGTCGTCAGCAACTCGGTGAGCCTCGTGCTGCTGCTCGTCGCGATGGCCGGTCTGTCGTGGCCGCTGACTCTGGCGTCGCTGGCGATGCTGCCGCTCTTCCTCGTGCCGGCCCGCCTCGTCGGTCGCCGCCTGGCGGGGCTGACGCACCGCTCGATGGACCTCAACGCCGAGCTCGGCGCGCGCATGACCGAGCGCTTCAACGTCGCCGGCGCCCTGCTCGTCAAGCTCTTCGGCAGCCCCGCCCGCGAGCGGGACGCCTACGCGCGACGCGCGCAGGCCGTGCGTGACGTCGGCGTGCAGATCGCGATGAACCGTCAGCTCTTCCTCACCGGGCTCACCCTCATCGCGGCTCTGGCGACCGCCCTCGTCTACGGCGTCGGGGGCGTGTGGGCCGCCCAGGGCAGCATGAGCGTCGGCACGCTGCTCGCGCTCACGGCGCTGCTCGCCCGGCTCTACACGCCGCTGACGGCGCTGTCGACGGTCCGGGTGGACGTCATGACCGCCCTGGTGTCCTTCGAGCGCGTCTTCGAGGTCCTCGACCTGCGCCCCCTCGTGCAGGACCCGACCCACCCGCAGCCGATCGCCCCGGGGCCCCCCGGCCTCGAGCTCGACCACGTCGGCTTCGCCTATCCGGGCGCGGACGAGGTGTCGCTGGCGTCGCTGGAGGCCACCGCCACCGGGGATCGCCGCGGCGGACAGGAGGTGCTGCACGACATCAGCCTGCGCGTGGCGCCCGGGCAGCTCGTCGCGCTCGTCGGCCCGAGCGGCGCCGGCAAGACGACGGTGACGAGCCTGGTCGCCCGGCTCTACGACGTCACCGCCGGGGCCGTGCGCGTCGGCGGCGTCGACGTGCGCGACCTCGCGCTGGAGGAGCTGCACGCCGCCGTCGGGGTCGTCACCCAGGAGGCGCATCTCTTCCACGACACGATCGCGGCCAATCTGAACTACGCGGCTCCGGGCGCCACGCGCGAGCAGATGGTCGACGCGCTGCGCGCGGCGCAGATCTGGCCGCTCGTGGAGTCGCTGCCGGAGGGCCTCGACACGATCGTCGGGGACCGCGGCCACCGCCTCTCCGGCGGTGAGAAGCAGCGCCTGGCGATCGCGCGGTTGCTGCTCAAGGCGCCGGGCCTGCTCATCCTCGACGAGGCCACCGCGCACCTGGACTCCGAGTCCGAGGCCGCCGTCCAGCGGGCCCTGGACCACGCGTTGCGGGGGCGCACGGCCCTGGTCATCGCCCACCGACTCGCGACCGTGCGCGGTGCCGACCTCATCGTCGTGCTGCGGCACGGTCGGGTCGCGCAGTCCGGCCGGCACGAGGAGCTGCTCGCCCAAGGGGGTCTGTATGCCGACCTCTACCGCACCCAGTTCTCGGGAGACGCGCAGGGGGCGGACGTGAGGGAGTCGGGCGCGGGGGAGTCGGGCGCAGGAGCGTCGGGGGAGCGCTCCGAGCCGGCGCAGGCCTGACGCCTGGCCTGCGAGCGTCGGGTCGCGTCACCCGGGGCGCGTCACCGCCTCGGGTCGCACGCGGCCGCGGGTCGGCCGTCAGGCGTCCTCCTCGTCCCAGATGCGCACCTTCTTCGGCGTCGCCGCGGCGACCTCGCGGCGACGTCGGGCCTCGCCGGTGGACTCCAGCCACTCCCGCCGCGCATAGACGAAGACCAGCACGAAGCCCAGCGGTGCGGCGAGCCACCACTGCAAGGCGTAGGCCAGATGGGGGCCCGTGGTGGTCTCCGGCGCCAGCAACGGCGTCGGGCGCGCGGGCGCTCGGCCCGAGCCGTCGGACTCCGACTCCAGCACGAGGTAGGCGGGGCGCAGCGGCACGCCGAGGGCGGTCGCGGCCGCGGGGATGTCGATCGAGCCGAGCTGGCCCGCCGGCAGCCCCGAGGTGAGCGTCGGCTCCCCGGGCCGCAGCCAACCCGTGATCGTCACCAGGCCGCCGGTCGCGGCGTCGCCGGTCGGCGGAGGCGGCACCGGCGGCAGGATGTCGGCGCGCTCGGCGTTGGGCACCCAGCCGCGGTCGACGAGGATCGTCGTGCCGTCCTGCAGTCGCAGGGCCTGCAGCACCTCGTAGCCGTAGACGACGTTCTGCGGCCGGTTGCGCACCATGAGGCGACCCTGCGGCAGGTAGGTGCCCCGGACCTGCACCCGGCGCCACACCTGGTCGGCGGGCAGGGGGCTGGTCGCGGCGGGCATGACGTCGGCCAGCGCGACGGCGGGCGCGGCATAGTAGGTCTGCACCTGGTGGGCCCGCTCGGCCTTGGCCTCGTGGCGGCCCCACTGCCAGCGCCCCAGCAGCACGCACGCGGTCGCGAAGACCGCCGCCACGGCGATCGCCGCGAGCCAGCGTCTGCTCAGCAGCGTGCGGATCACCCGCCAGACGCTACCCGCCGCGGCCGGGCCGCCCGCCGCGAGGGGCGGCGCCGAGCACGGCGGGAGGACGGGTGCGAGCCCCGCACCCGGGCTCGTGCGCAGGCCGTGGGCGCGAGTCCGGTCCCCGGCGGGCGATCGGCCCCGGCGGATGCCGCCTCGATCGCGCGCGCCTATGGTGGCCCGATGACGCGCGAGATCTCGCTGGGCATGCCGACGCCGCCGCCGCACCGCGACGGGGCGCTCGTCGACACGTTCGGCCGCGTCGCCCGTGACCTGCGGGTCTCCCTGACCGACCACTGCAACCTGCGCTGCACCTACTGCATGCCGGCGGAGGGTCTGCCGTGGATGGCCAAGGCGCAGATGCTCACCGACGCCGAGTTGCTGCGGCTCATCGGGATCTTCGTCGACCTCGGAGTGCGGCAGGTGCGCCTGACCGGGGGTGAGCCGCTGCTGCGGCGCGGCCTGCCCGGGCTCGTCGCCGGGATCGCGGCGCTGACGCCGCGCCCGGTCATCGCGATGACGTCCAACGGCGTGGGCCTGGCGCGCCTGGCCGAGCCGCTCGCGCAGGCCGGGCTCGACCGGGTCAACATCAGCCTCGACACGATCGACCGCGCCGCCTTCGAGCGCCTGACGCGCCGCGACCGGCTCGACGACGTCGTCGCGGGCCTGGCGGCGGCCGTACAGGCGGGGCTGACCCCGGTCAAGGTCAACGCCGTCGCGATGCGCGGCGTCAACGACGACGATGTGGCCGACCTGCTCTCCTGGTGTCTGGAGCGCGGCTACGAGCTGCGTTTCATCGAGCAGATGCCGCTGGACGCCCAGCATCAGTGGCAGCGTGACGCGATGGTCACGGCGGCGCAGATCCGCGAGCGGCTCGACGAGCGCTTCACGCTGGAGCCGGTCCCGGCTCGGGGCAGCGCGCCCGCGGAGCGCTTCACCGTCGACGGGGGCCCGGCGACCGTGGGGATCATCGCGAGCGTCTCGGCGCCCTTCTGCGGTGCGTGCGACCGGGTGCGGCTGACGGCCGACGGGATGGTGCGCAACTGTCTCTTCGCCCGCGGCGAGCTCGATCTGCGCGGGCCGCTGCGTGAGGGGGCCGACGACCGCGAGCTCGTGCGACTCATCCGCGGCGAGATGTGGCGCAAGGCGCGTGGCCACGGCATCGGCTCGCCGGACTTCACCCAGCCCGCCCGGCCGATGTCCTCGATCGGCGGCTGAGCCGCGCGCCCCCGACGCGCTCGACCGGCCCGACGCGCTCGACCGGCCCGACGCGCTCGACCGGC
>JAVTVZ010000010.1:0-3305 GCA_032229625.1 Dermatophilaceae bacterium | reverse complement strand
GTGCAGGAGGTCGGGTCGCGGTCGGGGCGCCAGCGCAGGAACGTCACGGCGTGGCGGAAGCGCCAGCCTTCGAGCTGGTCGAATGCGACCTCGACGACACGCTCGGGGCGCAGCGGCACGAAGCTGACGTCCTTGGACGAGGAAAAGCGAGACCGGTCCGTCGCGGCGGCCTCGACCTCGCCGTCGTCGTCGCGCTTGACGAGCGGCGCGAGCTCGTCGATGAGTTCGAGGCGGCGCTTGGCGGTGAACGCGGCGATGCCGCCGACGTTGAAGATCCGGCCGTCGTCGCCATACAGCCCGAGCAGCAGCGAGCCGACGCCCTGCCCGGACTTGTGCACGCGGTAGCCGACGACGACCGCTTCGCCGGTGCGCTTGTGCTTGATCTTGAGCATCGTGCGCTTCCCCGGCGCATAGGGCGACGCGAGCGGCTTGGCGACGACCCCGTCGAGCCCGGCGCCCTCGAACCGCTCGAACCAGTCGCGCGCGACGTCGGCGTCCCGCGTCGTGCGGGTCAGGTGGATCGGGGCGTCGTCGGCGAGCCCGGCCAGCGCGGACTCCAGCCGGGCGCGGCGCTCCTCGAAGGGCGCATCCAGCAGCGAGGAGTCCCCGAGCGCGAGCACGTCGAAGCACACGAGCTCGGCCGGCGTCGCCACCGACAGCGTCGCGACGCGGCTCGCCGCGGGGTGGATGCGCTGGCTCAGCGACTCCCAGTCGAGGCGCTGGGCGCCCGGCGACCCGGTCCGCACGACGATCTCGGTGTCGATCGCACACCGGCGTGGCAGATGGGCCCGGACCGCCTCGACGACCTCGGGGAAATACCGCGTCAGCGGCTTCGCGCCCCGACTTGCCAGCTCGATATCGTCGCCGTCGCGCAGGACGAGGCACCGGAAGCCGTCCCACTTCGGCTCGTAGGACAGCCCGCCCGCGACCGAGTCCGCGGCCGGGAACCCGGTGACGGCCTTGGCGAGCATCGGCGTGACGGGGAGGTCGATCGGCAGCTGCATCCGGCCATTCTCACCCCCTGCGGCCCGACCCCGACGCCGCCGGGCGCACCCGGTCGACGCCAGGGGTGAAGATGGGGGCATGGAGCCGACCGCTGTCCCGTCGCAGGCGCGAGCCGGAGCCGTCCGGGCCGCCAAGGTCGCCGGCATCACCGGCGCCGGTCTCGGGCTGGCCTCGGTCGCCGGGTCGGTGAGCGCCGGCACGTATTTCGCCCGGGTGCTGCTGACCCCCGAGCGCGACCGCCCGCAGGAGCAGGTGATCGTCGCGCTCGACCCGCAGGACGCGCCGGAGCCCCGCACGATCACCCTCGTCGCGGACGACGAGACGGTCGTGCCGGGCCGGTACGGCCTGTGGTTCGACCACGGTGCGGGCCACCTGCGGCTCGGGGACATCGTCGGCCGGGGGAGCGGTGGACCCCACGACCCGCCGACGGTGACCCGCGTGCTCGAGGGCATCGACGCCGGGGTGCCGCGGCCGGGCCCGGCGCGCTGGGACGGTTATGTCTTCACCGGTGATCCCGGCGGGGCGCTCGACCTGCCGACGCGCCAGGTCGCCGTCCCCAGCGAGATCGGTGACCTGCCTGCCTGGCTCGTGCCCGGCGCCGACGCTGCACCGGCCGCCCCGGGCCGCTGGGCGATCCTCGTGCACGGCCGCGGCGCGACCCGCCACGAGTGCCTGCGCGCGGTGCCGCTGCTGCACCGGCTCGGGATCACCGCGCTCGTGCCGACCTACCGCAACGACGTCGAGGGCCCCGCCAGCGCCGACGGCCTCTACAACCTCGGCCTCTCGGAGTGGCGCGACACCGAGGCGGCGATGGCCTACGCCCTCGACCACGGCGCCCGCGACCTCGTGCTCATCGGCTGGTCGATGGGCGGCGCGATCGTGCTGCAGACCCTCGACCGCTCCCCGCTGTCCGCCCACGTCAGCCTCGCGATCCTGGACTCACCGGTCATCGACTGGGGCGACGTCATCGCCCACCACGCCCGGCTGCGCCGGGTGCCGCGCTCCCTGGCCAAGCTCGCGCAGGGGCTCATCGGGGCCCGCTGGTCCCGCCGACTCGTCGGAGTGCACGAGCCGCTGGACGTCGCCCGCACCAACTGGCAGGACCGCGCCGACGAGCTGAGGCACCGCGTGCTGCTCATCCACTCCGCCGACGACGAGTTCGTGCCCGTGGGCCCCTCGCGCGAGCTCGCGCGACGCCGCCCCGACCTCGTGCACTACGAGGAATGGCAGGTCGCGCGGCACGTCAAGGAGTGGAACGTCGACCCCCGGCGCTGGGAGCGGGTCGTCGCCCACGCACTCGTCGAGCTCGACACCCGCGACGAGGCCGCAGCGGACTAATCCCGGCGTACCCGGCGTTCCGGACGTGCCTGCGCCCACGGGGTGCGTCATCATGTGCCATGGCCAACAAGTCACCGCAGACCGCGGCCGATGAGTCCGACGGGGTGCCCTCGGGTCCCCTGGACGACGTGTCGTTCGCCGACGCCCTGCGCGTCGGACCCGAATTCCAGCTCGTCGACCTCGACCCACGATCGACGCCGGCCTTCGACGGCGGCAAGAAGGCTGGGCAGGCAGCGCTCGCCGAGACCGCCGACGAGGTCGCCGCCTGGCAGGAGCGCCTCTACGCCCAATCCCGCGGCGGCTCCAAGGACCGCCTGCTGCTCGTGGTGCAGGGCATGGACACCTCCGGCAAGGGCGGCATCATGCGCCACGTCGTCGGACTCATGGACCCCCAGGGCGTCAGGATCACCGCGTTCAAGGCGCCGACGCCCCAGGAGAAGGCCAAACCCTTCCTCTGGCGCATCCGCCGCGCCCTGCCCCCACCCGGCATCGTCGGCGTCTTCGACCGCTCCCACTACGAGGACGTCCTCATCGCCCGGGTGCTCAGCCTCGTGCCGTCCTCGACGTGGAGCCGGCGCTACGGGCAGATCAACACCTTCGAGGCGTCGTGCGCCCGCGAGGGCATCACGATGGTCAAGGTGATGCTGCACATCTCCAAGGACGAGCAGGCCGCCCGCCTGCGCGAACGCATCGAGCGTCCCGACAAGCACTGGAAGTACAACCCCGGCGACATCGACCAGCGACGCCGCTGGGAGGACTACGAGGTCGCCTACGAGGCCGCGCTGGCCAAGACGTCCACGCCGGTCGCGCCCTGGTATGTCGTGCCGGCCGACCGGAAGTGGTATGCGCGGCTCGCCGTGCAGCAGCTCGTCCTGGAGCACCTGCGCGCCATGAACCCGCAGTGGCCTCCGGCGGACTTCGACCCCGAGACCGAGCTGGCCCGCCTCGCCGACAGCTGATCG
>JAVTVZ010000009.1:7265-19529 GCA_032229625.1 Dermatophilaceae bacterium | reverse complement strand
CGCGCGGCCTCGTACCAGCGCGCCACCCGCAGCAGCCGCACGTCGTCGTAGCGCCGCGCAGCCAGCTGGACTCCGACGGGCCGGCCGTCGTCGGTGAAGCCGGCGTTGACGGTGGCGGCGGGCTGCTCGGAGAAGTTGTAGGGGGCGGTGTAGGCGATGTGGTCCAGCGCGGTGGCTGGGTCGTTCGTCGGGCCGTGCCAATGCGCGGGGAACGCGGCGACGGGCGCGACGGGCGAGAGCACGACGTCATGCGACGCGGTCCCGGTGATCGTCGCGGCCCGCATCGCCTGCACCCCGGCGAAGGCATCGATGACGTCCGAGCCGCTCAGCGCGGCGGCGCCGGCGGCCCACTCCTCGATGTACGGCAGCACGGCGGCGCGCGCGGAGGCGTCGAGGCGGGTCAGGTCGAGCCAGGACCGGGCGCGCAGGAAGAGGTCGAGCAGCCGTAGGTGCTCGCCCGAGATGAGC
Organism: Dermatophilaceae bacterium; assembly: GCA_032229625.1. Classification (GTDB taxonomy): domain Bacteria; phylum Actinomycetota; class Actinomycetes; order Actinomycetales; family Dermatophilaceae; genus Kineosphaera. The sequence continues at coordinate 19,061 of JAVTVZ010000009.1, read as the reverse complement.
GGCCCGATCGGCTCGACGTGCGCGCCGCCGCGCGCCAGCACCTCGCCGACGTCGGCGACGATCGCGGCGACCTGCGGGTCGGTCGGCACGCCGCAGCCGGCGTCGAGCTGCAGCCCGACGCGCAGCCCCGCGACGTCGTCCTCCCGCGGATCGCTCAGCGCTGCAGCCCACTCCAGCGCACACCCCGACTGCGTGTAGTCGCGACCCGCCGGGTCGGGCGCGGCGATGACGGCCATCGCGCGGGCCACATCGTCGACGGTCCGGGCCAGCGGCCCGATGGCCCGCCCGAGGTACGGCGGGTCGACGGGCACGAGCCCGTAGGTCGGCTTGAGCGACGCGAGCCCGGTCCACGTCGCGGGCAACCGGATGGAGCCGCCGATGTCGCTGCCGAGGTGGATCGGCCCGAGCCGCGCGGCGGCCGCGGCGGACGAGCCGCCGCTCGAACCGCCTACTGTCCAGGCGGGATTCCACGGCGAGCGGGTGATGCCGTGCAGGCTGGACACCCCGGAGGAGAGCATCCCGTAGTCGGGCATGACGGTCTTGCCGAGCCGCACGGCCCCGGCGCGCGCGGTGAGCATCGCCGTCGGCCCGTCGAGGGTGTGCGGCGGCGCCGACGCGAGCGCCGCGGTGCCGCTGGGGGTGGGGGTGCCGACGGTGGCGATGTTCTCCTTCAGGGTGATCGGCACGCCGTCCAGGGGCCCGGTCGGTGCGCCGCGCTGCCAGCGGCGGGTGCTGGCGGCGGCGGCGTCGCGGGCGTGCTGCGCCTCGACGACGTAGAAGGCGTGCAGGGTCGGCTCGAGCGCGTCGAGGCGGGCGAGGATCGCCTCGGTGACCTGCGTCGGCGTGATCGACCCGGCGGCATACCCGGCGAGCAGCTGCGCGGTCGTCGCGCAGATCAGCTCGGCCGGATCCCCGGCACTGCGTGTCATTCGCCCTCCTGCGCGAAGTCCGCGGCGAGCGCGCGGACGGTCTCGATCGTGTCGGCCTGGTCGGCGGTCTTGTCGTCGCGGTATCGCAGCACGCGCGCGAACCGCAGAGCCAGCCCACCGGGATACCTGGTCGAGCGTTGCAGCCCGTCGAAGGCGATCTCGACGACCTGCTCGGGCCGCACGCGCACGACGTGCCCGTCGCGCCCGTCCTCCAACGCGAGGAACCGCTGTGTCTGCCACGCGAGCATCTCGTCGGTCATGCCCTTGAACGTCTTGCCGAGCATGACGACACCGCCCGGCGCGGACGCGTCGCGCGCGCCGAGGTGGATGTTGGAGAGCAGGCCGCGGCGGCGGCCGCTGCCCCATTCGACGGCGAGGACGACGAGGTCGAGGGTGTGCCGCGGCTTGACCTTGACCCAGCCGGCGCCGCGCCGCCCCGCCGCGTAGGGCGCGTGCAGGCTCTTGACGACGACACCCTCGTGCCCGGCGGCGACCTGGGCGTCGAAGAAGTCTTGCGCCGCCACGGGGTCGGCGGTCACCAGGCGCGGCACGAGCGCGTGCGGCGCGAGCGTGGCCAGGGTCTGCGCGCGATCGGCGGCCGAGGCGTCGAGGAGGTCGGCGCCGTCGAGGTGCAGGACGTCGAAGGCGTAGGTCGTCACGGGCGTCGTCGCCGCGAGGGTCGCCGGGTCGGTGCGCGAGGCGGTGCGGGCGCCGGTGACCTGGAAGGGGTGGGGGCGGCCGTCGGGGCGCAGCGCGATGGCTTCGGCATCGAGGACGACCTGCCGGGCGGGCAGCGCCGCGACGAGCGCGACGACCTCGGGCAGGCGCGCGGTGATGTCGTCGAGGGAGCGGGTGTAGAGGCGCACGTCGTCGCCGTCCTTGTGGGCCTGGAGGCGGATGCCGTCGAGTTTGCGCTCCAGGGCGACGGGTTCGCCGCCGCCGACCTGGGCCAGCGCGGCGCCGACATCGGGCGCGGACCCGGCGAGCATCGGCCGCAGCGGCCGGCCGACCTCCAGCCCGATCTGCGCGAGCCCGTCGGCGCCGCCGCTCAACGCGACGGGCGCGACCTCCTCGGGGCGCCCCGCGAGCATGACGGCCCGGCGCACCGCCGCGTCCGGCACCTGCGCGGCCCCCCCGATCGCCGCGATGAGCACCCCGTCGAGCGCGCCCTGCCGCAGCTCCCCGGTGAGCAGCCCGGCGAGGAAGTCCTGCTCCGGCGCCGTCATCGCCCCCAGCAGCCGCGCCAACGCCTCGGCGCGGCGGGCGCTCGACCCCGTCCCGGCGAGCCCGGCGAGATCCGCGATCGCCGCGTCCACCTCCCCGACCTGCAGCGACGCGTCGGCGGCCGGCTCCGGCCGCGCCATGAGGGAGCGCCACCCCACACCCGTGCGCCGCTGCGGCAGCGTGCCCGCCAGGTAGCACGCGACGAGCCGCACCTCATCCGGCTCGGCCGCCTGCAGCGCCCCCGCGACGAGCTCGGTCTTCGCCGTCCGCGAGCGCGTCGCCGCCACCTGCGCCGACACCGCCACGACCTCCGCGAACCTCATCGGGCCATCCTGCGCCGTCCGCCGCCCCCACGCGAGGACCCGAGCCCCGCCACACCCTCGAGGTCGCGGCTCCGAGCCCCCACCACACCCTCGCGGTCGCGCTCCCACAGCGCGTCGCGGCTACACCCGCGACGCCCAACTGCACGCGCAACGCCGAACCGGAGGGGGCGAGCCGTCCGCATCAGATCGGCTGCGCGTGAGCCGCGCCGCCGCAACCGCGGCGGCTTCTGCCGACACCGCGCCGTGGAACACTGCTGGGCATGAGCACGGGAGTCGTCGCGTCCTTCGACGAGGACGAAGGCTGGGGCGCCATCACCTGCGACGACACACCCGGCGGCTGCTGGTTCCACTACACCCAGTGGCCCGCGCACATCGCTCCCGACGTCGGGCTGGGGTCCGTCGTGTCCTTCGGGTGGATCCGCGTGGATCAGGACGGCTTTCGATACGCGGTACACGGCGACGTCTCGCTCGGCTGAGACCCCTCGCGCGGCGCTCCTGCGCTGACCTCCGCTCTCCGGGCCGGCCCGGAAGCTCCGCCCACACCTCTCCCGGGGACCTGTTCGCGCGCGCCGATCAGGTCACGAATTCCTTTGCTTCACAACGGGATCGCACAGGAAGAGCCTTCCGCGTGAGCATCGCGAAACGTCGACGTCACAGCGGTCGGTCGGGGTCGTAACAGGGCGCTCCTACGGTCCTGACAGATCGAGGCGCCGACGCCTTCATCACCACCGATGTCGACGCCTCGACGACCCCGCGGTGGTCGTGGGCGAGCCCGCGGCCGGGGTCGCCCGGTCGGCGGCAGCCCCTGTCCTGAGAGGAACCGCATGTCCCAGCTCACCCGCACCGGCGCCACCGCCCTCGCATTCGTCCTGCCCGTCGTCGTCCTGTCCGCGTGCGGCGGGGCGAAGGTCGACGCCGCCGGGGGCTCCGGCTCCACCGCGAGCGCGGGTCGCGCCTCGTGCGTGAAGACCGACGGCGACAGCATCAAGATCGGCCTGCTGAATTCGCGGTCGGGCACGATGGCGATCTCCGAGAACACCGTCTACGACTCCCTGAGCATGGCGGCCGAGCAGATCAACGCGGCGGGCGGCGTCCTGGGCAAGAAGCTCGACATCGTCGCCGAGGACGGCGCGTCCGAGCCGACGGTCTTCGCGGAGAAGGCGAGCAAGCTCATCAACAGCGACTGTGTTGCGGCGGTCTTCGGCGGGTGGACGTCGGCGAGCCGCAAGGCGATGCTGCCGGTCTTCGAGTCCAACAACGCGCTGCTCTTCTACCCCGTGCAGTACGAGGGTCTCGAGGCGAGCAAGAACATCTACTACACGGGCGCGACGACGAATCAGCAGATCGTGCCGGCGCTGGACTACCTCAAGCAGCAGGGCGTCAAGAGCCTCTTCCTCGTCGGCTCGGACTACGTCTTCCCACGCACCGCCAACAAGGTCATCACGGCGTACGCGAAGGCGAACGGCATCGAGATCACGGGCGAGGAGTACACCCCGCTCGGCTCGACCGACTTCGCGACGATCGTCAACAAGGTCAAGAGCGCCGACGCGGACGCCGTCTTCAACACCCTCAACGGCGACTCCAACGTCGCGTTCTTCAAGGAGTACACCAACGCCGGGCTGAAGGCCGACACCATGCCGGTCGTCAGCGTGAGCATCGCCGAGGAGGAGGTCAAGGGCATCGGCGCGGCGAACATCGTGGGCCAGCTCACCGCCTGGAACTACTACGAGACGCTCGACAACGCGGTGAACAAGAAGTTCGTCGCGGACTTCAAGGCCAAGTACGGCGCGGACCGAGTCACTTCCGACCCGATGGAGGCCGCCTACACGTCGATGTTCTTGTGGAAGAACATGGTCGAGAAGGCGAAGTCCTTCGACGTCGACGCCATCAACAAGGTCTCCGGCGGAGTGTCCTTCGACGCCCCTGAGGGCAAGGTCACCGTCGACGGGGAGAACCACCACGTCAGCAAGGCGGCCCTCATCGGCAAGATCGCCTCCACCGGCCTCATCGACACCATCTGGAGCTCGGACAAGCCGATCACCCCGGACCCGTTCCTCACGGGGTACGCCTGGGCCCAGGGCATCTCCGGCTGAGCCGGGGCCGGACGTCAGGGAGACACACCATGGATGTCCTCGCAGGCCAGCTCGTCGCCGGCCTCTCGCAGGGCTCGATCCTGCTGCTCATCGCCCTCGGCCTGGCCCTGACGTTCGGCCAGATGGGGGTCATCAACATGGCGCACGGCGAATTCATCATGGCCGGCGCCTACTCCGCATATGTCATGAGCCTGATCATCGGCAACGCCGGGATCTCACTACTCGTCGCGATCCCCGTCGGATTCCTCGTCGGAGGGCTGCTCGGGGTCGTCCTGGAGCAGACGATCATCTCGCGGATGTATACCCGGCCGTTGGACACGCTGCTCGTCACGTTCGGGGCGTCGCTCATCCTGCAGCAACTCGCGCGGGACATCTTCGGCGCCCCGAACGTCGACGTGCCCGCCCCGGCGTGGCTGACCGGCAGCGTGTCGATCGTGGGGATGAATGTCGCCGCGTCGCGCGTCTTCATCTTCGCGCTCGCCCTGGTGTGCGTCGGTGCGCTCGCGGCGGCGATGCGGTATACGGCCTTGGGTCGCCGCATCCGGGCCGTGGTGCAGAATCGCGACCTCGCCGAGAGTGTCGGCATCAGCACGCGGATGAGTGACCGGCTCACGTTCTTCATCGGGTCCGGCCTGGCCGGGGTCGCGGGAGTGGCGTTGACCTTGCTCGGGTCGACCGGCCCGACGCTGGGCACCGGATACATCATCGACGCCTTCCTCGTCGTCGTCGTCGGCGGCATCGGGCAGATCCGGGGCGCCGTCATCGCCGCCTTCCTGCTCGGCATCGCGCAGTCCTTCACGCAATGGGGCACGAGCGCGAGTATGGCGAAGGTCATCGTCTTCGTCGCGATCATCGTCTTCCTGCAGGTGCGCCCGCAGGGCATCGTCAACGTCCGCACGAGGAGCCTGGCATGAGCGCCATGACCGCAGCACTGACCAAGGCGCGCACCATTCCCGGGGCCTGGCTGGGGATCGCGGTGCTCGCGATCGCCCTCTACGGCATCGCCCCGGCGATGCTCTCGGGATTCCGGCTGGACCTGTTGGGTAAGTACGTCTGCTACGCGATCGTCGCCGTCGGCATCGGCCTGGCCTGGGGTCGCGGCGGCATGCTCGTCCTCGGCCAGGGTGTCTTCTTCGGCCTCGGCGCCTATCTCATGGCGATGCACCTCAAACTCGCCGACGCCGGCCCGGGCCGCGCGCCCGACTTCATGTACCTCTACGGCTCGGGCACGGTGCCGGGATGGTGGGAGCCTTTCCGTGACCCCGTCGTCACGATCGTCGCGATCCTGGTCCTGCCCGCGGCGTTGGCCACTGTGTTGGGCCTGGCGATCTTCAGCCGCCGCGTCCGGGGCGCGTATTTCGCGATCCTCTCCCAGGCCCTCACCGCCGCGTTCGCGATCCTGCTCATCGGGCAGCAGGCCACGACCGGCGGCACGAACGGGCTCAACGCGTTCCGCGCCTTCTTCGGCTACGACCTCAACGACCCGATCAATCGCCGGATGATCTACCTGTTCTCCGTGACCGCCCTGCTGGTCATGCTCGTCATCGCCTGGCAGCTCTATCGCAGCCGTTTCGGTGAACTGCTCGTCGCGGTGCGCGACTCCGAGGAGCGCGTGCGATTCCTCGGCTACAACCCGGCGACCGTCAAACTCCTCGCCTATGCCGTCGCGGCCTTCATGGCCGGGATCGGCGGGGCGCTCTTCGTGCCGATCGTCGGGATCATCTCCCCCGCCGACGTCGGGATCGTCCCCTCCATCGCGTTCCTCACCGGCGTCGCCATCGGCGGCCGGGCCAGCCTCTTCGGCCCCGCGCTCGGGGCCATCGCCGTCGCGGCGGCCCAGACGCGACTCTCGGAGCAGTTCCCCGGATTCTGGACGTATTTCCAGGGTGCGCTCTTCGTGCTCGTCATCGCGTTCCTGCCCGCCGGTCTGGCCTCGATCGGCGACCTCGTGCGCCGCCGCCGCGGCAGCCGCCACGACGAGACACCGGCGCCCGCCGCGCCACTGGCACCCCGCACTCTGGAAGGAGCGCACCCATGACCGTCCGTCCCGACTACCTGGAGATCCGGGACCTCACGGTGACCTTCGACGGGTTCGTCGCGGTCGACCACGTCGACCTCACCGTCTTCCAGCACGACTTGCGATTCCTCATCGGCCCCAACGGCGCCGGCAAGACGACGATCATCGACGCGCTCACCGGGCTCGTCCCGGCGACCGGCTACGCGCGCTACGCCCGCGCCGACCTGCTCGGCCCGAAGCCCCACCAGATCGCGCGGCTCGGCGTCGGACGCACCTTCCAGACCGCGAGCGTCTTCACCGAGTTGACCGTGCTGCAGAACCTCGACATCGCCGCCGGCGCCGGGCGCTCCGGGTGGAGCCTGCTGCGAGCGCGGCGCGACGTGCCGCCGGTTGTCACGCAGGCCTTGGAGACCATCGGTCTGACCGCCTCCGCGGGGCGCCTCGCGGGCGCGCTCTCGCACGGGCAGAAGCAGTGGCTGGAGATCGGGATGCTGCTCGTGCAGGACGCCAAGGTCATGCTGCTCGACGAGCCCGTCGCCGGCATGAGCGCCGACGAGCGGGACGCCACGGGAGCACTGCTGCGCCAGATCGGCGCCGACCGCACGGTCATCATCGTCGAGCACGACATGGACTTCATGCGCGCCTGGGCCGACTCGGTGACCGTCCTGGCCGGCGGCAAGGTCCTGTCCGAGGGCAGCGTCGCGGCCGTCCAGGCCGACCCGAAGGTGCAGGAGGTGTATCTCGGCGGCGCCCACCGCGCCGGGGCCCACACCGCCGCCGACAAGGCCGACCGACACGAGGCCACGGCAGCTGCGTCGCTCGTGGCGCAGGAGGTGCAGTGATGCTCGAACTCCACGACATCCACGTCGGCTACGACCGGTCCGACGTCGTCCACGGCGTCGACCTGGAGGTCCCGGCCGGCCAGATCGTCGCGATCATGGGTCACAACGGCGCCGGCAAGACGACGCTGCTCAAGACCGCGGTCGGGCTGCTCGCACCACGCCGGGGCCGCGTCGTGCTCGACGGGGTCGACGTCACGGGGTTGCGCCCGCATCAGCGGGTCGCGCGCGGACTGTCCTACGTGCCGCAGGGCCAGCTGTCCTTCCCGCAGCTGACGACGGCGGAGAACTTGCAGGTGGTCGCCGACGGGCGCCGCGGAGGCGCCGCCCAGGTCGCGGCGATGTACGAGCGATTCCCGGTGCTGCGAGAATTCGCCCACCGCAAGGCGGGGCTGCTCTCCGGCGGGCAGCGTCAGCAACTGGCCATCGCCCGCGCCCTCATCACCGAGCCGAAGCTGCTCATCCTCGACGAGCCGACCGAGGGCATCCAACCGTCCGTCGTCGCCGAGATCGAGGCGCACATCGTCTCCCTGGCCGCCGACGGGATGACGGTGCTGCTCGTCGAGCAGCACGTCGGCTTCGCGCTGACGGCCTCGTCGCAGTATGCGGTGCTCGCCTCCGGGCGGATCACCTCCCGCGGCGCGGGCGGCGCCGCCGCGACCGACGACGTGCGCGCGGCGATGACGATCTGACGCGGGCGATCGGTCTGTCACGCGCCGCATGCCAGACTCGGGCGGATGAGTGTGGATCTCGCGGCAGAGGTGGCGGCGTGGCCGGTCGGGTCGGCGTCGGTGGCGGTGCTCGACCCGGACGGGGTCGTGGCGAGGCACGACGACGGGCGGGCGCACCGGTGGGCGTCGGTGACGAAGATCGCGACCGCGCTGACCGTGCTCGACGCGTGCGCCGAGGGTGTCGTCTCCCTGGACGACGAGGTCGGCCCGCCCGGGGCGACGCTGGCGCATCTGCTCGCCCACGCCTCGGGGATCTCGCCGGATTCCGACGACGTCGCCGGTGGGCTCGAGCGGCGGCGCATCTATTCCAACCGCGGCTTCGAGCTCGCCGCCGAGCATCTGGCCGCGGCGACCGGCCGGCCGTTCGCCGACGAGCTCGGCGACCGGGTGCTGGAGCTGCTCGACATGGACGGCACCGAGCTCGCCGGATCGCCCGCCCACGGCATGGTCGGCCCGATCGGCGACCTGGCCGCCCTCGCCCGCGAGCTGCTCGCCCCGCGGCTGCTGCTGCCGGCGGTCGTCGACCAGGCCTCCACCCTGGCCTACCCCGGGCTCGACGGCGTGCTGCCCGGCTTCGGTCGCCAACGCCCGAACGATTGGGGTCTGGGCTGCGAGATTCGTGACCACAAGGCACCGCATTGGACGGCCCCGGAGAACTCGCCCGCGACGTTCGGGCACTTCGGCCAGTCGGGGAGCTTCCTCTGGGTCGATCGGGCCCACGCCCTCGCGTGCGTGAGTCTGTCCGACACGGCGTTCGGCGAGTGGGCCGCGCAGGTCTGGCCGGTGCTGTCGAGCAAGGTGCTGCAGGCGTACGCCGGCTGAGCTCGACCACACCGCTCGGAGCCGCTCGGAGTCGCTCGGATATCGGCGCGGCCGCGCGTGTCGTCGACCACGTCGACCCCTCGGGCCCCCGGGAGGCGCACGGGGCCGCCGGCGGCCGCAGCTCGATCACCGCACACGTCGACGTGGATACGGACGAAGAGCCACAGGACTCCACGCTGAGCGGCGGTCATCCGGAAGCGTTCACGCATTCTCGGCGAGGGCACCGGAATGTCATGTGAGGATCGACGAGTCGTAACGCACCACGCCCGAGTTGTGTGCTTCTACGCTCCAACGCATGAAACCCCTCGTGATCAGGAGTGCCCTGGTCGCGTCCGTCGGCGGGCTGATCTTCGGCTTCGACACGGCCGTGATCTCCGGCACCACCGAGCAGCTCAAGGCACAGTTCGACCTCAGTGACGCCTACCTCGGCTGGGCTGTCGGCATGGCGCTGCTCGGCACCATCCTCGGAGCCCTCACGGCCGGCAAGCCGGCGGACCGCTACGGACGCAAACCCGTCCTCTTCGCCATCGGCATCCTCTACGTCGTCGGCGCCCTCGGCTCGGCGCTGGCGACGAACATCGTCATGCTCGAGATCTTCCGCTTCCTCGGCGGTCTGGGCGTCGGCGCCGCGTCGGTGTGCGCGCCGATCTACACCGCGGAGATCGCCCCCGCGAAGGTCCGCGGACGACTCGTCGGGCTCGTGCAGTTCAACATCGTGCTCGGCATCCTGCTGGCCTACCTGTCGAACACCGTGGTGCGCGCCGTCGTCTCGGACCACGCGACCGACTGGCGCTGGATGTTCGGCGTCATGGTCGTGCCGTCGGTGATCTTCCTCGCGATGCTCTTCACCGTGCCCGAGACCCCGCGCTGGCTGCTGGCCAACGGCCGCCAACAAGAGGGTGAGGACGTCATCCGGCGTCTGACGATGACCTCCGACGAGGCCCAGGGCCAGATCGACGAGATCGAGACCTCGCTGCGGGCCGCGGCGAACGCGCCGAGCGTGCCGTTCTTCACCCGCGAGCACATGAAGGTCATCTTGCTGGCCTTCACGATCGCGATGTTCAACCAGATGTCCGGCATCAACGCGATCCTCTACTACGCCCCGGTCGTCATGGAGAAGGCCGGCGCCAGCACCGACGCGGCCTTCATGATGAGCGTCGCCGTCGGCGTCATGAACCTCGTCGCGACGATGACCGCGCTCACCGTCATCGACAAGATCGGCCGCCGCTCGCTCATGATCGTCGGCTCGATCGGCTATCTCATCAGCCTCGGCTTCCTCTCCGGCCTGATGTTCTACTACGAGAAGGTCAAGGGCGGAGAGTTCAACTCGACGTCGAGTGTGCTCGTGCTCATCGGCCTGCTCGTCTTCATCGCCGCGCACGCCTTCGGCCAGGGCTCGGTCATCTGGGTGTTCATCTCCGAGATCTTCCCGAACCGCATCCGCGGCCGCGGCCAGTCGCTCGGCTCGCTGACCCACTGGGTCTTCGCGTGGCTGACGTCGACGTTCTTCCCGCCGATCATCGGCGCCCTCGGCGGCGGGGTCGCCTTCGCGATCTTCTTCGTCTTCATGATCGGTCAGCTCGTCTGGGTGCTGCGCGTCATGCCCGAGACCAAGGGCGTGCCGCTGGAGGAGATGGAGGCCAAGTTGGGCCTGACACACGACCCGAACGACACCGGCGACCCGCTCGCCGCCAAGGGCCACTGAGGCCCGGCACCCCCCGTGAGAGAAGGCAAGAGATGAGTCAGACCCAACCGATCCTCTGTCTGGGTGAGGCGTTGATCGACGTCGTCATCCCCGCGGACGGTGAGGCCACCGAGCACGTCGGCGGCAGCCTGCTCAACGTCGCCGTCGGCGTCGCGACCCTGGGCCACCCCGCCGCCATCGGCGCCTGGTGGGGCCGGGACGAGCGCGGCGACCGGCTCGCGCAGTGGGCCCGGTCCGCCGACGTGCAGATCGTGCCCGGCACCGACGCGGCGGAGAAGACCGCCGTCGCGTTCGCCCACCTCGACGAGGAGGGGCGCGCCACCTACGAGTTCGACCTCGAATGGGCCGTCCCGGAGCTGGCGGACCTGTCCGGCTACGGGCACGTCCACACGGGCAGCATCGCCGCGACCCTCGAGCCCGGCGGCACCCAGGTCGTCGACGTCGCCCGCCGCATCCGCGACCACGGCACGCTCTCCTACGACCCGAACATCCGCCCGGCCCTCATGGTCGAGCCCGCTGCGGTCGTCGAGCGCATCGAAGAGCTCATCGGTCTCGCCGACGTCGTCAAGGCCTCCGACGAGGACGTCGAATGGCTCTATCCCGACGAGCCCGTCGAAGACGTCATGCGCCGCTGGATCGCCGCCGGCCCCGCGATGGTCGTCGTCACCCGCGGCCCGTGGGGCGCCTACGCGCTGCTCGCCGAGAACCGCGACATGCTCCACATCGACCAGATGACCGTCACCGTCGGCGACACCGTCGGCGCCGGCGACTCCTTCATGGCCGGGCTCATCTCCGGCCTGCACGACGCCGGGCTGCTCGGCTCCCCCGACGCGCGTGACCGCCTCCACGCCGCCGGCTGGTCCGACGTCCAATCCGCGCTGCACCGGGCGGTCATCACCTCGGGCCTGACCGTCAGCCGCTCCGGCGCCTACGCCCCGACGCCCGAGCAGGTCCGCGAGGTCATCGACGCCGACCCCACGCTCGGCTGACCAGCACCGACACCAGCACCGACACCGACACCGGCCCGACCCAGAGCCCCCGCCACGTGGCGGGGGCTCGGTCGTCTCCTGCTCGTCGTCCTCGCTCGTCGTCCTCGCTCGTCGTCCTCGCTCG
>JAVTVZ010000009.1:0-7165 GCA_032229625.1 Dermatophilaceae bacterium | reverse complement strand
GCTCGTCGTCCTCGCTCGTCGTCCTCGCTCGTCGTCCTCGCTCGGTGTTCCCGGCCTCGGCGTCGCGGCGACCGGCCGTCAGCGGATGACCGGGCGCAGGAGGTCGACGGCTCGCTCGACGTCGGCGGCGGTGTTGGGCAGGTGGAAGGAGACGCGCAGCCGGCCGGCGCGCATCGCGGCGACGATGCCGTGCCGCGCGAGATGCTGCGCGGCGTCGTCGGCGACGGCGACGCTGACGATCGCCGAGCGGCCCAACCCGTCCTGCACCCCGACGCCGCGGCGGAAGTCGTCCGCCAGCCCGATCGAGTGGGCCCCGATCGCCTCGACGCCGACGGTCGCGATGAGCTCCAGCGACGACTGCGTGCCGACCCACGCGATCCACGCCGGCGACACGTCGAGGCGGCGGGCCGTGTCGGCCAGACGCAGCGGCGCGCCGTAGATGCTGGCCCAGATGTCCGCGCCCGCATACCAGTTCGCGGCCTGCGGCACGAGACCCGCGAGCCGCTCGCGGCGCACGGTGAGGAACGCCGCGCCGCGCGGGCACAGCAGCCACTTGTAGGCCGAACACACCGTGTAATCCACGCGGCTCGCGTCGACCGGCAGCCAGCCCGCGGCCTGGGTCAGGTCGAGCAGGATCCGCGCGTCGTGCCGCGCGCACGCGTCGATGAGCGCGTCGAGGTCGAGCACCGCCCCGTCGGCCGACTGCACGAGCGAGACCGCGACGAGGCTCGTGTCGTCGCCGACCGCGTCGACGAGCGCCGCGAGCGGCACCTCGCGCACGCCGATCCGCGGCTCCTGGGCGAGGAAGGGGAACGTCACGCTCGTGAAGTCGTCGCCCGCGACGAGCACCTGCGCCCCGTCGGGCAGGCTCGCCGCGACGAACCCGACGAGCGCGCTCGCCTGACTGCCGATCGCGACGTCGTCGGGCTCCACGCCGACGAGCCGCGCGTAGACCGCACGACTCGCCGTCACCGCGGCGTCGAAGTCGCCCGCGTTGCGCTCGCCGCGCGCGATCGCGTCGATCGTCTCGTGCAGCGCCGCCGTCGTCCGCCGCGGCGGCAGCCCCATCGAGGCGGTGTTGAGATAGAGCGTCCGCGCCTCGAACTCGCGCTGCGCCGTCGGGATGTCCAGCGCCGTCGGGATGTGCGGCGCCGTCCGGTCGTCCGTCGGCGACGGGTTGTCCGACGGCGCAGGGTCGGGCTGCGCGGGATCGGGCTGCGCGGGGCGGTGGGTGCTCATGGTCGACTCCTCGGGCAGACAGCTCGTGCGGGCGGCTCGCCGGCAGACGATCCCGGCCCATCGTGACCGACGCGCGCCGGTGGCGGGGCGCCGACCCGCAGCCGCGGGCCCCCCGTCCTGGGCGGTCCACCCCGTAGCCTGATTGACATGGACCCTGACCTGCTGCGACACGCACTCGACGCGCCGGGCTTCATGCCGGCCGACGAGGGGCGCGCGCTGTACGAGGAGGCCGCCGCGCGGCTGGCGGAGGGGCCCGGGCTGGAGATCGGCACGTGGTGCGGCAAGTCCGCGGTCTATCTCGGGGCGGCAGCGCGGGCGGCCGGGTCGACGGTCTTCACCCTCGACCACCACCGCGGCAGCGAGGAGAACCAGCCCGGCTGGGACTACCACGACCCCACCCTCGTCGACCCCCGCGCGGGCCGCATCGACACCCTCCCGCACTTCCGCCGCACCATCACCGACGCGGGCCTGGAGGAAGAGGTCGTCGCGATCGTCGGCCGCTCCCCGGTCGTCGCGCGGCACTGGGGGACGCCGCTGGCGCTGCTCTTCGTCGACGGCGGCCACACCGACGAGCACGTCACGGGCGACTACGAGGGGTTCGGGCCGTGGGTGCAGCCGGGCGGGAGCCTGGTCTTCCACGACATCTTCGCGGACCCGGCGATGGGCGGGCAGGCGCCGTGGCGCTGCTACCGGCGCGCGCTGGATTCGGGCCGGTGGCGCGAGACCCGGCACGTCGGGTCGCTGCGCGTGCTGACCCGCGAGGAGGCCGGGACGACGCCCCGGTCCCTGGCCCGCCCGGCGTCGGCCGAGCAGCAGTCGTGATCGAGCTCGCGCGGCGCGCGCGCCGACTGCCCGCGCCGCCCCCTGCCGTCTTCGACGACCTCATCGACCCGCACCGGCAGCCGGCCCGGCCGTGGCTGCGGCTGCTCGATGACGAGACCGAGCCGCGGGTGCTCCGCAGCGAGAATCCGCACACTGTCGTGTGGAGTTCGCTGTGTCCGCGGCATCCGCACGACGAGATCCACCTGCGGCTCACGCCCGCCGGGCAGGGCCCGAGCAGCATCGAGACCCTCCTGGAGTTCACGCTCCTGACCCCCGACGAGGCGCCCGACGCGAGCCACCTCGGGCACGTGCGGCACCGGCTCAACCACCTCTTCTTCGCCGACCTGCGCTTCAGCTACGGGCAGTAGGCGCGCACAGCGCGGGCGCCCGGCCGGCTGACCTGCAGTGAGGCACGGGCCTCGGTCGAGGATCGGGGAGTGTGGCAGCTCGCCTGGACACCGCGGCTACTCGTCGGCGTCGGGCTCGACCTGCTCGACGGTCCACTCGCTGCGCAGGATCGAGTAGAGATAACCGTCGCGGTAGGCGCCCGCGCGCCAGTGCGCGCCACGGACCAGACCCTCGCGGGTGAAGCCGAGGCGCTCGAGGGCGCGCTGCTCGGCGGCGTTGTCGACGTCGGTGTGGGCCTCGACGCGGTTGGTCACGGTGTGCCGGAAGAAGAGGTCGACGAGCTCGCGCTGGGCGCGCAGCCCCAGGCCGCGGCCGCGGGCCTCCGGGCGCAGATAGATGCCGATCATCGGACAGCGGCTCGCGACCGTGGGCCCCCACTGCACCCAGTGCCACGTCACCTCGCCGCGCGCCGGGCCGCCGGTGTCGAAGGCGATGACGAGCCCGCCGTCGTCGTCGAGGCGACACGAGCGATCCGGGTTGACCGCGTGCGGGCCGAAGTCGTCATACGGTGACTCCCGATCCTGCAGCAGGTCGTGATCCTCGGGCAGGTACGGGCGCAGACACGACATGCCCCGACCCTACGCCCGCGCCCGCGGCGGGGCCGGGTGTCGACCTCAGGTCGTGAACACTCGGGCGGCGACGCCGCGCGGATCGACGAGGGCGTCGGTGGCGAGGATGACGGCGGCGCCGGTCCAACTCGACCGCTCGAGCGGCCACCGCTCGTCGTCGGGATAGACGTAGCCCGTGTGATAAGCCCCCGACTCCTCCCGCAGGTGCTGCATGTCGGTGAGCAGCCTCGCGGCGCGTGGCAGGTCGCCGACGCGCAGCAACGCCAGGGCCAGCTCGCACGTCTCGGCGCCGGTGACCCACGGGTGGTCGTCGACGCAGTGGATGCCCAGGCCCGGCACGACGAAGTCGTCCCAGCGGGCCGCGAGCCGGGCCCGCGCGACACCGCCGGTCAGGGCGCCGCCCAGCACCGGGTAATACCAGTCCATCGAGTAGCGCGCCTTGTCGAGGAACGCCCGCTCCGCGAGCCGGATCGCCGCCGCGAGCGTGTCGGCCGCCAGCTCCCAGTCGGGGCGGGTCTGCCGCAGCGTCTCGGCGAGCGCGGCGCCGCAGCGCAGCGCGTGGTGGATGCTGGCCGACCCCGCGAGCAGCGCGTCACCGCACGGCACCCCGTCGTCGACGGCCCAGGCGATCCCGCCGAAGGGCAGGGCCGCCGCGACGACCGCGTCGAGCGCCGCGACGACGCTCGGCCACAGCTCACGCACGAACGCCGCGTCGCCCCGGGCGCACCAGTGATGCCAGAGCCCGACCGCGACGTAGGCGGTCATGTTGGTCTCGGCGGCGGCGTCGACGATCTCGACCGCGTGCCCGGGCCCCACGCGCCACTCTCGCGGCCAGGTGCCGTCGACACGTTGGGTGGCGGCGAGCCAGGTGAGGGCGCGGCGCGCGGGCTCGTCACGGCCGAGGCTCAGCAGGGCCATCGCGCACTCGACGTGGTCCCAGGCGTCGACCTTGCCGGCGGTCTCGCCGCGGGTCTCCCACGCGATCGCCCCGCCGGGCGCCTGGCAGGCCTCGATGTGGTCGGCCGTCGCGGCCAGCTGCGCGCGCGTCGGCAGCGCGGCCGCGAGGGTCCGGGCGGGCGGCGTCACGCCGGCTTCGTCGCGTAGAGGACGAGGGACTTGCCGAGCACCGGGTCCAGGACCCGCTCGGCGGTCCGGGTCAGCCGCGGCGCCGACATCAGGTCCCACACGAGCAGGCGGTGGTAGGCGCGCACGGCCGGGTGCTCGTCGTTGCCGACGCCGACCGCGCACTTGAGCCACCAGTAGGGCGCGTGCAGGGCGTGCGCATACCCGTGTCCGTAGACGTCGAGCCCCGCCTGCGTGAGCTGCCCGGCGAGCAGGTCGCGGCGGTAGATGCGCACGTGGCCGCCCTCGACCTCGTGGTAGTCCTCGGACAGCGCCCAGCAGATCCGCTCCGGCCAGGCCCGCGGCACCGTCACGGCCATCGTGCCGCCCGGGCGCAGGACCCGGACCGCCTCGGCGATCGCGCGGCGGTCGTCGGGCACGTGCTCGAGGATCTCCGCGACGACGAGTCGGTCGAAATGCCCGTCGGGGAAGGGCAGTTCGAGGGCGTCGCCGCGGACCGTCCGCGCGCCTCCCGCGGCGCCCTGCCCCTCCAGCGCCATCGCCGCGAACATGTCCTGCACGTCCGCCAGGTCGCCCCCGCTCTGGTCGAACGCGACGACCTGCGCCCCGCGCCGATACAGCTCGTAGCTGTGCCGGCCCTGCCCGCACCCCAGGTCGAGGGCGCGCTCGCCGGGGCGCACCCCGAGGCGGTCGAAATCAACGGTGAGCATGCAGCGAGGCCCCTTCGGCGGGAGGGTGGACGGCGGGCGATCCGAGGGCAGGTGCGGCGTCGGCCGGGCTGTCCGCGGGGCGGTCGGCGGGACTGCCGACGAGAGGGTGGGCGGGGCTGAGCGTGGCGCGGTCGGCTCGGCTGCCCGTGACGCGGTCGGCTCGGGTGCCCGTGGGGTCGCCGGCCGGGCGGTCGGCGGGGCTGCCCGCGACGCCGGCCGCGGGGCGGTCGAGGAGCGCGCGGGGGCCGATGGCGGGCGGGTCGCCGATGGCGCGGCGGTAGGCGGCGACGGTGGCCCGGGCGACGGCGGGCCACGAATACCGTTGGAGCGCAAGCGCCCTGCCCGCGGCGCCGAGCGCGGCTCGGGCGGCGTCGTCGGCGAGCAGGTCGGCGAGCTCGGCGCGCAACGCCGCCGGGTCGCCGGGCGGCACGAGCCGGGCGCAGCGGCCGTCGTCGCCGAGGACCTCGGGCAGGGCGCCTGCGCGGCTGGCGACGACGGGGGTGCCGCACGCCAGGGCCTCGACGGCGGGCAGCGAGAAGCCCTCATACCGCGACGGCACGCACGCGACCTGCGCGGACGCGATGAGCTCGCCGAGGTCGGCGTCGCTGATCCCGGCGACGAAGCGCACCCGCCGGCCCAGCCCGAAACGCGCGACGAGCGCCCGGGTGCGCTCCCCCGGGGTGGCGACGAGGACGAGTTCGCGGACGGCGGGCAGGTCGGCGACGGCCTCCAGCAGCGTGTCGATGCCCTTGAGCGGGGTGTCGGCGCTGGCCATCGCGACGACCCGCCCCGGCACGCGCGCGGGCCCCGGCGCGAAGAGCGCCGTGTCGACGCCGAGCGGCACGACCTCGATCGCGTCCGGCGCGACCCCGAAGTCCGCGGCGATGTCGCGGGCCGAGCTGCCCGAGACGGTCAGCACGTGCGGCAGCCGACGGGCGACGCGCGCCTGCATGCGCACGAACCCGTACCAGCGCCGCAGGCTCAGCCGACGCCACCCGCGCGCCGCGGCCAGGTCGGTGCGGCGGTCCCGGCTGATCGGGTGATGGATCGTCGTGACGAGCGGGTGCCGACGAGCGATCGCCAGGAGGCCGTCGCCGAGCGTCTGGTTGTCGTGCACGACGTCGAAGCGGTGCCCGTGCTGCGCGAGCCACCGCGCCGCGCGCAGGCTGAACGTCCGCGGCTCCCCGAAGCCCGCCGTCAGCATCGTCGCGACCTCGAGCACGTCGATCCAGTCGCGGTATTCGCGCACGTGCGGCAGCCGGAAGGGGTCCGGCTCGCGATAGAGGTCCAGGCTCGGCAGGCGGACGAGCTCCACGCGGCCGGAGCGGGCGCGCGGGGCGCCGGGCCGCGTCTCGGGCGCATGGTCGCGTGCCGTCTCGGGCGCATGGTCGCGTGCCGAGTCGCGCATGCTGTCGCGCCCCGAGTCGGCCACCGGCCCCCCGGCGATGGTCGGCTCCGGCGAAGGGTCGAGCTCGGGATACGGCGGGCCGGAGACGACCGTGACGTGGTGCCCGAGGGCGGCGAGCTCGCGGGCCAGATGCCGCACGTAGACGCCCTGGCCGCCGCAGTGCGGCTTGCTGCGGTAGGACAGCAGCGCGATCCGCAGCGGCGGCGCGGCCGAGTCGAAGCGCACCGGCCCGTCGAGAGACCCGGCTACCGGAGAGCCGGTCACCGTCGAGCCGTCGACCGAGCTGTCTACAGGCGAGCTGTCTACAGGCGAGCCGGCCAGGAGTGTCCCGGGCGGCGTCGCGGGATCGAATCGCCCGTCACCTGGCGTCGATTCGGCTGCCAACGCCACACCTCCGACCGGTCGTCGCTCGCGGCGGGCGCGGCCCGCGCGGCTGCGGGACACCCTGCGACGCCCACGCCTTGATACGTGCCGTCCAGTATCCGTCACCGCCGAGCCGCCCGGCGCCACGCCCCCGCCGCCCGAGCCACGCCCCCGCAGCTCGAGCCCGGTGCCCGAGCCCGGCGCCACCCCCAGCTACCGCCCCGGCCCACGCGGACCCCACAGCAGATCCGTCGGCGAACCCGTCGGCGAACCGACACGCCGGTGATCACCAGCGTGTCGGCACGTCGATGAGTTCGGCGACGGGCGCTGCGACAGACGCGGCGACGTCGCGTGGCGCAAGCGGAGGCGGGCGACGGCGCTCTGCCCCACGCCGGCACCCCCGCGCGGGCCCGCTACGGCGACGGCGCCGGAGCCCGGCGCACTCGATGACCACACGATGACCACACGATGACCCACGCGACGACGAACACGACGGCGTGCCGACACGCGGGTGATCACCGGCGTGTCGGCACGTCCATCGGTGCAGCGACGTCGTGGGCTCG
>JAVTVZ010000008.1:0-19606 GCA_032229625.1 Dermatophilaceae bacterium | reverse complement strand
CGGCACGAGGGTCGGCACGAGGGTCGGCACGAGGGTCGGCGCGACGGCGAGGAGACGCCGGACTCGGCTCCCGCGGCGGACGCGACCACTCCACCAGCGGACGCGACCCCTCCACCGGAGAGCGAGACCCCTCCCCCTGCGGACGAGACCACTCCTCGTGCGGACGAGACCGCGACGCCGCCGGCGACGGACGCCGAGGCGATCCTCGCGCGGGAGTTGGCGATCGAGCAGCGGCACGTCGACCGGGTCTACGCCGAGCTGGACAAGGCCCGCAGCCGCGTCGCGCTCGTCGAGGCCGACGGGATGTCGCGGGGCCGCACGGACCGCACGGGCGACGTGCGCGACGAGGAGATCACGGGCCTCTTCGAGCGCGACGCCCTCGTCTACACCGCGGGCCGGCGTCAGCACACCCTCGACCGGCAGCACGAGGGTCTCGTCTTCGGCCGGCTCGACATCGACCACGACATCGACCACGACGGCGCCCCGGCCGACGAGCGCCGGGAGGCCCGCTATGTCGGCCGGCTCGGGGTGCGCGACGACGACTACGAGCCGCTGGTCGTCGACTGGCGCGCCCCGGCGGCCTCACCGTTCTACCGCGCGACGCCCGTGCAGCCGATGGGTGTCGTGCGGCGCCGCGTGCTGCGCTCCTCCGGGGAGCGGGTCATCGGCGTCGAGGACGACCTGCTCGCCCAGGAGGCCCCCGACGACCTCGTGATCCTCGGCGACGGCGCGCTCCTCGCGGCGCTGACCCGCAGCCGCACCGGGCAGATGCGCGACATCGTCGCGACGATCCAGGCCCATCAGGACGAGGCGATCCGCGCCCCCGCGCGCGGCGTCACCCTCATCACCGGCGGCCCCGGCACCGGCAAGACGGTCGTCGCGCTGCACCGCGCCGCCTACCTGCTGTATGCCGATCGGCGGCGGTACGAGGGCGGCGGCATCCTCGTCGTCGGGCCGTCGGCGGCCTACACCGCCTACATCGAGCGCGTGCTGCCCTCTCTCGGTGAGGAATCGGTGACGTTGCGCTCGCTGGGCGACGTGCTCGACGTCGCGACGGCGACGCGGCTCGACCCCCCCGACGTCGCGGCGATCAAGGGGTCGCTGCGGATCCGCCGGGTGCTCTCGCGGGTGGCCCGCGACGCGATCCCCGGCGCCCCGACGCAGCTGCGGGTCATGGTGCGCGGCAAGGCCGTGCGGCTGACGGCCCCCGAGCTGGACCGGGTGCGCGCGCAGGTGCTGCGGCACCACCACCGCAACTCCTCGCGCGCGGCGGTGCTCGCGGCGCTGAGCAAGGCCGCGTGGCGGCAGGTGCGTCCCCCGCGCCCCGACCCCGGGGAGGCGGAGGAGTTCGCGACGACCTTCGAGGACCACCGCGACGTCGAGGACTTCCTCGACACCTGGTGGCGCCCGGTCGACCCGCGCGAGGTGCTGCTGTGGCTCGCCGACCCCGAGCGGGCGCTGCGGCACGGCGCGGGCGTGCTCACCGAGGCGCAGTCCGAGGCGCTCGCCGAGTCGCTGCGCACCGCGATGCTCACCGGCACGTGGTCGGTCGCCGACGTCGCGCTCATCGACGACCTGTCGCCGCGGCTGGGGCTGGTGCCGCAGGTCGCGCGGGAGCAGGGCTTCTATCAGGTCGACGAGGTCGACGAGGCCTACGAGCGGGCCGTCGCCGCAGGTCAGCTGCGCGGCACCGGGGAGCCGAGCGTGTCGGGGTCGCAGGCCGTCCGCGCCCGGCGCGGAGCGACGACGCCCCCGGTGGACACCCGCGAGGGCCGCGCCCGCCTGCTCCTGGGCCGCATCGAGGCGCCGGGCGAATACGCCCACGTCCTCGTCGACGAGGCCCAGGACCTCTCGCCGATGCAGTGGCGGATGATCGGGCGCCGCGGCCGCTGGGCGTCGTGGACCGTCGTCGCCGACGCCGCCCAGGCGTCGTGGCCGGACGCGGCGGAGGCGCTCACCGCGCGGGACGAGGCCTTCGGCTCGCACCCGCGGCAGCACTTCCACATGGACACCAACTATCGCAACGCCCGCGAGATCTTCGACTACGCCGCGGTCGTCATCCGCGCCGCGATGCCCGAGGCCGACATCCCCCGGGCCGTCCGCGAGACCGGCGTGCAGCCCCTGGACCGGGTAGTCCCGGCGCGCCGCCTGGACTACGAACTCACCTGCGCCGTCGCCCAACTCCTCGACGAGGTCGACGGGGCCATCGCCGTCATCGCACCCGCGCGGCACCGGGCGCGCGCGGACGAGCTGCTCGCGTCGCTGATCGACGCCGACGAGTCGATCGGGCGGGCCGCCGCGCAGCGCGTCACGGTCGTCGACCCGATGTCGACCAAGGGCCTGGAATACGACGCGACGATCGTGCTCGACCCCGACGAGATCGTCGCCGAGTCTCCCGGCGGCGCCCGCATCCTCTACGTCGTGCTGACCCGCGCCGCGCACCGCATGCACGTGCTGCGCCCCTCCGACGCGACGGACGAGACCGACGTGACGACGACCGACACCCCGGGCTCCCCGGAGGCCTGAGCGACGCAGACGCCCCCGCGGGCAGATCCGCGGGGGCGTCGAGTCGCCGGGCGCGGAGCGGCCCGGCGCGTCAGTGTCCGATGAGGCTGCGGACCCGCTGGGGGCCGACGCAGAGCAGCAGCGTGGGGATGCGCGGGCCGGTGTCGGCGTCGACGAGCAACCGGTAGAGCAGCGTGAACAGGTCGCGCTGGGCGGCCTTGACGGGCGGCGGCAGCTTCTTCTCGGCGATGTCGAGGCCGGCGGCGAGCTTGGGGATGCCGTAGACGAGCGTCGTCAGCCCGGCGAGCGACCAGTCGTCCTCGAGGCGCTCCGCGAGGGTCGCCAGCGCCGCGCGCTGGGTGTCGTCGAGCGCGGCGAGCACGTCCGTCGCCGGGGCGGCCCGCACGTGGGTGCGCTCCTGGGGGTCGAGCTGGGTGTGCACCCACTGGTTCGCGCAGTCCAGCCGAGGGCGGACCTCGTCGAGGGACTCGATGGGCGCGCCGGAGTCCAGGCCCGCCAGGATGCGCAGGGTCTGCTCGGGGTGGCCGCCGGTGATGTCGACGATCGACGTGAGCGCGCGGAACGCCACGGGCCGCGGCGTCAGGGTCAGCTCCCGGATCGCGGTCCGCACGCTGCGCCCGTAGGCGGCGAGGTCGCCCGGCTGCGCCGACTCGGGGTCGGTCACCTTGCGGCACAGCGCATCCCACTCGTCGTAGAGGCGCAGCAGGTCGGCGTCGAAGGCGACGGTGAAGGACTGGTTGGGCCGGCGACGCACATAGAGCCAGCGCAGCAGCGGCGCTTCGAGCAGCAGCAGTGCCTCGGCGGGCGTCGGGACCCCGCCCTTGCTGGAGCTCATCTTGGCCATGCCCGCGATGCCGACGAAGGCATACATCGGCCCGATCGGTTGGCGCCCGCCGAAGATCTCCTCGACGAGCTGCCCGCCGACGACGAAGCTCGACCCGGGCGACTGGTGGTCGACCCCGGACGGCTCGAAGTCGACGACCTCGTAGGCCCACCGCATCGGCCAGTCGACCTTCCACACGAGCTTGCCGTGGAAGTCGCGGTCCAGGTGCATGGTCTCGGTGACGACCTGCCCGTCGGGCCCGGTGGCCTCGTACGTCAGCTCGGTCGTCACGTCGTCGTAGGCGAGCACGCGGGTGTCGTCGGTGCCGAAGGCCAGGCTGTAGGGCTTGAACGGGAAGTAGCCGCCCGAGCCGCTGCCGTCGTCCTCGCCGGCGGCGCCGGAGCCCTCGACCGCGCGCTCCTGCGCCTCCTGTCCGGCCTCGTCGAGCGCCGGGCCGCGATCGCCGCGGTCGCCGCGCCGGGGGGCCGACGAGGCGGGCGCGGGTGTCGCCGGGTCGGCCTTCGTGCGGTAGCGCCCGAGCACCTCGTCGATCCGGTCGCGCTCGCGCATCGCGTGCAGCACCTGCTGCCGGTAGGCGCCGGAGGTGTACTGCTGGGTCTGGCTGATGCCGCGATACGTCACGCCGAGCATCTGCAGGGCGGCCTTCATCGGGGCCTTGAAGTGCTCGGCCCAGTTGGGGTAGGCCGACCCGGCGGGGGCGGGCACGCTGGTCAGCGGCTTGCCGATGTGCGCGTCCCACGAGCGGTCGACGCCCGCGACGGCCGCCGGCACCTTGCGGAAGCGGTCGTAGTCGTCCCAGCTGATGATGTGCTCGACGGCGATGCCGCGCCGCGCGATCTCGTCGGCGACGAAGTGCGGCACCATCACCTCGCGCAGGTTGCCCAGGTGGATCGGGCCGCTGGGGCTCAGGCCGGAGGCGCACACGATGGGGTGGGTCAAGCGGCCGCCCTGGCGCCGTGTGGCCTCGGCGATCACCTCGTCGGCGAGCCTCGTCACCCAGTCCTGCTCGCCGGTGCGGGCCTCCCGCTGTGGCTGCGCAGCCATGCTCACTCCCCCGTCAGCGAGTGGCGCACGATGATCTCGTCGCGGCCCGGGCCGACGCCGATCGCGGAGATCCGCGCGCCGATGTGCTCCTCCACGAAGAGCACGTATTCCTGGCAGCGCACCGGCAGCTCCTCGAACGTGCGGCACCCGCTGATGTCCTGCTGCCACCCGGGCAGGTATTCGTACACCGGCGTCGCGTGGTGGAAGTCCGACTGGTTCGTCGGCATCTCGGTGTGGCGCTGCCCGCCGACGTCGTAGGCGACGCACACCGGGATCTGCTCGAAGGTGTCGAGGTTGTCGAGCTTGGTCAGCACGTAGTCGGTGACCCCGTTGATGCGGGTCGCGTACCGGCCGATGACGACGTCGAGCCAGCCCACGCGGCGCGGGCGCCCCGTCGTCGTGCCGAACTCCTTGCCGATCTCGCGCAGCCTCGTCCCGACCTCGTCGTGCAGCTCGGTCGGGAAGGGGCCCTCACCGACGCGCGTCGTGAACGCCTTGAGCACGGCGATGACCCGGTCGACCCGCGTCGGCGGCAGCCCCGCGCCGGTGCAGGCGCCGCCGGACGTCGCATTCGAGCTCGTCACGTAGGGATAGGTGCCGTGGTCGACGTCGAGCAGCGTCGCCTGACCCGCCTCGCACAGCACGGTCTTGCCCGCGTCCAACGCTCGCGAGATCTCCAGCGAGGTGTCGGTGACCATCGGGGCGAGCCGGTCGGCGTAGGAGAGCAGCTCGGCGACGACCGCGTCGACGTCGATGGCCCGCCGGTTGTAGATCTTGGCGAGCACCTGGTTCTTGAACGCCAGCGCCGCGCCGACCTTCTGCCGCAGGATCGACTCGTCGTAGAGGTCCTGCACCCGGATGCCGACGCGCGACATCTTGTCGGCGTAGGTCGGGCCGATGCCCCGCCCGGTCGTGCCGATCTTGCGGCTGCCCAGGAAGCGCTCGGTCACGCGGTCGAGGACCGTGTTGTAGCTGGGGATGATGTGCGCGTTGGCGCTGACCTTGAGCAGCGAGGTGTCGACGCCCCGGGCCTCCAGCGCGTCGAGCTCCTCGAAGAGCACGCCGAGGTCGACGACGACGCCGTTGCCGATGATCGGGGTGACGCCGGGGGTGAGGATGCCGCTGGGCAGGAGGTGCAGCGCGTATTTTTCGTCGCCGATGACGACCGTATGACCCGCGTTGTTGCCGCCGTTGAACTTCACGACGTAATCGATGCGATCACCGAGCAGATCGGTCGCCTTGCCCTTGCCCTCATCGCCCCACTGGGCACCGACCAGCACGATCGCCGGCATCGCAGGCCACCCTCTTTCGCCGTCTCGAATCGAATGTGCCCCGCCGGGCCGACCCAGCCTACCGGGTCGGGTGTGGCGGGCGAGTCGGGCCCGTGACGCACCCGGCGCGACCGGCGCGCGACGCGCCCGGCCCCCGGCGCGCGCCGCAGCCCGCGTGCGGGCTGTGTACATACTGGGAGCAACCCGCGAACTTCGTTGCGAACTGGTCGAATTGCTCAGCTATTGCTCAACTGCTCTGCGGCGATGACGATGAGATGACGATGAGACGCGGCAAGGACTGCGCCCACCGGCGCACGGCACACGACCGGCTGTCCACGGGCAGCCGGAGTCAGGACGAGGTCATGACCAAGCGGACGACGCTCCGATCGAGCAGCCGACTCCCCGCGGCGGCCGCAGGGCTGCGGGCCCGCCGGGCCTGGTGCGCCGCAACGCTCCTGGGCGTCGTCGCGCTGGCCGGCTGCGGCTCGAACGACCCGGCCCCGAGCGCCACCGCGAGCTCGCCGACGACGACCGCCGCGACCGCAGCCACCACCGCGACCGACACGACCACGGCCACCGCGCTCGCGTCGCCCGGCTCGGCCGCCCCGACCGGCACACTGCCCGCCTCGGCGACCCGGCAGGCGACGTCACCGGCGACGTCGACCCGCGGCGGCTCCGCGGTCAAGCAGCCCGACGTCGAGCTGCCCACGGACGCGGGCGACTACGGCGGCGAGCTGATCTCGGCGTGGCAGGCCGGCGACCGGGTCGCCGTCGAGGCGCTCACCTCGGCCGCCGCGGCCGCGACGATCACCGGGAAGAAGGCCCCGACCGGCCTCATCCTGACGGCGTGCGAGGACGACATGTGCTCGTGGAGCAGCGAGTCCGGCGCGCGCCTGACCCTCACCTACGACCAGGGCAAGCTCGCCGACGGCGCCCCGCACGCGGTCCTCGCCGCGAAGGTCGGCTGACCGACGCCGCCACCGGTCACGACGCCGACACCGGTCACGCCCGACGGCGACGCCAGCGACGCCCCGCAGTCACCGGACTGCGGGGCGTCGTCGCGTTGTCGGGTCGGCCGGGTCGACCGGGTCGGCCTGGGGGGCCGGAGGGCCTCCGGTGGCCGGGCTGCGTCGCGTGGCCGGACTGCGATGTCGTGCTCAGAGCCCGAGGGCGTCGGCGGCCTCGGGGCTGGAGTCGCGTAGGAACTGCGCGCAGCGGGCCTGCTCGTCGCTCTCGCCGAGCTCGCCGGCCGCGCGGGACAGGGCGGCGAGGGCGCGCAGGAAGCCGCGGTTGGGCTCGTGCGACCACGGCACGGGCCCCTGGCCGCGCCAACCCGCCTTGCGCAGCTGGTCCAGCGAGCGGTGGTAGCCCGTGCGGGCGTAGGCGTAGGCCTCGACGGTGAAGCCGGTCGCCAGGGCCGCCTCGGCGAGGGTGGCCCACGCCAGCGCGGACGCCGGGTGCCGGCCCGCGACGAGGGCGGGGTCGCCGCCGGAGACGAGCTCGAAGGCGGCCGGGTCCTCCGGCAGCCGGGTGTCGGGGATGCCCAGCAGGTTGTTCGCGTCGGTCATGACCCCACCATCCCCCGCCGCGGGCCGCGATGCCAGCAGCGGGTCCGGCGCGGGGCGCCCGAGCACGAGCGCCCGAGCAGGAGCGCCCGAGCAGGGGCACCTCACGGCGCGGCCGCCGCGACGCAGCGAAGCCCCGCCACGGGAGGACTCCCGGGCGGGGCTTCGAGGCGACGTCGGGTGTGACGCCGCGCGTTCAGACGATCGGACGTGCGTCGATCAGACGTGCGTCCCGGCGGAGCGCAGGTTCTGGCAGGCCTCGAGGACGCGGGCGGCCATGCCGGCCTCGGCCTCCTTGCCCCAGGCGCGCGGGTCGTACTTCTTCTTGTTGCCGACCTCGCCGTCGATCTTCAGCACGCCGGAGTAGTTGTCGTACATCCAGCCGGCGACGGGGCGGGTGAAGGCGTACTGGGTGTCGGTGTCGACGTTCATCTTCACGACGCCGAAGTCGACCGCCGCGGCGATCTCCTCGGGCAGCGAGCCCGAGCCACCGTGGAAGACCAGGTGGAACGGCTTGTCGGTGCCGGTGCTGAACTCCTTGGCGACGGCGTCCTGCGCGGCCTTGAGGACCTCGGGGCGCAGCTTGACGTTGCCCGGCTTGTAGACGCCGTGCACGTTGCCGAAGGTCAGCGCGGTCATGTAGTAGCCGTTCTCACCCGTGCCCAGGGCCTTCGCCGTGGCGATGGCGTCCTCGGGGGTGGAGTACAGCTTCTCGTTGATCTCGGCCTCGACGCCGTCCTCCTCGCCACCGACGACGCCGATCTCGACCTCGAGGATGACGTTGGCGGCGTTGCACTTCTCGAGCAGCTCCTGCGCGATCTGCAGGTTCTCGTCCAGCGGCACGGCCGAGCCGTCCCACATGTGCGAGTTGAAGATCGGCAGGCCGCCGCGCTTGACCTCTTCGAGCGAGAGGTCCAGGAGCGGGCGGACGAAGCCGTCCAGCTTGTTCTTCGGGCAGTGGTCGGTGTGCAGGGCGATGTTCACCGGGTAGTTCTTGGCGACCTCGCGGGCGTAGGCGGCCAGGGCCAGCGAACCGGTCACCATGTCCTTGATCGTCGAGCCGGAGGCGTAGTCGGCGCCACCGGTCGAGACCTGGATGATGCCGTCGGAGCCCGCCTCGGCGAAGCCCTGGATGGCGGCCGTGACCGTCTGGCTCGACGTGATGTTGATGGCCGGGTAGGCGAAGGATCCCGCCTTCGCCCGGTCCAGCATCTCGCGGTAGACCTCGGGGGTTGCGATGGGCACTGCGACTCCTTCTCATTGGGGACAGCGTGCGGCGGTCACCGGGGGCCGGACACTGCCGCGGGGCAGTGCGCGAACGCGGCGCGGAGCGGGCGCATCGACTCGCGACCTGGGCGGGTCGATGACTGCGCGGCGCGCCGACGAGGTGACCTCGACCGGCCTCATCCTATGCCCGAGCCCACTGCCGGGGTGGGGGTAGCGCCCGAGGGAACCGACGCGCGGGGCGCAGTCGCGGGACCCTGTTCGCAGTGCGAATCGGAGCGCGCGCCGTCGGCGGCGCGGCAGGTCGACACCCCCCGCGACACCCCCCGATTCGGACCGATCTCTTGACGCCCTGCGGGAGTGAGGAATACGCTCCTGGACCATGACCTCAAACGTTCTAGGTCCGCAGCGCTGCGGGCCCGATCTCGGGAGGCGCTGATGGTGGACATCACCCGCCGGGCCCTCCTCGGCGGCCTCCTGGGCGCCGGGGTCGTCGCCGGCACCGCGGCGTCGTGGCCGCGGCTGACCGCCTCCGACATCCCCGGGCGCCATCAGGACGTGCTCAACGTCGCGATCCTCGGCACGAGCCAGGACGCGGCGGCACGCGCCGACCTCGTGACGGCGTTCAACGCCAAGCACCCCGACATCCCCGTGCGCATCCAGGCCATCCAGGGCGCGGACTGGAGCAACTTCTTCGCCAAGATCCTCACGATGGTCGCCGCCGGCACCCCGCCGGACGTCTGCATCGTCGCCACCGAGGGCGCGCAACTCTTCGCCGACCGGCTCGCCGAGCCCCTCGACGCCTACGTGCAGCGGGACAAGGCGCAGGTGCAGGACTACTTCGACGACGTCCACCCCAGCCTCATCGAGGCGTTCATGTATCGCGGCAACCTCTACCAACTGCCGATCGACTTCAACGCCGCGAACATGTATTTCAACTCCGCGGCGCTGAGCAAGGCCGGCATCGACTACCCGCAGCCGCAGTGGACGCACGAGGACTTCCTCGCGACCTCGCGCGCCATGCGCCGGGCCAACGGCTCCCCCTTCGTGCCGTACTACTGGACCAACCGGCTCTTCGGCGGCGTCGTGCCGTGGCTCTACGTCAACGACACGAGCTTCCTGACCCAGGAGAAGGCACCGGGCGGGCAGTGGCTGTGGGATTCCTTCTACCCCGGCAACCCCGCCGCGGCGGGTCGCCAGGGCGGCTTCCTGTGGGAGTCCCCCAACGCCCAGGATCCGCGCGTCGCCGAGTCCTTCGAATTCCTGCGCGAGGTCGTCGCCCAGGGGCTGGGCACGAGCCCGGCGCAGGGCGGCGGCACCGAGCTCGTCGCGCAATTCGCCGGCGGCTCGATCGGGATGACACCGGCCGGCGGCTATTGGGTCAGCGGCCTCAACGCGGCCGGGATGACGCAGGCCGACTACGACGTCCAGTACTTCCCGAAGTGGCGGAGTCAGCAGCATCAGTTCGGGGCCGCGGGATACGCGCTCATGCGCACCTCGCAGCGCAAGGACGAGGCGTGGGAGTGGATCAAGTTCTGCATCTCCCGCGAAGGCATGAAGCTCGCGCTGCCGAAGGCCGACACGACCCCGACGCGACGCTCGATGTGCAACGAGTCGCTCTACGGGCAGATCGGGCCGACGCACTGGAAGGTCTTCTACGACACCCTCGACCAGTTGCCGTGCACGCCGATCCCCGCGCCGCCGCAGCAGGCCGCCGTCGAGACCGCGCTCATCAAGAACGTGCTCGGCGCCGTGACCGGGTCCCAGGCCGGGCTGCGCCAGTCCCTGGCCAACCTCCAGCGTGACCTCGAACTCGCCCTGAGGACGTCGATATGACCGCCCCCGCCCCGATCACCCCCGCGACCGCCGGTGACGTCGCCGCGGGGCGCCCCGACGACCGCCGGATCGACAGCCCCGAGCAGCGCCGCACGAAGCGCAGCCTGCGCCTCCTGACGTTCGTCTTCCTGCTGCCGACGGTCGGCGGCCTTGCGCTCTTCATGTTCGTGCCGATCGTCGCCTCGGTCGTCCTGGCGTTCTTCAGCTGGGATGTCATCACCCCGCCGCGCTGGGTCGGCCTCGCCAATTTCGCCGACCTGGCGACCGACCCGACGGTGCGGGTGTCCTTCCTCAACACCTTCGGCTTCGTCATCGCGACCGTCGTGCTGCAGCTGACGATCGCGCTCGGCCTCGCCGTGCTCGTGCAGAGCAGGATGCCGGATCGGCTCCGCGCGTTCTTCCGCTCCGTGTTGTTCTTCCCGCTCATCCTCTCGGCCGCGAGCGTGTCGATCATGATGAGCTACCTCTTCAACCAGCAGTTCGGGCTCGTCAACTACCTGCTCGGCTTCGTGGGGGTGCCGGCGATCCCGTGGCTGAATTCCGAGGCCGGCGCGGTCGTCATGGTGATCCTCGTCTACGTCTGGCAGAACTTCGGCTTCAGCTTCCTGCTCTTCCTCGGCGGCCTGGCCGCCATCCCGCGCGAGGTCTACGAGGCGAGCTCGATCGACGGCGCGACCGGGTGGCGCCAGTTCTGGCGGATCACGCTGCCGCTGGTCAGCCCGACGATGCTCGTCGCCTCCGTCATGGCGATCATCGCGGCGCTGCAGATCTTCGACCAGCCGTATGTCCTGACCCGCGGCGGCCCCGGCGACGCGACCCGCACCGCGGTCATGGTCATCTACGAATCCGCCTTCCAGCAGCTGCAGTTCGGCCGCGCCAGCGCCATCGGCGTCGTCCTGACGATCGTCATCATGCTCGTCACCGCGCTGCAATTCCGCCTGTCCCGCCGCTTCGTCTTCTACGGCTGAGGAGGCCGACATGACCGCTTCCACCGCCTCCGGCGCGCCGCAGGCACGTCAGCCGATGCGGCGCCCACGTCTGATCACGGCGAGCTTCGTCGGCAAGGTCGTCGTGCTCGCCATCGCCGCGCTGCTCACGCTCGGACCCGTCCTGTGGACCGTCTCGACGTCGCTGCGACCCGTCACCGAATCGCTCGGGGCGACCCCGACGATCTGGCCGACGAGCCTGGACTTCGGCTCGTATGCCGACGTCTTCGAGCAGGTCGACATGTGGCTGCTCGTGTGGAACTCCGTGCTCGTCACGGCGGCCTGCGCGATCGGGCAGATGATCACCGCGGCGATGGCCGGCTACGTCTTCGCCAAGGTGCCCTTCGCGGGCCGCGAGGCGATCTTCGCCCTCGTGCTCGCGACGATGATGGTGCCGATGCAGGTGACGATCGTGCCGGTCTTCATGCTCATCCGCGGGATGGGCCTGGCCGACACGCTGCTCGCGCTCATCCTGCCCGCCATTCCGACGGCCTTCGGCACCTTCCTCATGCGGCAATACTTCATGGGGCTGCCGGACGAGCTCGGTGAGGCCGCGCAGATCGACGGGGCCGGGCCGTGGCGCACGTTCTTCTCCGTCTATGCGCCGCTCGCGACTCCCGGCCTGGCGATCGTCGGGATCCTGGCGTTCAACTATCACTGGAACGAATTCTTCCGGCCGCTGATCATGACGATCAGCGAGGAGAATTTCACACTGCCGCTGGGACTGGTGTCGCTGCAGGGCAACATGGGCACCGGCTCGGTCGCCACCGTGCTCGCCGGCGTCGTCATCTCGATGATTCCCGCGCTCGTCGTCTTCGTCTTCGGCCAGCGGACCCTGCGTGAGGGCCTCACCGCCGGCAGCCACCGATGACGACGACCGCGCTCCCCACTCCGAAAGGCGCCATGCCCGCGCAACCCGCCCTGCCGAGCTACCACATTCGCCCCGCCGCCGGCTGGCTCAACGACCCCAACGGCATGACCTACCGCGACGGCCGCTGGCACGTCTTCTACCAGCACAATCCCGCCTCCGCCGAGCACGGCGACATCCACTGGGCGCACGTGTCCAGCGACGATCTCGTGACGTGGCGCGAGCACCCGGTGGCCTTCGGGCCGCAGCCTGGGGGGCCGGATCGCTTCGGGTGCTGGAGCGGCGTCGTCGTGCCCGAGCTGCCGGGGCTGCCCTCGCCTGACGGGGTGCTCGCCGCGTACAGCGGCGTCGTCGACGAGAGCGCCGCGAGCACGACCGTGCTGCGCCGCGCCCTCGACGACGACCTCGAGACGTGGTCACCGCCGTGGACCGTCGCGACGACGCCGCAGGTCGCCGGGGTCGCCGTGATGCGCGACCCCGTCGTCTTCGCCTTCGGCGGGCGCCGCTGGGCGCTGCACGGCGCCGGGCTGCACGACGGGTCGCCGGCCGTGCTGCTCTACGCCTGCGACGACCTCGACGCGTGGACCTACGAGGGCCTGTGGTTCACCGGGCGCGACGCCCCCGCCGAGCTCGGCGGGCGCTTCCCCGCCGACATCTGGGAGTGCCCGCAGCTCGCGCTCGTCGACGGGCGGGCCGTGCTCGTGCTGTCGACGCAGCACGAGGGCCGCCTCGAGGACGTCGTCGCGGTCGTCGGCGACGTCGTCGACGATCCCGCCGCGCCGGGGCGGCCGGCCTTCGCCGCCGCCGGCTTCGAGCGGCTCGATCTCGGCGACGCCTGCTATGCGCCGCAGTTCGCGACCGACCCCGACGGCTCGTGGCACCTGGGGTGGGTGCGCCAGGACGGCGTCCCGCCGCACACCGCGCCCGGTGAGGATCTCGTCGCCGGCTGCCTGACGCTGCCGCGGCGGCTGGCCGTCGCCGGCGACCGGATCGTCGTGACCCTCGACCCGCGGGTGCGCGGGCTGCTCGGCGCGGGGCGCGAGCTGCCCGCCGGGGAGCACGCGCTGCCCGCCGCGGCGATGGTCGCGACGACCGGCGGCACGCTGCACCACGCCGGCGGCGAGATCGCCCTGCCCGACGCGCCCGTCGAGGTGTGGCTCGACGGCGAGGTCGTCGAGGTCTACCCGGTGTCGGCCGTCGCCGGATCAGCGACTGGCCCGTCGGCGTCCGCGCCGCGGGTGCCCGCGACCTACCGGCGGGTCGACACGACGCAGTGGCGGCTCGACGTGCCCGCCGGCGCGACCCTGCACGCCATCCTGAGATCCCCGGCAGCCGACTGACCTCGCCGCACGCACAGCCGCACATGACGTATCCAGCGAGCGTGCGCCGACCGCGCGGTCAGTGAGGCTCGGGCGCGGTCAGTGAGCGGTCAGTGCGCGGTCAGTGCGCGGGCGGCGCGGTCGAGGCCCGGACGATGAGCGGGCACGGCAGGAGCGTGACCGCGTCGGGTGTCCCACCCGCCTGCCCTGACTCCGGGCGAGCGGGGAGGGCGTCGAGCAGCCGGGTCATCGCCTGCTCCCCCATCGCCCGGTGCGGCAGCGCGCACGTCGTCAGCGGCGGGGTGAGCCGGTCGGCGAGCGCCTCCTGATCGTCGAAGCCGACGACCGACAGGTCCCCCGGCACCCGGAGACGCAGGGTCGCCGCCGCGTGCACGACCCCCGAGGCGACCCGGTCGGTGACCGCGAAGACGGCGGTCGGCCGCGTCGCCTCCGGCAGCAGCCGCCCGTCGGGGCCGGTCAGCGCGTCGAGCGCCCCGCGGTAGCCGTCGTCGATGTCCCAGCCGGCGACCCGCACGGCCGACTCCGGCGCCGCCACGCCCGCGTCGGCCAGGGCCGCGACGAAACCCCGCGCGCGCAGCGGCCCGGAGATGTTGCCGCTGTGCAGCGGCCCGCCGCCGCGACCGTCCGGCCCCGCGCCGGAGAGCATGACGAGCCGCCGGTGCCCGAGGTCGAGCAGGTGCTGCGCGGCGCCGCGGCCGCCGCCGACGTCGTCGGGGATGACGGCCGGCACGGAGCCCGCCGGTGCGTAGCAGTTGGCGAGCACGAGCGGCAGCGAGGTCGCCGGGGCCGCCGGCAACGCGACGAGCCCCATGGTCGCGTAGAGGAACCCGTCGACCTGGCGCCGCGCGAGCTCGGCCATGCCGCGGGCCTCCCGCTCGCGG
The DNA here is from genome assembly GCA_032229625.1 of Dermatophilaceae bacterium. GTDB lineage: Bacteria > Actinomycetota > Actinomycetes > Actinomycetales > Dermatophilaceae > Kineosphaera. The sequence continues at coordinate 5,221 of JAVTVZ010000008.1, read as the reverse complement.
CGGTCCTGGCTGTCGAAGAGGAGCAGCACGTAGCCCCGCTCGTCCGCGGTGTCCATCGCCCCGCCGACGATCCGCCCCGCGAAGGGCGACGTCGCGATCGAGTCGGTGACCAGGCCGACGGCCAGCGAGCGCTGCCGGCGCAGGCTCTGGGCGACGGAGTTGGGCCGGTAGTCCAGGGCGCGGGCCGCCGCGAGGATCCTGTCGCGGGTCGCGGGCGCGATGTTGCCCGCGTCCTTGCCGGTCATGACGAGCGAGACCGCCGACACCGACACCCCCGCCTGCGCGGCGACGTCGGCCAACTTCGCACGCGGGGTCATGCCAGTCAGCGTACGAGGCGACCCCGGCGCCACCGCGGCGGTGCGACGGGCCTCGTCAGTGGGCGTGTCCCGCGTGGGCGTGACCGGCGTGATCGTCGGCGCCCTCGGGGCTGCCCGTGACGACCGCGAGCTCGACCGCCGGCGACTCCAGCGGGTGACGCGCGAGCACCGCGCGCGTGGACAGGTCGACGACGACGAGCTCCTGCGCCGCGGCGTCGGTGACATAGGCCCGGTCGCCCGCGACCTTCAGGATCGGCCCGGGCTCCTGCCAGCGATCCTTCTCCTGCCACGCGCCGATCACCGGGATCCGCGCGCTGACCGTGCCCTTCACCGCGTCGACGACCGTGAGATTGCCGTCGTAGGTGAGCACGAGGCCCTCGCCGCCCGGCCCGCGACCGAGCGACCGGAACCAGTAGGACGAGCCGAGGTCGACGAGGCGGAGCGCGTCGGTGCGCGTGTCGACGAGCGCGACCCGCGTCGGCCGCTCGACGGGCTCGGCGTCCTGGTCGGTCTTGTAGTCGGTGAGCACGATCGGCGAGGTCGGGGTGCCGGCGGCGTTGCCGGTGCGGGCATACGGCTCCGTGACGGCCACCTTGTGGAACGCCTTGTCGCGGTAGACGACCGGCCCGTCCTCGCAGCCGAGGAGGACGACCGGCGAGGTGCGTGTCGGCTGCGCCACCGCCTCCCCGTGCACGCCGGGGCAGGCGTCGGTGCGGGCGACGACGCGCTGCCCCCGGACGAGCTCGACGGATCGCCGGGACTGCTCGGTGCCTCGGGTCGTCAGCAGCCCGAGCCCGCCGAGCCACACCGCGACCCCGTGATGTGCAGCTCCGGCGCTCGCGCGGGTGACGTGGGCGCCGGGCTCGGCGATCTGATCGGTCGCGACGAGCTGGATCGAGCCGTCGCCGTCGCCGAAGAGCGCGGTCGTGCCGCTGTGCGTCACGACGTGGCCGGCCTTGCTCGCGGGGTAGGTCGTGGCGGTCAGTCCGGGTGCATACGTATACGTGTGGTCGTGGTCACCGTGGGCCTTGAGCTCCAGGCCGGCGTCGTAGACCCCGAAGCGGTCGCCGTCGGCGACGACGACGTGCCGCCCGTCGCCGGCGTCGGAGAGGCGCAGCAGCCCGGGCGCGGCGTGCGTGTGCAGCGTCCGGCCCGTCGTCGTGTCGAGCAACCGCAGGCCCGTGGCGTCGGCGATCACGGCGCGTGGACTCAGCGAGGCGACCTCGCGCTCCCCCGATCCGGGCCGGGGCGTGGCCGACGTGGAGCCGGCGCTGCTCGGGGAGGTGGCGTCGGCGCAGGCGGCGAGCAGGCAGAGGGACGCGAGGGCGGCCAGAGGTGCCCGGAGGCGAAGGGTCGTCATGCCGACATCCAATCATAATGAGTCTGATTCTCATTCGCCCCATGCGGCGGGACGCACGATCATCCGTGTGAGCACTTGTCGCCGCCGAGGAGGTGAATTACTATCTGCATATAAATGCAAGTAGGCAGACATCCTTGCCGGCCGAGCAGGTCGACTTCGCGGTCGAGATCTTCCGGATGCTCGCCGACGGCACGCGGATCCGGCTCCTGTGGGAGATGCTCGACGAGGAGGTCGCCGTCGCCGAGCTCGCCGAGCGGGTCGGCAAGCCGGGCCCCTCGGTCTCCCAGCACCTGGCCAAGCTGCGCATGGCCCGGCTGGTCCGCACGCGCCGCGAGGGCAACCAGGTCTTCTACCGCGTCGAGAACGACCACGTCGGACGGCTGGTGCGCGACGCCATCCACAACGCCGAGCACGCGAGCGACAGCGTGCCCGCCCACCACCGCGAGGGCGTCACCGACCTGCAGCCCGGGGTCGACGCCAGGAGCGCGCGATGACGCGCGCCGCCGACGGGCGCCCCCACGAGCACGCCCAGGAGCACGCCCACGACGACGGGCACCCGCACGGCGACGGTCACTCGCACGGGCACCCGCACGGCCACGAGCACCCGCACGGCCACGCGCACCGCACAGGCTTGTGGGCGACGCTGACGCACGCGGCGACGCCGCACTCCCACGACCCGGCGGACTCCCTCGACGCCGCGCTCACGGACAGCGCTCGCGGCATCCGGGCGGTGAAGATCAGCCTCGTCGCGCTCGGGGTGACGGCCCTCGCGCAACTGGCCATCGTCTACGTCTCGGGGTCGGTCGCGTTGCTCGCGGACACGATCCACAACTTCTCCGACGCCCTGACCGCGGTGCCGCTGTGGATCGCGTTCGTGCTGAGCCGGCGGGCGCCGACGCGCCGCTACACCTACGGCTTCGGGCGGGCGGAGGACCTCGCGGGACTCTTCGTCATCGCGATGATCGCGCTGTCCGCGGTCGTCGCCGGCTGGGAGGCGGTCCGACGGCTGCTCGACCCGCAGCCGATCGAGCACGTGGGCTGGGTCGCCCTCGCCGGTCTCGTCGGCTTCCTCGGCAACGAGGCGGTCGCGCTCTACCGGATCCGCGAGGGCAAGGCCATCGGCTCGGCCGCGCTCGTCGCCGACGGATATCACGCCCGCACCGACGGGTTCACCTCGCTGGCAGTGCTCGTCGGCGCCGGCGGCGTCGCGCTCGGATGGGACTGGGCCGACCCGGTCATCGGGCTCGTCATCACCGTCGCGATCCTCGCCGTGCTGCGCACCGCCGCGCGTGACGTCTTCCGTCGCCTCATGGACGGCGTCGAGCCCGAGCTGCTCACGCAGGCGGAGGCCGCGCTGACCGACCTGCCCGACGTCAGCGGCGTGCGGCGCCTGCGGATGCGCTGGATCGGGCACGAGGTCCACGCCGACGTCGACCTCGACGTCCCGCCGCAGCTGTCGCTGCAGGACGCGCACGCGCTCGCCCACCGGGCCGAGCAGGCCCTCGTCGCGGCGGTCCCGAAGCTGACCGTCGCCGTCGTCCACGCATATCCGGCCGCCCCCACCCACGCGACGCATCCCTGACACCGCCCGCCTGCGCGCGGACCGGGAGGCGCTCGACCGGCGGGCGCGGCAGGGAGAACACCCAGGCGATCGACACCCGGCCGCCAGGAAGCTGCGCCAGACTCGGAAGCACCCACCGCACAGGCGCACCGGGGCACCGGGGGCGCCGAGCCCGCGCCCCTGCCGCACGGGCATGTCGAGGAAGGACCTCACGATGCCCACCCGCCACACCCAGCGCTACGCGCGCCGCACCCGCACCGTCGGGATCACGACGATCGGCCTCGCTGCCGCGCTCACCCTCTCGGCCTGCTCCGGCGCCGACACCCAGGCCGCCTCGGACGCGGCGAGCAACGCCGTCCAGCAGGGTGGTGCCGCCGTCACCTCGGCGGGCAGGGCCGCCGGTGAGGCCGGCGCCGCGGCGAGCTCTGCGGCCGGGCAGGCGGGCGCGGCCGCCAGCTCCGCGGCCCAGCAGGCGGGCGCGGCCGCCAGCTCGGCCGCCCAGCAGGTCCGCGAGCGCGTCGACCTCTCCAGCGCCTCGACCGACGAGATCGCCCAGACCCTCAAGGACAACGGCGTCACCGACGCCGATCGCTGGGCCGCGGAGATCGACAAGCTGCGCGACACCTCGCCGCAGCAGGTCGGCGCGAAGCTGCAGCAGGAGTTGGCGAGCCGCGGCGTCGACGCCCAGACCGCCCAGCGGATCCTCGACAGCATCCAGCCCTGACGGCGGACGCGCGCCCGCGCCACCGCCCCGCGCACCCCGCGCGTCGGGCCACCGAGCTCGAGGAGGTCGTGTCCCGCCTACGGGTGCTGCGCGAAGACGTGGGCGCGCACCCAGGCGTGCATGGCGATCGCGGCCGCGGCGCCGGCGTTCATCGACCGCGTGGAGCCGAACTGCGCGATCTCGAGCACGTCGCGGCACGTGGCGATCGCCGGCACACTCAGCCCCGGACCCTCCTGCCCGAAGAGCAGCAGGCACCGCCGCGGCAGCGCGTAGGTCTCCAGGGCCACCGCGCCGGGCACGTTGTCGACCCCGATGATCGGCAGCGACTCGCCCGCGGTGTCGCCGGGCCGACCGGCGGCCCACGCGACGAGCGCGTCGACGTCGGCGTGGTGATGTTCGTGCTGGTAGCGGTCGGTGACCATCGCGCCGCGACGATTCCAGCGGCGGCGCCCGACGATGTGGAAGGCCGCGACGTTCATCGCGTTGGCGGTGCGGATGACCGAGCCGATGTTGAAGTCGTGGCCCCAGTTCTCCACCGCGACGTGCAGCTCGTGGCGGCGCTCGTCGAGGTCCGCGACGATCGCCTCGTGTCGCCAGTACCGGTAGGCGTCGACGACGTTGCGGGCATCGCCCGCGGCCAGCAACTCGGGGTCCAGGCGCGGGTCCGGCGGCACCGGCCCGACCCACGGCCCCACCCCGACGGCCGGCCCGACCGGCGGCTGCGACACCCCTGCCACAGGGCGCGCCCCAGAGTCCGCCACAGAGTCCGCCCCAGAGGGCACCACAGGGCTCGCACAGCGGACCGACACGGTGGCACGCGCCGACTCCCGTACCGTGGTGGCCGTGTTCATGCCACCGACCATCGACTGGATGGATCCGCAATACCTGCTCACGCGATTCGGGACCAGCTTCTTCTGGGTGAGCACGGCGATCGTGTTCATCGAGTGCGGTCTCCTGTTCCCGATCCTGCCCGGCGACTCCCTGCTGTTCGCCGTCGGCATGTTCATCCGCCGCGGTGACGTGGCCTTCGGCATCGTGCCGGCCTGCGTGATCCTGTCGATCGCGGCGCTCCTGGGCAACATCGTCGGCTACGAGATCGGTCGCGCGCTCGGCGCCCCGCTCTACGACCGCGACGGCCGCTTCCTCAAGCGCAAGTATTTCGACCAGACCACCGCGTTCTTCGACAAGCACGGCAACAAGGCGCTGGTCATCGGGCGCTTCGTGCCGATCGTGCGCACCTTCATCACCGTCGTCGCGGG
>JAVTVZ010000007.1:0-20063 GCA_032229625.1 Dermatophilaceae bacterium | reverse complement strand
ACAGCCGCGTCCACCGCCAGGAGCTGCGGTCGCTGCTCGGGCTGCACGGCTCGCTGACCCCCGATGAACTCGAGATCCCGCTCCTCGCCTACCGCTGAGTCGCCTGCGGCGGAGTCCACCTGCACGGCGTCGGCGAGCACGGCGGGCCGCACGTGCGCTGACCGCTGAGTCGCCCACCACTGCGCCCGGACGCGGCGGCGGCCCGGGCGGATCCGCGACCGGTCACTCGTCGCGGACTCGGCCCGCACCGGTCCTCTGCGCCCGGCTCGTCGCTCACTCGGTCGGGTGCTTGGCGCCGAACATGATGTCGTCCCACGACGGCACGCTCGCGCGACCGCGGCGAGCCGCCGGGCGCTGCGGCTGACGGGGCTTGGCCTCGGGGGCGCCGGCGGGGGAGCCCTTGGCGGCCGGTGCTGCCGGTGTGGCCGGTGTGGCCCGCGATGCCGGAGTCGCCTGCGCCGACTCGGCTGCTGTCGTGCCCGGCGCGGGCGCCTTCTTGCGCTGCGCGGGGCCGGTCGTGGCGGACGTGCCCTGCGCGCCCGCCGCGCCGGACGCGGCCTGCCCCGGGCGGTTGCGCGTGGTGCCGCCCTGGGGCGCGCCGAACGCGGCACCGCTCGGCGCGCGGCCGCCGGGCGCCTGCCGCGCCGGCTGCGCGCCACCACGACCGGAGCGACTCCCGCTCGCGGGGCGCTGCCGCCCCCCGCCGCGTGATGCGGCCGGCCCGGTGGTGGACGTCGGGGCCGCAGCCGGTGACGCCGGCCCGCGGGTGTCACCGGATGCCGACGCCGCCACCTGCGGCGTCGAGGCATCGGCCGTCGAGGCCTCGGCAGTCGAGGCCTCGGCAGTCGAGCTGTCGTGTGTCGAGCTGTCGCGTGTCGAGCCATCGGGAGCCGAGCCATCGGCGGTCGAGGAGCCGGCTGTGGCCTCGTCCGTCGATGCCTCGGGAGCGGAATCCTCAGAGGCCGCCGCCTGCGCAGCGGTCGTCGGGGTGGCCGGCGGCGCCTCGGCCGGCTCGGCCTCGGCCCGCGGGGCCGTCGACTCCGCAGCGGCCGGCTCGTCGGTGGCCGGCTCCTCGGTGGACTGCTGCCCGGAGGTCTGCGGCGCGGTGGACTGCTGCGCGGCGTCCTGCGGCGCGGGGGTCAGCTGCGCGGTGGCCTCGCTGTCGGCCTCGGCGGCGGTGACGCTGCGGGAGGAGTCGTCCTGCGCGCTCTCGTCCTCGTCCCAGGGCAGCTCGGGCTCGCTGTGCCCGTGCAGCGCCTCGGGCCGCGAGTCTCGGGGCGCCGAGGCGACGGGGTCGGTGGTCGGCGACTGGGCTGTCGACGACTGGGCTGTCGACGACTGGGCTGTCGACGACGCGGTGGCCGGGGTCGAGGACGCGGTGGCCGACGTCGGCGAGGTGGCGACGAGCGGAGCAGCCGCGCCCTGGTCAGCGCCCACCGGCGAGTCCGCGGGCGTAAGGGTGGGTGTGAGGGTGGGCGTGAGGGTGGCGTCCGGGTCGGCCGCCGACGCGCGCGTCGCACGCGTCGCGGGCGTCGCGGCCTCGGCCGAGCCGGCCTGCGGCGCGGTGGCCGCGGGCTGGGGACGGCGGCGCGACGAGCGGGCCCGCTTGGCCGTCGGCTTCGGGGCGTCCGACGCGTCGGAGGCCCCGAGCGTCTCGGCGATCCCGGCCTCACCGGCGACATCGGCGGTGTCGGTCGGCGCGGCGGTGTCGGTCACTTCGGTCTTGTCGGTCGGCTCGAGCGTCCGGCCGGTGCCGGCCGACGCGCTGCCCGAGCTGTGGGCGCCCGACGCCTCGGCGGGCGAGAGCTCGCCCATCTGGCCGTCGAGGCCGTCCTCCTGGGGGTCGGCGTGCGCGGCCGGAGGCAGCCCGTCGCGCTGCGGGTCGTAGTCGAAGGGCGCCAGCGGCACCGCGTCCGGGTCGGGCGCGAGGCCGGTGTCCGGGATCGCGGTCGGCGACGTCGCCGAGGGCTCACCCGCCCGCGGCTCCTCGGAGTGCGCGGTGCGGTCGGTCGGGGCCTGGGTCGCGGCGTGCGAGCGCGCGGCCGGGCCCGGCGCGCGGCGCGAGGCCTCGGGGCCCGCGCCGGCGCGCGACCCGCGGGCCTCGTCGGCGGACTCGGCCCGCGGCAGTCGACGCGGGCGACGCCGGCCGCGCTGCGCAGCGCGCTCGCGCAGCCCGGCGGTCAGCTCGCTGTCGGGGTCGTGGGTCGCGCGCGGCGCGCGGCCGCCCTGCTCGGGGGCCGACTCGACCGATGACGCCGACGAGGCCGATGAGGCCGACGACGAGGTGCCGTGCGGCATCCAGGCGCCGTGCGCGCCGGAGCCGCCCTGGTCGACGCCGGTGTCGGCAGCGGTCGCCTCGGTGGTCCGGGCGGTGTCGCCGCCACGTGCCGCCGGCGGCACGCGGACTCCCGCGCGGACTGCCGGGGACCCGCCCGCAGTGACGGCAGGCGACGCGCTCGCGGTGCGCGCCGCGTCGGCCGGGCCGCTGCGGGCATGGCCCGCGTCGGCCGTGGGCAGGGTCGTGCGCGACGGGGCCGGCGTGTCGTCGCCGCGCGGGTCGTCGCCGGTCAGCCAGCGGGCCTCGTCGTCGACCGGGGAGACGGTCATCGAGGAGCGGGAGAAGTGCCACGACGCGACGCGCCGCCGCCCCCCGGCGGGGAAGGCCATCTCGACCGTCCACTGTCCGTCCTCGGAGCGCCACGAATCCCACTCGACCTCGCCGGTCGCGACGCCGCGCTGCTCCAGGCGCGCCTCGACGCGCTCGGCGAGCGAGACGGTCTGCCCGGTGTGGCTCGGCACGTGGGCGTCCCCGGCGAGGCGGGCGATGTGCTCGCGCTCGGCGAGGATCGGCCCCTCGTAGCGGTGCACCTTGTCCACCGACCACCCGGCGCGCTCCGCGGCCTCCTGCGCGGTCGCCCCCGCGCGGATCATGGCCTGCACCTCGGTCGGGCGCATGGGCTCGCTGGGGGGCCGCAGCTGCGCATACTCGCGGCGCAGCACCGCGCGCAGGGCGTCGTCGATCGGCAGCGTGAATTCCTCGCCGCCGCGTCCGGACAGCAGCAGGCGCGCGCCGTCCTCGTGGACGCCGATGAGGTGCAGGTCGGGCATGTGTTCTCCAGGTCGTCGTCGCCCCCACTCGACCCCGAGGTTGCCGCCCGAGGTTGCCGTCGCTGGTAGATCCGTCGCTGGTAGATACGGTGGCGGAAGCCAGCCGGGGCCCCGGTCAGCCTACCCAGGCCGGGGACGCAGGGGGAAACGCACACGGCCGCCGCGCCGAGGACATCGTGTGCCCCTCGCCGCGCGAGCGGGGGAGCGACCGGGGGAGCGAGCGGGGGAGGTCGTCGCCGGCCCGGGCCCCGAGCCCGCGCAGGTGTCGGCGTGCCGAGAGCCGGGCGACGCGCCTCGTTAGGGTCTGTAGCCATGAGCACCTCAGCGCCGGACCGTCCTGCCGATCAGTCGTTCGACCAGTCATCGGACCCGCGCTCGGGCCCAGCAGGGGCGCGAGGGCAGCAGCCGGACCCGCTGGCCCCCTACGACGCGGTCCTCCTGCTGTCCTTCGGTGGCCCGGAGAGCGTGCCGGAGGTCATGCCCTTCCTCGAGCGCGTCACCGGCGGGCGCGTCCCCCGCGAGCGGCTCGACGAGGTCGCGCAGCACTACTACGCCCGCGACGGGGTCAGCCCGATCAACGACGAGAACAGGCGCCTCATCGCCGCGCTGGAGGCCGAGCTCGCCACGCGTGGCTCGAGCGTGCCGGTGCTGTGGGCCAACCGCAACACCCCGCCGGAGGTGCCCGACACGCTGCGGCAGGCGGGGGAGTCGGGCCTGGGTGAGGTGCTGACGATCGTCACGAGCGCCTACCCGTCGTATTCCTCGTGCCGGGTCTATCGGGAGGCCCTGGCCGAGGCGGTCGCGCAGGTGGGAGCGGTCGGGCCGGACGCGGCGGGCGTCCCGGCGCTGGACGTGCTGCGGCCCTACGGGCTCACCCCGGCCTTCCTGGCGCCGATGGCGCGGCTCACCATCGAGGGGGTCGAGGGTCTGGCGCGCGAGACGGGGATCCCGCAGGACGAGATCGCCGAGCGCATCCATGTGATGTTCGTCACGCATTCGATCCCCGACTGGATGAACGAGACGTCCGGCCCACCCGAGACCCCCGGCGGGTATGTCGAGGCGCACGAGCGGGTCCGGGCGCACATCGTCGACGCCGTGACGCAGCGCTTCGGCGCCGAGCCGGGGCACAGCCTCACCTACTGCTCCCGGTCCGGCTCGCCGCGGGACCCGTGGCTCGAGCCGGACGTCAACGACGCCCTGGCGCAGGTCGCGGAGCAGGGCGTGCGCGCGGTCGTCGTCGTGCCGATCGGCTTCGTCTCCGATCACATGGAGGTCGTCTACGACCTCGACGAGCAGGCCGCGCAGACCGCCGCGGAGCTCGGGCTCGCGATGCGCCGGGTGCCGACGGTGCGCGACGACGCCGAATTCGTCGCCGGCCTCGTCGATCTCGCCGCGCAGCGCGCCGCGTCCCGCCGCGCCGGTGACCGCCCGCCGCACTGCCCGGCCGGGTGCTGCGCCAACCCGCGCGCCCAGCGGCCGGCCGTCGCCGAGGAGGCCGCCGTCGCCGACGGAGCCGACGACGGACCCGCCGCCGACGGACCTGCCGCCGACCGACCCGCCGACGGCAGCGCCCGATGAGCGACCCGAGGCCCGCGCCCGACCCGGGGGACCGTGCCGCGCCGGCGCAGGTGGCCGAGCTGGAGCGGATCGCGCGCGACCTGGCGGTCGAGGCGGGGCGCATCGTGCGCGACGAGCGCCCGCGCGACCTTGCCGTCTCGACCAAGTCCAGCCGCACCGACGTCGTCACCGTCATGGACGCCGCCGCCGAGACCCATCTGCGCGAGCGACTCGCGCAGCTGCGCCCCCAGGACGCCGTCTACGGCGAGGAGGGCGGCGCGCGCGCCGGGCGCAGCGACCTCACGTGGGTCCTCGACCCGATCGACGGGACCGTCAACTACCTCTACGGCATCGAGGAGTATGCCGTCTCGGTCGCCGTCGTCGTCGGCGATCCGGGCGTGCACGGCGCGTGGCGTCCCGTCGCGGGCGCCGTCGCGCACCCGGCTGCCGGCCTCGTCTACAGCGCGCACGAGGGCGGCGGGGCGCGGGTGAGTGCGTCGCAGGACTGGTCGGTCCTGGCGCGCGAGGCCGCGGCGCACGGCGTCACGTCGCAGACCGGCGTCACGTCGCAGACCGGCGTCACGTCGCAGGCCGGCGTCACGTCGCAGACCGGCGTCACGTCGCGCGACTTGGCCACCACCCGCCCCGACACCCTGGAGCTGGCCCTGTTGGGCACGGGATTCGGCTATCGACCCGAGGTGCGGCGCGATCAGGCGCGCCGGCTCGTGCACCTCCTGCCGCGGGTCCGGGACATCCGCCGCGGCGGCAGCGCCGCCCTCGACCTGTGCGCGGTCGCCGCGGGGCGGCTCGACGCCTACTACGAGCGCGGGGTGCACTCGTGGGACATCGCCGCCGGCTGGTTGCTGGTCACGGAGGCGGGCGGGATCGTCAGCGGCGTCGAGGGCTCACGCCCCGACGCGCACGGCACGGTGGCCGCCGGCCCCGGCGTCCACGCCGAGTTGCGGGAGCTGCTGCGCGGCCTGCCGGAGTAGCCCATCTCGGGATGGCAGCACGAGCGCCGACACACACTGAGCCCCGGACCGTGGGTCCGGGGCTCAGTGCCGTGATGTGGCCTCCCGATCGGCAGACCGGCGCAGCTCGGTGTCGGACGAGCGCGGTGTCAGACGAGCGCGGGCGTCGCGAAGGGGTGCAGCTCCGGCACGTCGAGGTCGTGCTCGGCGGCCGTGCGGGCGAGGGAGTTCAGCTCGCCGAGGCGGACATGCGCGAGAAGTTCGTCGTCATCGGCCTGTGCCTGTGCGAGTGCTTCCAGAGCGTCCTGCGTGCGGGTGCGAAGTGCGAGGGTGAGTTCGGACATGTTCCACCTCCTGGTGAGGGTTCAGGGTCGACGGTGGGCGCTGGCGTCATCGGGAGCGTCCGGTCGTCGGGGACGCCCAGAGCCTATGGCCTGGCACACATCCACGGCGAATCACCCGGTGACCTGTGGATGACGCTCGTGCGTCGTGCGCATGTCGAGCTCACGAGCCCGGTCGGCGCTCCCGTCACGACCTTGCGTGGCGACCTGCTGGAGGACCTGCACGTCGACCTGCGCGCCGCTGGGGCGGGCGGCTCGCGACACGCACGCGGAATCTCACGGGCCCCTGGCGCGTTTACCGGCCCTGTATAAGGCACAATCCCCGCGTCGGCCCGCGCGTGTGCGCCGGACGCCTCGACCCTCGCAGTTCGCACCGTTCGCGGTGTCCGGACCGGTGGGAAACGGCGCACGGTGCCCACGATCTCGTGCTCGGTGACCTGGTGTTCACCGAGCCCGCGCGAGGCGGGCGCCGGGACACGTTGGGACGAGGAGAGACCAGCCGCATGGCCACTGACTACGACGCACCACGCAAGACCGATGACGACGACCTCAACGAGGACTCTCTGGAGGAGCTGAAGTCCCGTCGCGTCGACAAGGGCTCATCCAGCGTCGACGTCGACGAGACCGAGCAGGCCGAGGGCTTCGAGCTGCCGGGGGCGGACCTCTCCGGTGAGGAGCTGTCGGTCCGCGTCATCCCCAAGCAGGCGGACGAATTCACCTGCAGCCGTTGCTTCCTGGTCCACCACCGCAGCCAGCTCGCGGGGGAGTCCGGCGGGCAGCCCATCTGCAAGGAGTGCGCGAGCTGACCGCGCTACGGCTGCCGGTGCGCAGACTCGATCCGGGTCTGCCGCTGCCGTCCTACGCGCGTCCCGGCGACGCGGGGCTGGACCTGTGCGCCCGCGACGACGTGACGATCGAGCCCGGACGACGGGCCCTGGTCGGCACGGGCGTCGCGGTCGAGATCCCGTCGGGGTGGGTGGGGTTCGTGCACCCCCGGTCCGGGCTCGCGACGCGGCACGGCCTGACGATCGTCAACGCTCCGGGGACGATCGACTCCGGCTACCGAGGCGAGATCCTCGTCAACCTCCTCAACACCGATCCCGGCGAGGCGGTGCGGATCAGCCGCGGCGACCGCATCGCCCAGCTGCTCGTGCAGCAGGTGGCGCAGGTCGAGGTCGTCGAGGCCGATGTGCTCTCGGAGTCGGTTCGGGGGGACACTGGACACGGCTCGACCGGCGGACTGGGCATGTCGTCCTCCGATCGGCGGCCCACCATCAGCCCGGCCCGCACAGGTGCCCGGGATCGGCAGGAGGACTGAGGCATGGCATTGTTCCGGCGCAAGCGCGCGGCGACCGACACATCGGAGGGCACCGACACGCTCGTCGAGGGCCCTGCCGACAGCTCCGCGGCGCGCCCGGACGAGGCGGCCGCGGGCGACCCGGGCGCCCCCGCGAGCGGGTCGCGGGCGCCGTACGACCCCGAGGTGGGCCCCTTCGACGTCGGCTCCCTGGCCTCCCGCGAGGGGCTCGTGGATCTCGGCGCGATCCTCCTGCCGGGCATCCAGGGCCTGGTGATGTCGATGGAGATGGATCAGTCGACCGGCGACGTCACCGCGGTGCGGATCCACCTGGGGGACTCCCAGCTGCAGCTGCAGGCCTTCGCCGCGCCGAAGTCGACGGGCATCTGGGACGAGATCCGCGCCGAGATCGCGGCGTCCCTCGCCGATTCCGGTGGGTCCGGCGGCAGCGCGAGCGAGCAGGAGGGCCCCTTCGGCACCGAGCTCGTCGTGCGCGTGCCCGGTCGCGGGGCGGACGGGCGCGGCGTCACCACCGCGATGCGCTTCCTGGGCATCGACCGGCCGCGGTGGTTCCTGCGCGGGGTGCTCAGCGGCCCCGCGGCCGCCGACGACGAGGCCGCCCAGCCCTTCATCGACCTGCTGCACGTCACGGTCGTCGACCGCGGCGGCGAGCCGATGGCCCCGCGCGAGCTGCTGCCTCTGCGGCTGCCCCCGGAGGCGCCGGCCGAGCCGGCGCCCGGCGACCCCGCCGGTGAGCCCGTGTCCACCGACGACCTGCGGCCCTTCGACCGCGGGCCGGAGATCACCGAGATCCGCTGACCGATCATGGGTTTCCTCGCCCGCCTGCGTGACCACCTGACCCGGAGCACGGACGAGCTGGACGCCTCCGAGCTGTCCTCGCACGTCGAGCGCATCGGGGCCGACAAGATCGCCGAGGTCGCCGACCGCAGCCTCATCGACTGCGTGGGCGTCGTGCGCAGCGTCTCGGTCCCGCCGCGCGGGCGCGTGCCGGCGGTCGTCGCCGAGTTGTTCGACGGCACCGGAGCCCTCGACGTCGTGTGGCTGGGCCGCCGCGAGATCCTCGGCATCGACCCCGGCGTGCGGATGCGCGTGCGGGGTCGCGTCATGCAGAAGAGAGGCCGCGCGACGATCTTCAACCCGCGCTACGACCTCCTACCCCGCGGCGGCGACCAGCGCTGACCCGCGGCCCGCACCGACGTGCGTCGGCCCGGATCGACGTGCGTCGGTCCGGGCCGGTTGCTGCGCGGTCGGTGCCCGGTCGCCGCAGGGGTCGGCGAGAGCTCGGTCGACGTCGTCGCTCAGTCGAAGTCGTCCTCGGGGCGCAGTGCCATGTCGGGGTTGAGCAGGCATTCGAGCGCCCGCTCGGAGTCCACGGAGGTCACGAGCAGCAGTTCGTCGCCGACCTCGAGGAGGTCGTCGACCGAGGGCGCCATCGCGTGCTGCTCGCGCACCAGGCAGGTCAGCACCGTGTCGGTCGGCCACGGCACCTCACCGACGCGCCGGGTCGCCCACGGGCTCGTCGGGGGCAGTGTCATCTCCACGAGGATCGCCTGGGACTGCTGGAATTCGAAGATCCGCACGAGGTTGCCGACCGAGACGGCCTCCTCGACGAGCGCGGTCATCAGGCGCGGCGTGGACACGGCGACGTCGACGCCCCAGCCCTCGTCGAACATCCACTCGTTCTTGGGGTTGTTGACCCGGGCCACCGTCCGCGGCACCCCGAACTCCGTCTTGGCCAGCAGCGAGACGACGAGGTTGACCTTGTCGTCACCGGTCGCGGCGACGACCACGTCGCACGTCTCCAGGCCGGCCTCGTGCAGGGCGGTCAGCTCGCAGGCGTCCGCGAGCAGCCAGGAGGCGTCCGGCACCCGGCTCGACTGCACGTCGTCGGCGTCGTTGTCGATGAGCAGCACCTCGTGGCCGTTGCCGATGAGCTCGCGGGCGATGGAGCGGCCGACGCTGCCGGCGCCGGCGATGACGACGCGCATGGTGGTCCTTTCCGTGCCCGCGCCGAGGGCGGGCGTTCAGGGGCGGGCTGGTCGCGGTGCGGATCACGATGCGGGTCGCGACCCAGGGCTGGTCAGTCCGTCGGCGGCGGGGACTCCAGGATGCGCTCGATGCGCAGCACGTCGCCGGACGCGCAGACGAGGTTGAGCACGTCCTTGTCCTGGAAGACGGTGTCGCGGGTCGGCACCATCCCCTCGCTGAGCCGGGCGATGTAGGCGACCCGCGCGCCCACACGCTCCTCGATCCACGTGATCGGCTTGCCGATCCAGCCCTGGTGCGTGGCGAACTCGGCGACGACGACGTTGCCGCTGGGGTCGGTGTACTGCGGGACCGACCCGTGCGGCAGCAGGCGGCGCAGCACTCGGTCGGCGGTCCATCGCACGGTCGCGACCGTGGGGATGCCGAGGCGCTGATAGAGCTCGGCGCGGCCCGGGTCGTAGATGCGGGCGACGACGTTGGCGACGCCGTAGGTCTCGCGGGCGACGCGCGCGGCGAGGATGTTGGAGTTGTCGCCGCTGCTCACGGCGGCGAAGGCGTAGGCCTGCTCGATCCCCGCCTTGACGAGGGTGTCGCGGTCGAAGCCCATGCCGGTGACCCGACGACCCTCGAAATCGGGGCCCAACCGTCGGAAGGACGCGCGGGACTGGTCGATGACCGCCACGTCGTGGCCCTGCTCCTCCAGGCTCAGGGCCAGCGTGGCCCCCACCCGGCCGCAGCCCATGATGACGAAGTGCACGCATGCGACGGTACACGGCGGTGCACGCGGGTGTGCCGGACCGGGCGGGCACCGACACGCGGCTCGAGCGCCGCCACGCCGCGGAGTGTGGACCTGTCGGTGCTCGGTCCTACGCTGATCGGGTGTCGAACGCCAGCCGTGCCTTCAAGCGCGTCCTCCTGGGCCGCGCCATGCGCAGCGACCGCCTCGGCGAGACGCTGTTGCCCAAGCGGATCGCGCTGCCGGTCTTCGCCAGCGACGCCCTCTCCTCGGTCGCCTACGCCCCCGACGAGATCCTGCTGACCCTGGCGATCGCCGGTGGCGGGATGGCGATGCTGCACTCGTGGCAGGTCGGGCTCGCGGTCGTCGCGGTCATGGTCGTCGTCGTCGCCTCCTACCGACAGAACGTGCACGCCTACCCCTCCGGCGGCGGCGACTACGAGGTCGCGACCGTCAACCTCGGGCCGCGCGCGGGGATGACGGTCGCCAGCGCGCTGCTCGTGGACTATGTGCTGACGGTCGCGGTGTCGGTGTCCTCCGGCGTGCAGAACGCCGCTGCCGCGCTGCCCTGGGTGCGCGGTCACGAGATGCCGGTCGCGGTGGTGCTCGTCGTCGTCCTGACGACCGTCAACCTGCGCGGGGTGCGCGAGTCCGGGGCGGCCTTCGCGGTGCCGACCTACGCCTTCATGATCGGCATCGTCGGGATGGGGTTGTGGGGCTTCGCGCGGCACCTGTCGGGCACGCTGCCGGCGGCCCCGAGCGCGGACCTGCAGCTGCTGCCCGAGGCGGGATACGAGCAGCTGACGACGGTGGCCTTCGCGTTCCTGCTGCTGCGGGCCTTCTCCTCGGGGTGCGCGGCCCTGACCGGCGTCGAGGCGATCTCCAACGGCGTGCCGGCCTTCCAGAAGCCCAAGAGCCGCAACGCCGCGACGACGCTGCTGCTCATGGGCACGATCGCCGTCACGATGCTCATGTCGATGATCACGCTCGCGCACGTGACCGGGCTACAGTTCGCGGAGGACCCGGCGACGCAGCTCTACCGCGACGGCGCGCCGGTCGGGGACAGCTACGTGCAGGAGACCGTCATCGGTCAGCTCGCCCACACGGTCTTCGACAACTTCCCGCCCGGGGTGTTCTTCATCGCCGCGGTGACGGGCGTCATCCTCATCCTCGCGGCCAACACCGCCTTCAACGGCTTCCCGGTGCTCGCCTCGGTGCTCGCGCGCGACGGCTTCCTGCCGCGGCAGCTGTCGCAGCGCGGCGACCGGCTCGCCTTCAGCAACGGCATCATGATCCTCGCCGGGGCCGCGATCGTGCTCATCGTCCTCTACGACGCCAAGGTCACCGCGCTCATCCAGCTCTACATCGTCGGCGTCTTCGTCTCCTTCACCCTGAGCCAGATCGGCATGATCCGGCACTGGAACAGGCACCTACGCGACGAGCCGGACCCCCGCGTGCGCGCCCGGATGCAGCGCTCCCGCGTGATCAACGGCGTCGGGGCCGTGATGAGCGGGCTCGTGCTCGTCGTCGTGCTGGCGACGAAGTTCCTGCACGGGGCCGGCTATGCCGTGGCCGCGATGGTCGTCCTCTACTTCCTCATGGCGGGCGTGCGCAAGCACTACGTCTCGATCGAGGCGGAGCTGGCCCTGTCCGACGACCCGCGCGAGGAGCGGGCGCTGCCCTCGCGGGTCCACGCGATCGTCCTGATCAGCAAGATCCACAAGCCCGCGATGCGGGCGCTGGCCTACGCGCGGGCCTCGCGGCCCTCCTACCTGGAGGCCGTCACCGTCGGCGTCGATCCCGACGCGACGCGCGAGCTCATGCGCGAGTGGGACGCCCGCGGGATCCCGGTGCCGCTGCGAGTGCTCGACTCGCCCTACCGCGAGATTACGCGGCCGATCCTGGACTACGTCAAGGACGTGCGGGAGCGCTATCCGCGGGACGTGCTCACCGTCTACGTGCCGGAGTATGTCGTCGGGCACTGGTGGGAGCACATCCTGCACAACCAGAGCGCGCTGCGGCTCAAGGCCGCCTTGCTCTTCACCCCCGGGGTCATGATGGTCAGCGTGCCGTGGCAGCTGTCGTCCTCGGAGGGCCAGGAGGCGTGGTACACCGACACCGGCCCGGCCGGGCGATCGTCCGCCGGCCCCGGGCCCGAGCTGCCGGTGCGGCGATGAGCGGGCCGTCGCTGGTCGGCACGCGGCTGACGCTGACGACCACGCGCTATGCGCACGGCGGCCACGCGGTGGCCCGTGACGAGGACGGCCGGGTCGTCTTCGTGCGGCACGCGCTGCCCGGGGAGGTCGTGCAGGCGGTCGTGACGCGCGGCAAGGCGGGGGACCGGTTCGTCTTCGCGGACGCCGATGTCGTGCAGACCGCGAGCCCGCACCGGGTGACGCCGCCGTGTGAGTATGCCGGGCCCGGCGGCTGCGGCGGCTGCGACCTGCAGCATGCCGACCTGGCCTATCAGCGCCGGCTCAAGGCGGAGGTCGTGCGCGAGCAGCTGTCACGCCTGGCCGGGATCGAGCGGGACGTCGTCGTCGAGCCGCTGCCGGGCGACTCCGACGGGCTGCGCTGGCGCACCCGGGTCGAGTTCGCGGTCGACCGCGCCGGGCGCGCGGGGTTGCGGCCCTTCCACACGCGGGAGGTGCTGCCGGTGCGCGATTGCCTCATCGCCCGCGAGGAGGTCGTCGCGACAGGCGTGCTGAGTACGCGCTGGCCGCGGCAGCGTGCCGTCGACGTCGTCGCGCCCTCGGTCGGTGACGCGGTGAGCGTCGCCGTGCCGGGCGGGCTGCGCGACACCCCGCAGATCACCGAGGAGGTCGTCACGAGCCGCTGGCGCGGACGCATCGACCTCGGCGCTCGTGGCTTCTGGCAGGTGCACCCGGGCGCCGCGTCGGCCTTCCTGGAGCGGGTGCTCACGCAGCTGGATCCGCGGCCGGGGGAGCGCGCGCTCGACCTCTACGCCGGGGTCGGGCTCTTCGCGCGGGCCCTCGCCGACCTCGTCGGCCCCGAGGGTGCCGTGCTGGCCGTCGAGGGCGACGAGCGGGCGGTCGCGGACGCCGAGCGCGACACCGCCGACATCGAGCAGCTGGAGTGGCGGTCCCAGCGCGTCGAGGAGGCGCTCGCGCCGCTGCTCGAGGGCGGCGACGCCGTCGACCTCGTCGTGCTCGACCCGCCGCGCGCGGGCGCCGCCCGGGCGGTGATGGCGCAGGTCCTGGCGCTGG
This sequence comes from Dermatophilaceae bacterium, assembly GCA_032229625.1. Classification (GTDB taxonomy): domain Bacteria; phylum Actinomycetota; class Actinomycetes; order Actinomycetales; family Dermatophilaceae; genus Kineosphaera. Next base: position 6,819 of record JAVTVZ010000007.1, on the reverse strand, counting down.
CGCCGCGGGCGGTCGTGTATGTCGCGTGCGACCCCGCCGCGCTGGCCCGCGATCTGGCGGGGCTGGCCGAGCTGGGCTACGCGCTCGACGAGCTCGTCGCCTACGACGCCTTCCCGATGACCCACCACGTCGAGTGCCTCGCGACGCTGCGGCCGATCGCTGCGGGCACCGGTCGCGACGCCTCCAAGTAAGGCTCACCTGGCCTGACTTCCATCGCGTGCTGCGGCAGGATCGGTGACGACACCGGTGCTCACGGGCTGCCCCGCGGGCGACGTTGTGGTAATTTATCTCGATATCAAGATATCTTCGGTCTCGCGCAGCGTCGATCCGTGCGCGTCACCGCAGAGATCGGTCGGCGATCGCCCCGCAGGGTCGAGCACGTCGACGCAGCCTCAGCCACGTGCCACATCGACAGCGAAGGAGCCCCGTCGTGACCACAGCACCCGACAGTTTCCAGGCCAAGGACACCCTGAAGGTCGGGGACCGGTCCTACGAGATCTTCCGCATCGACAAGGTCGAGGGCCACGCGACGCTGCCCTACAGCCTCAAGGTGCTGCTGGAGAACCTGCTGCGCACCGAGGACGGCGCGAACATCACCGCCGACCACATCCGCGCCCTCGGCGGCTGGGACGAGGACGCCCAGCCCGACACCGAGATCCAGTTCACCCCGGCGCGCGTCATCATGCAGGACTTCACCGGCGTGCCCTGCATCGTCGACCTCGCCACGATGCGCGAGGCCGTCGAAGACCTCGGCGGTTCGGCCGACAAGGTCAACCCCCTCTCCCCGGCCGAGCTCGTCATCGACCACTCCGTGCAGATCGACGTCTACGGTCGCTCGGACGCCTTCGCGCGCAACGTCGACTTCGAGTACGAGCGCAACGGTGAGCGGTACCAATTCCTGCGCTGGGGCCAGGGTGCGTTCGACGACTTCAAGGTCGTCCCGCCCGGCACCGGCATCGTCCACCAGGTCAACATCGAGCACCTCGCGCGCGTCGTCATGGAGCGCGACGGCGTCGCCTACCCCGACACCTGCGTCGGCACCGACTCCCACACGACGATGGAGAACGGCCTCGGCGTCCTCGGTTGGGGCGTCGGCGGCATCGAGGCCGAGGCCGCGATGCTCGGCCAGCCGGTCTCGATGCTCATCCCGCGCGTCGTCGGTTTCAAGGTCTCCGGCGAGATCCCCGCGGGCGTCACCGCGACCGACGTCGTCCTGACCATCACGCAGATGCTGCGCGAGCACGGGGTCGTCGGCAAGTTCGTCGAGTTCCACGGCGAGGGCGTCGCCTCGATCCCGCTGGCCAACCGCGCGACGATCGGCAACATGAGCCCCGAGTTCGGCTCCACCTGTGCGATTTTCCCGATCGACGAGGTCACGCTGGACTACCTGCGCCTCACCGGGCGCAGCGACGAGCAGGTCGCCCTCATCGAGGCCTACGCCAAGGAACAGGGCATGTGGCTCGACCCGGCCAAGGAGCTGCGCTTCTCCGAGCACCTCGAGCTCGACCTGTCCACGGTCGTCCCCTCGATCGCCGGTCCGAAGCGTCCGCAGGACCGCATCCTGCTCTCGGAGGCCAAGGAGTCCTTCCGCAAGGTGCTGCCTACGTACGTCGACGGCGACGAGGGTGACCGCGGCGCGGGCTCCAGCTTCCCCGCGAGCGACCCGACGCCGCAGGGTGCGCCCGAGGGTGCCAACGGCGGCAGCAAGCCGGTCGACGAGGGCGACGGGTCGGACCGCCCGCACAAGCGCGTCACGCTGAGCCGCGACGGCAAGTCCTTCGAGATCGACCACGGCATCGTCTCGATCGCCTCGATCACCTCGTGCACGAACACCTCGAACCCCTCGGTCATGCTCGCCGCGGGCCTGCTCGCCAAGAAGGCGAGCGAGAAGGGCCTCAAGGTCAAGCCGTGGGTCAAGACGTCGATGGCGCCGGGTTCGAAGGTCGTCACCGAGTACTACGAGAAGGCCGGCCTGTGGCCCGCGCTGCAGGACCTGGGCTACCACCTCGTCGGCTACGGCTGCACGACGTGCATCGGCAACTCGGGCCCGCTGCCCGAGGACGTGTCCGCGGCGGTCAACGAGCACGACCTCGCGGTCACCTCGGTGCTCTCGGGCAACCGCAACTTCGAGGGGCGCATCAACCCCGACGTGAAGATGAACTACCTCGCCTCGCCGCCCCTGGTCGTCGCCTACGCCCTCGCCGGGACGATGGACTTCGACTTCGAGACCCAGGCCCTGGGTCAGGACAAGGACGGCAACGACGTCTTCCTGGCGGACGTCTGGCCGAGCGCGCAGGAGGTCGAGGAGACGATCGCCTCCTCGATCGACCGCGACATGTTCGTCTCGCAGTACGCCGACGTCTTCGCCGGTGACGAGCGCTGGAAGGGCCTGCAGACCCCCGAGGGCAACACCTTCGAGTGGGACGACTCCTCGACCTACGTGCGCAAGCCCCCGTACTTCGAGGGCATGACGATGGAGCTGACCCCGGTCAAGGACATCGCCGGTGCGCGCGTGCTCGCCAAGCTCGGCGACTCGGTGACGACGGACCACATCAGCCCGGCCGGCTCGATCAAGGCCGACAGCCCGGCGGGTGTCTACCTGTCCGAGCACGGGGTCGACAAGAAGGACTTCAACTCCTACGGCTCGCGGCGCGGCAACCACGAGGTGATGATCCGCGGCACGTTCGCCAACATCCGGCTGCGCAACCAGCTGCTCGACAACGTCGAGGGCGGCTTCACCCGCAACTTCCTCGACGACGGCACCCAGACGACGATCTACGAGGCGAGCCAGGCCTACCAGGAGGCGGGCGTGCCGCTCGTCATCCTCTCGGGCAAGGAGTACGGCTCGGGATCCTCGCGTGACTGGGCCGCCAAGGGCACCCGGCTGCTCGGCGTCGGCGCCGTCATCGCCGAGAGCTACGAGCGGATCCACCGCAGCAACCTCATCGGGATGGGCGTCCTGCCGCTGCAGTACCCGCAAGGCCAGAACGCCGACTCGCTCGGCCTCGACGGCACCGAGACCTTCGACATCACCGGGATCGAGGCTCTCAACGAGGGGACGACGCCGAAGACGGTGCACGTCACGGCGACGAAGTCCGGCGGTGAGGCGATCGAGTTCGACGCGGTCGTGCGCATCGACACCCCCGGCGAGGCGGACTACTTCCGCAACGACGGCATCCTGCAGTACGTCCTGCGGGGCCTGGCGACGGCCTGACCGACGCGGACGGCACGCGGCCCCGGCACCTCCTGCAGGTGTCGGGGCCGCCCCGTGCCCGGACGATCGACGGCTCGTCAGGGCGTCGCCGCGTGGGCGGCGGCGTCGCGGAAGGCCTGCGGGGCGCTCGCCGGGCGCTTGGTGCCGTGGTAGTCGAAGAAGACGATGCCGGTCTTGGCGACCGCGACGAGCACGCCGTCGGTCTCCCGCACGAGCCGGCACACGACGTCGCCGCCGTATCGGTTCGCGTCGGTCACCCCCAGGTCGAGACGCAGCACGTCGCGCAGCCGCGCCTCGGCGCGGTAGGTGACCGCGAGGTCGGCGACGATCGTGCCGGGCAGCTCCGGCGTGCCCAGCTCGGTCAGGCCGAGGTGCTCCAGGAAGCGTGAGCGGGCCTCACCGACGAGGCTGACGACCCGGTCGTTGGCCAGGTGCATGCCGGCGTTGATGTCGTCGAAGCGCACCTCCAGCCGGGTGCTGAAGACGAAGACGTCGTCGGGATAGTCCAGTCGGATGCGGGCCATGGGCGGCAGTCTGGCACGCATCGGTGCAGGTCCGGGCCCCTGGCTGCCGACCGGTGGCACCGGCAGCCAGGGGCCTGGTCGACGTGGCGGGCCAGCCTCAGCCTCGCGGCACGAGGGCGACGTGCAGGCTGCGCACGCCCTGGGCGCCGTGGATGAGGACGCCCTCGATGTCGGCCGTGGCCGAGGGCCCGGAGTGGAAGACGAGGTAGGCGTGCTCGCCGAAATCCGGGTGCAGGTAGGCGTCCTGGAGGCCGGGCACGATGTCGGCCGGGTCGACGAGCACGACGAGATGCTGGGCCAGATACGCCACCGAGTTGACGACGAGGTCGTCGCCGGCAAGGAGCACCGACCCGGTCTCGGCGACCGCGAGCCGGGCGCGCACCACGGCGACGTCGACGTCGTCGAGGTCGCGCTGGGCTGCCACGGCGGCCAGGTCGCGGTTGCCGGTCACCTCGGGGACGGCCGAGGCCGTGACGGCCGCGTCGGGGAACGTCGCACGCAGCGCGCTGCCCAGGGCGGCGCCCGCGTCCGCGTCACCGGCGGGCGGCGACAGGACCTTGCCGCCCATGCTCGCCAGGGTCGTCAGGAAATGCCCGGTGCGCTCGCCCCCGTCGTCGATGGGGTAGACGGTCACCGGCGGCAAGGGGAAGTCACCCGCCGGCGCGTTGCGGCGGACGGCGGCCAGGATGTCCTCGCGTGCGCTCACGACTCCTCCTTCGTGCCACCGTCGGTCCGTGCGAACCACTGGTGGAAGGTCTCCTTGGGGGCCGACGGCGTCGCGCGGCCCGGCGTGGCCCACGGATTCAGCGGCATGTCGATCGCGAACTGCGGCAGCACGCTCAGCGCGCGGTCGGCGTTCGCGACGGCGACCCGGTAGGCACTCGGGTGCGAGAGCAGCAGCCCCGCGGCCTTCATCGCCGCGCGCTCGACGAGCGCGGGCTGCTTCTCCTGCGCCATCACCTGACGCCACTCGAAGATCTGCTCGTGAATGTTGATCTTCACCGGGCATACGTTCGTGCACGAGCCGTTGAGTGTCGACGCATACGGCAGCGAGGAATACCGACGGCGGTTGATCGTCGGGTCGAGGATGAGCCCGATCGGCCCGGAATACGTCGCGCCGTAGGACAGCCCGCCGGAGCGCCGGAAGACGGGGCAGGTGTTCATGCACGCGCTGCACCGGATGCACTTCAGGCTCGTCCAGAATTTGTCCTCGCCGAGCCGCTCGGAGCGGCCGTTGTCGACCATGACGACGTGCATCTCGGCGCCGGGGCGTGGGCTGCGGAAATGCGAGGTGTATTGCGTGATCGGCGAGCCGAGCGCCGAGCGCGACAGGAGCCGGATGAACACCCCGAGGTCGGCGACGCGGGGGATGAGCTTCTCGATACCGATGGAGGCGATGTGCAGGGGCGGCACGTTGGCCGAGAGGTCGGCATTGCCCTCGTTGGTGCACACGACGATCGCGCCGTTCTCGGCGACCGCGTAATTGGCACCGGTCATGCCGGCGTCGGCCTCGAGGATGAGCGGGCGGGTCTTCTCGCGCTGCTGCTCGGCGAGATAGTGCACGTCGGAGTTGTCCGGATCGGTGCCGAGGGTCCGCGCGAAGACCTTCGCGACGTCCGTGCGCAGCTTGTGCGTGGCCGGCACGACGATGTGGCTCGGTGCCTCGTCGTCGAGCTGCTGGATGCGCTCGCCCAGATCGGTCTCGATGACCTCGATCCCGACGCCCGACATGTAGTCGCGGAAGTCGCACTCCTCGGTGAGCATCGACTTGGACTTGATGATGCTGCGCGCGCCGTGGTCGCTCATGATCGACTGCACGATCCGGTTGTGCTCGGCGCCGTCGCGGGCCCAGTGCACGTGCACGCCGTTGGCGGCCGCGGCGTCGGAGAACTGCTCGAGATAGTCGCCCAGGTGCGCGAGCGTGTGCTCCTTGATCTGCGAGGCGTGGTGGCGCAGCTCCTCCCACTCGGGAATGCCGTGCATCTGCCCGTCGCGCTTCTGCCGCAGATCCCACAGGCGCTCGTCGTGCGTCGACTCGTGCTGCGGGGCGGCGATGAAGCGCTGCGCCGCCTCGTCGTGGTCGATCGGGTGATCGCCGTGGATCTTCGCGCCGCGGGGCTGGGGCTCGTCGGTCTCCTGAGCGGGCACGACGTGCGGCGAGGCGGCCTCGGCGTGCTGGAGACGATGGTTGAGGATCATCCGCGGTCTCCGTTCAGGACCTGGGCGATGTGCAGGAAATTCATCGGGGTGCCCATCTTCGTGGCGCAGCCCTTGAGGTGCATCGTGCAGGAGCCGTCGCCGGAGACGACGTACGTCGCGCCCGTCGAGGCGTGATCGGTCACCTTGTCCTGCCCCATCTTCACCGAGGTCGCGGGCTCGAGCACCGAGAACGTGCCGCCGAAGCCGCAGCATTCGTCGGGGCGCTTCGTCTCGACGATCTCGATACCGGCGACCTTGCTCAGCAGCGCCAGCGGCTTCGAATACGGCTCCTCACGCAGCTCGCTCATGCTCGAGGAGCGCAGGAAACGTCGTGCGGAGCAGCTGTCGTGATAGGTGACCTTGTGCGGGAATTCGGCCCACGGGAAGGCGCGACCTTGAGCACGTCGTGCAGGAACTCCACGAGTTCGACGACGCGGCCCCGCACCGCGCGCACCTCCTCGGTCTGGTCCAGCGCCGTCATGTTCTCGCGCACGTTGCGCACGCAGCTGTTGGAGGGGCCACGACGTAGTCGTAGCCCGAGAAGGTCGCCACGAAGTGCTCCTGCGTGCTGACGGACTCCGCGTGGAACCCGGCGTTGACCATCGGCTGGCTGCAGCACGTCTGATCGCGTGGATAGTCGGGGTCGACGCCCAGGCGGCGCAGGAGCTGCAGGGTGGCGATCCCCGACTCCGGCTCCAGGACGTCGGCATAACACGGAACGAACAAGGCGACTCTCACAGCATGAACTCCCTCGTCGGTGGCCCCACGCCGCACGCTACTCGCCGCGCCTGAGCATCGGACGGTGCGGTGTCGCGCGGTCCCGTCCGAATCTTGTCGGTGGTCGCGGTGACACTGGCGCCATGAACGCAGCAGTGCCGCCGG
>JAVTVZ010000006.1:2339-3415 GCA_032229625.1 Dermatophilaceae bacterium | reverse complement strand
GAGGACCGGGCGCTCTGGGGGGCCAGCCGGCACGAGTTCGTCACGGTCAGGGTGCCCGCGTCGGCGACGCACCGCCAGCTCCTGCGGGCGATCAACGCCGCGACCTCGAGCCGAGTCGGTGACGTCGCGACCGTCGATCGGCTGGCCACGGCCCGCCCCGGTCGCTCGTATGTCGTGGCGTGGGAACTGGCGCGCGCAGCGACGACGGCGAGCCCGTGGGGCCGCTCGACGTCGCTCGCGCAGCGGTTCGTCGCCCGGTCGTGACGAGCGGGCGGGGCCCGCGGTCGGTGCCGCTCGGGCAGACTCCGCGCCGCCCGGGCGCCTAGCCTGCGGGGATGTCCTTGTCGCTGACCGCAGTGTCGCGGGCGCTGAGCCCTTACGGCCCGTTCTTCGCGCTCGATGTCTTCGCCGACCCGGCGGCTGCGGTCGCGCAGGGCGCCGTGCGGGTGGCCGGGGACGACCTGGATCGCCTGCTGGCGCAGCGGATCGCGCGGACCCAGGCAGCTGTCGGGTCGCCCGATCGGCGGGCGAGCGCGTCGCTGGTGCATCTCGATCTCGTCTCGCGGCTGCTCAGCCCGGCGCTCGGGGCCGCGGTGGGGGACGGGGCCGACGGGCGGCTGCTGCCGTTGACTCCCGGCGCGACGTGGTGCCGCACGACGGACGCCGGCGTGCGCTTCGGGATCGCCGAGGACGGGGTGCAGCTCGCCGACGCAGGAGGTGAACCGACTACGGCCGCAAAGGTATTCGCCGACACGGTGTTGCCGACCGTCGAGCGGGTCACGGCCGCGGTGGAGGCCGACACCCCGCTGCCTCGGCACGTCCGGCGCAGCAACGTCGCGTCCGCGGTCGGCGGGGCCGTCACCGTCGTCGCGGCCGTCGGTCCGCACCTGGCCGACCGCGCCCGCGGCCTCTTCGGCGCGCTCCTGGACGGCGACCTCGCCGACGGCGGCCGGCTGGTCGGCTCGCCGCCGCGTTTCGTCCGCAACGGCTGCTGCCTCTACTACCGGTTGCCCGCTGGTCGAGGCCGCGGCGGCCTCTGCGGCGACTGCATCCTCGCGACCCGCGCACCCCGCTGA
>JAVTVZ010000006.1:0-2239 GCA_032229625.1 Dermatophilaceae bacterium | reverse complement strand
CGCGTGTCGCGTCGACGCCCCGTCCCGGCCACGAGCCCGGGCGGATCAGACGGTGATCAGGCGGTGATCAGACGGTGATTTCGGACCGATCGCCGGACCACAGGGTGTGGAAGGTGCCCTCGGTGTCGATGCGCTGGTAGGTGTGCGCGCCGAAGTAGTCGCGCAGCCCCTGCGTCAGGGCCGCGTTGTTGCGCGGCGCGCGGGCCAGGTCGTAGTAGGCCAGGGCCGCGCCGAAGCCCGGCAGCGGCACCCCACCGGTGACGCCGGCGGCGATGACCTTGCGCCACGAGTCCTGGTTGCGAGCCAGCTCGTCCTTGACCGACGGGGCCTCCAGCAGCGTGACGAGGTTGCCCGCCGCATACTCGCTGCGGATCCGCTCGAGCAGCTTCGCGCGGATGATGCAGCCGGCGCGCCAGATCTCGGCGACCTTCGCGACGTCGATGTCCCAGCCGTATTCCTTGGCGGCCGTGCGGATCTCGTCCAGGCCCTGGGCGTAGGCGATGACCTTGCTCGACCACAGCGCGTCGCGCACCGCGTCGACGAACCCGTCGCGCCCGCCGAACCACTGCACATACTCCGTCACGTCACCGTCGGGCCCGGACAGCGCGGCCTGCGCCGCGGCCCGCAGCTCCGGGTGCGAGGACGTCGCCCGCGCAAAGACCGACTCGGCGATCGTGTTGACCGGCGAGCCCAGCGTCAGCGCGGTCTGCACGGTCCACGTGCCCGTGCCCTTCTGGCCCGCGGCGTCGGTGATGACGTCGACCAGCGGTTCGCCGGTCTTGGCGTCGATCTGGTCGAGCACCTCGGCGGTGATCTCGATGAGGTAGGAGTCGAGGTCGCCGGTGTTCCACGTGCGGAAGACGTCGGCGCACTCCTTCGTCGACAGGCCCGCGCCGCGCAGCAGCGTGTAGGCCTCACCGATGAACTGCATGTCGGCGTATTCGATGCCGTTGTGGATCATCTTGACGAAGTGGCCCGCGCCGTCCGTGCCCATGTAGGCCGCGCACGGCGCCCCGTCGACCTTCGCGGAGATGTCCTCCAGGATCGGGCCGAGCGCCGCATACGACTCCGGCGATCCGCCCGGCATGATCGACGGCCCCTCGAGCGCCCCGACCTCGCCGCCGGAGATGCCCGCGCCGACGAAGTGCAGCCCGTGCTCGCGCAGCGCGGCCTCGCGGCGGCGCGTGTCCTCGTAGTAGGCGTTGCCGCCGTCCACGACGATGTCGCCCTCGTCGAGCAAGGGCACGAGCGAGTCGATGACGGCGTCGGTGCCGGCGCCGGCCTGCACCATGATGACGATGCGGCGCGGGCGCTCCAGCGCCGCCACGAAGTCCTGCAGCTCACCGGTGAGGATGAACTTGCCCTCGTCGCCGTGGGTCGCGACGAGCTCCTCGGTGCGCGAACGGGTGCGGTTGTACAGCGCGACGGTGTACCCGTGGCGGGCCATGTTGCGCGCGAGGTTGCTGCCCATGACCGCCAGGCCGACGACGCCGACGTCGGCGGTGCCGGTGATGTCGTCGGTGTCCGCCGGGCGGGTCCGGCCCTCCTGACCCGCGGTGGCCGCCTCCTCCGCGGCCTGCGGGCCGTCGTGGGGGGTCTGCGACGCGGGGCGCCCCTGTGTCGTCGGGTCGGAGGTCTGCGTCTGCTCGTTGTCTTCGGGCGTCATGGCCCCCATTCAACCGTCCGTGTGGGGGTCCGGGCGTCGTGGCCACCCAGTGAAACGCCCGCGCGGCACCCCGACGGGCCGCCGCCGCTGCGCCCGGCGCACCCCTACACCGAGCGCGTGTAGTAGACGCTCAGCGGGTCGTCGGTGTAGTGCGCGAAGGGCCCGCACACCTCGAAGCCGTGCCGCTCGTAGAGCGCCCGCGCCGGCGCGAAGAAGTCCTCCGAGCCCGTCTCCAGGCTCAGCCGCCCGTAGCCGCGCTCGCGGGCCTGGGCCAGGACGTGCCCCAGCATCAGTGCGCCGACCCCGCGGCGTCGCGCCGCCGCCGTCGTGCGCATCGACTTGATCTCGCCGTGGCCGCCGTCCAGCTCCTGCAGCGCCGCGACCCCCAGCAGCTCCTCGCCCGTCCACGCCGACCACACCGTGACGCCCGGCCCGGTCAGTGCGCCGACATCGAGGGCGTGCACGCTCTCCGGCGGCGACGTCGCATGCATGTCGCTCAGATGCTCCGCGACGAGCGCGAGCACGGTCGTGCGGGTCAGGTCGTCACGCTCGATCCGGATCCGTGCGTCGTCG
>JAVTVZ010000005.1:2229-3521 GCA_032229625.1 Dermatophilaceae bacterium | reverse complement strand
GCACCAGGCCGACTGCACCAGGCCGACCGCACCGCAAGGCCGCCCACATCCCAGGCATCGGAGGACCGCATGACCGCCCTGCCCCGCCACCTGACCATCGCCGCCCCACAGCCGACCGGGGGCCCGTCCGGCCCGGCAGCCGCCCTGCCGGGGGCCGCGACCGGCTCGCTCATCGACGTGCCGGCCGGACTCGCCGGGGTCCGCGCCGCCGACACCGCGATCGGCGACGTCCGCGGCAGCGAGGGCTTCTACCACTACCGGCAGTATTCGGCGATCGACCTGGCGATGAGTCGGAGCCTGGAGGACGTCTGGTACCTGCTGTTCGAGGGGCGGCTCCCGTCGCCGGCGGAGCTCGCGGACTTCCGCGCGCAGATCGACGCGCAGCGCGACATCCCCGACGCCCTCGCCGCGATGCTGCCCGCGATCGCGACCGCCGGGTCCGGCGCGGGGCTGCTGCCGCGGCTGCGCACGGCGCTGTCGATGCTCGCCTGCCTCGACGACGCCCGGCCGGTCTACGGGTCGGCCCCCGACCAGCGGCGCGCGGACGCGCTGCGCGTCGCGGCGGTGACACCGACGCTGCTCGCCGCGCTCTACCGACTCCGGCGCGGCGAAGCGCCCCTGGCACCGCGCCCGGGCCTGACCGCGGCCGGGCAATGGCTCTACCTGCTCAGCGGCATCGACCCCGCCGACCGCGACCCCGCCGACGTGCAGGCCATCGACCGCTACCTCGTGTGCACCGTCGACCATGGCTTCAACGCCTCGACGTTCACCGCGCGGGTCGTCACCTCGACCGGGGCGGACGTGCCGGCGGCCGTGTGCGCGGCGATCGGGTCGTTCACCGGTCCGCTGCACGGCGGCGCCCCCGACCGGGCGCTCGCGGCGCTCGACGAGATCGGCAGCCCCGACCGCGCCGAGGCCTGGGTCCGGGCCCGCATCGAATCCGGCGAACGCATCATGGGATTCGGACACGCCGTCTACCGCACCGACGACCCGCGCGCCGCCATGCTGCGCGGCATCGCGACCGCCCGCGGCGGCGACCTCGCAGCCTTCGCCGCCCAGGTCGAACAGACCGTCCTCCGAGTGCTGGCCCAAGTCAAACCCGGCCGCTCCCTCAACACCAACGTCGAATACTGGGCCGGCGTCGTCATGGCCCAAGCCGGCCTGGCCCCCGAACTCTTCACCCCCACCTTCACCGTCAGCCGCGTCATCGGCTGGTGCGCCAACATTCTCGAGCAAGCCGCCGACACCAAGATCATCCGACCCGCCGCCCGCTACGTCGGCCCACCCGCCCC
>JAVTVZ010000005.1:0-2129 GCA_032229625.1 Dermatophilaceae bacterium | reverse complement strand
CGGTCGGCGTCGGCGGGCGGCTCGAGCGCGGGCTTGCAGATGCCCTCGGCGTAGAGCGCGGGCCCGAAGCCGGCGACCGCGCCCTCGATGAGGTCGAGCTCGGCGTCGCTGAAGCGCTCGTCACGGCCCTGGCTGCGGACCAGGTCCCAGCGGTGCACGAGCAGGTCGAAGCCGTAGAACCGCACGAGCGTGTCCCCCACGGTGGTCGGCCCGAAGTACCCGTCGAAGCGGCGGGTCGCTACGGCCTCGTCGGCCAGGAGAGCGCGCACCGCCTGGTCCTGCGCGCGCCACGCCGCGGCCGGGTCGGCGCCCTCTGGAGCCGGCGGCAGGTCGCAGCCGTGCTGCCCCAGGAAGTCACGCTGGCTCTCGATGACGTGCCCGACGACGTCCGCGGCCGACCACCCCTGGCACGGGGAGTCCGCCGACCAGTCGCTCGTCGACTCCACCACGCCCGTGAACGGCGCCGCCAGCTCCTCGTACTGCCCCAGGTGCGCACTCATGTCGTCCTCTTCCTGCGCGCAGTCGCGCGCTGTGTGATCCCGTGACCTCGCCGATGTCCCCCGCTCGATGTCGTCGAGGCTGTCGGGGGCCGCCGGGTCGGTCGATGTCTGCCCCGACGGTAGGCGTCGCCGGCGCCGCGACTCTTGTCGTTTCCCGACAGCGGCGCTGCCCGTGACCTCGGCGCGTGTCGCCCCGACAGGCGCGTCGCGCGTGCGGCGGCGGATACCGTCGCGGGATGCGAGACGAGCCTGCCGACGCCATCGAGCGCGCGCACCTGCGCGACCCGGGCGACCGCACGTTCACGATCGACCGCGCCGGGGTCGCCGCCGACCTGGGCGACCTCGCGCGGCGCTTCTGGATGCCGGTGTGGGACGTGCCGGCCGGCGCGGAGGCGCCGCAGGCGGTGTTGCAGTTCCCCGTGTGCCTGATCGTCGTCGCCGACTCCTACGCCCGCTTCTACGGTGTCGTGTCCGGGCTGTCGACGACGACCCTGCGTGGGCGCGGCTGGGCGGTCGGGGTGATGCTGGCGCCCGCGGCGGGCCGACTGCTCACCGGGCACGACGTCTCGCGGTACACCGATCGGCACGTCCCGCTGACGCAGCTCGCCTCGCTCGCGGGGCTGACCGTCCCGATCCGCTCCCTCATGGCGCCGGCGCCGCGGGACCCGGCGGCGCAGGCCGCAGCACGCGCCCTGATCGAGGCCGCACTCCGCGGCCACCTGCCCGTCGACGACGAGGGCCTGCTGATCAACGCGATCGTCGAGGCCGTCGAGGACGACCCGGCGCTGCTGCGGGTCGGGCAGCTGTGCGAGCGCTTCGACCTGCCCGAGCGCGCGCTGCAGCGCCTCACCCGCCGCCGCCTCGGGCTGACCCCGAAGTGGCTCATCCGCCGCCGGCGCCTCCACGAGGCCGCGGGCCGGCTGCGCGACCCCGACGTCGACCTCGCGGGCGTCGCGGCCGACCTCGGCTACACCGATCAGGCCCACTTCACCCGCGACTTCCGCGCCGCGACGGGGCTGACGCCCGGGCGGTTCGCCGCACGTTTCACGTGAATCCGAGCAGCTCACCCAGCGGCCGGGCGCCCGGCGCGTCGGCCTGCGCGAGCCACGCCTCGTAGCCGGGCGCAGCCGCCGCCAGTCGCCGTCCGTCATCGCGAACCACGCCGTATCCCGATTGCGCCCCTTGTAGAAGGTCGCCTGCCGCCACACGCCTTCGAAGGTGAAGCCGAGCCGGCGCGCAGCCCGCCGCGACGGCTCGTTGAGCGCGTCGCACTTCCACTCGTAGCGTCGAAAGCCCAGGTCGTCGATCGCGTGCCGGGCCAGGAGATACATCGCCTCGGTCGCGACGGTCGCGCGGCGGGCGCCCGCGCCATACATGATCCAGCCGACCTCGATCGTCCCGAGGGCGGGCACGATCCGCAGCAGGCTCGCCATGCCGACGACCCGCTCCGGCGCGTCGCCCGGGGTCGCCACGATCGCGAACGGCAGGATCGCCGGATCCGCGACGAGTCCGGCGACGACCGCCTCGAATTCACGGTCGTCTCGCGGCGGCTCCGCCGGCATGTACGTCCACTGCTCGTCACCGGCCCCCGCGCGCAGGTCCGCGAGCAGCGCCGCCGCGTGCCCGACC
>JAVTVZ010000004.1:0-3533 GCA_032229625.1 Dermatophilaceae bacterium | reverse complement strand
CCTCGCGGGAGCCCGCCGACTGGGCCGCCGCGATCGACGCGCTCACCGACGCCGGTCGGGCGGGTCGCCACGCCGCCCGCGTCGCGGCCGCCGACGCCTACGACCGGTGGGCGGCGACCCGCCCGACACACAGCGTCTTCGACCTGCTCTGATCACGTCGCGGATCACGGCGCGAATCACCTCGCCCCCGCTGCTCTGATCACGTCGCGGATCACCGCGCCCTCGCCAGTGCCCGGAGCGCGGCGAGGTCGCGGCGACGCAGCAGCGCCCACCCGGCGGCGACACCGGCGGCTGCGGCGCACCGTGCGAGGAGCTGCCCGCCGGGCTGCGCGGCGAGGCCGACGACGAGGCCGGCGGTCACCAGGACGGTCGCCGCGGCGCCGACCAGCAGCCCGAGCCAGCGGGGCCGCCACGACGCCCAGGCCCGCCCGATCCCGTAGGTCGCGGTCAGGCCCGCCCCGAGCGCGTATCCGGCGGCGATGCCGGCGGTCCCCCAGCGCTCGCCGAGCAGCCACCACGACCCGACCGCGACCGTGAGGCCCGCGAGGCTGGCGAGCGCCATCTCGACGATGCCGCGGGAGGTCTGGCTCGTCACCGCGTTGACGCACGGCACCGCGATCATCGAGGCCAGGATCGCGCCGAGCAGGACCGGCAGCACACCGGCCGAGTCGGCGAAGCCGGGCCCGTAGGCCAGGTGAATGATCTGCGGCGCGAGCAGCGCGGCGGCGGCGAGGGCGGGCACGGCCAGGGTCACGACGGCGCGGACGCCGACGTCGAGGTGGCGACGCACGGCGGCGCTGTCTCCGCGCCCGAGGGCCTGCGACATCGCGGGGAAGAGCACGAGGCTCAGCGCCCCGGAGAGCAGCGTCAGGGGCATGGCGAGGTTGACCGCCGCGGCGTAGTGGCCCGCCTGGGTCGGCCCGAGCCGATCGGCGGCGAGGATCGACAGCGGCACGAGCCCGGCGCTGGCGATCGTGCCGAGGGAGCCGAAGAGGACGAAGCGGTCGAGCTCGCGGCGCAGCGACCGACCGGCCGGCACCTCCGGCGACCAGGGCCAGCACGCCGCCCCCAACACCAGGTAGGCGATCGCGGGCGCGAGCAGCAGCGCGGGCCCGCGCACACCCGCGGTCAGGAGCCCCAGCAGCCCGAGCAGACCGGCCAGGCTGAGGAGCACGTCGAGGACGACGACCCGGGTCACGGCGTCGACGCCGTAGTGGACGCCCCGCGTGAACTGCTGCCCCGCGACCCCCCAGAGGAAGAGCGCGACGCACCCGGCGCCCGCGGGGTCGAGGCCGCGCAACAGCGAGATCGGCACGCTGAGCAGCGCGAGCAGGGCCGCGGACTGCAGGAGCCGGCGGCGCAGGTGCGCGGCGACGGCGAGCAACTGGTCGTGGTCACCCGCGCCGCGCGCCCGCGCGAGGAATCGCGACGCCGCCTGACCGCACGTCGTCGGCCACGCCAGGATGAGGAACTGCGCGGTCGCCATGCCACCGGCGACGATCCCGAGGTCGGTCGCCCCCGCCAGGCGCCCGACGGCGACGGTGATCGCGAGCCGCACGATGCCCTGCGCGGCGAGACCGACGACGCTCGTCAGCCCGCGCCGCAGCAGCCCGCCGTCGCGCACCTCAGGTCGGCTCGCCGCCTGGCCCGCGGCCCGACCGGCAGCCTGTCCCACCGGCCGATCGGGCCGCGCGTCCGGCGCCTCGGCCGGCCCGGCAGCCTCGGGCGTCGCCGCGTCAGCCGCGAGCCGCAGCGGCCGCAGCAACCCCAGAGCGCCGGTCACGAGGCACCGTCGGGCCGCGGCCCGGCCCCGGCATCAGGCTCGGACCCAGGGCGGTCCTCGACCGCCGTACGCTGCCCGGGCCAGGCGCCGGTCTCGGACCCGGGGCGTCGCGCGACGGCGGCGCACAGGATGGCGACCTCGCGATCGACGACCTCCGCCCAGGTCAGCGACGCAGGCGCGGCGCCGATCCCGCCGTCCGCGGCGGCGGCGAGCACAGCGGCGCCGAAGCGCCCCGCGAAGTCCGCGCCCTCCGCGACGAGCCGCCGCGGGTCGCCGACGGCCTCGGGCAGACCGCCGACGGCGGTGGCGACGACGGGCGTGCCGACGGCGAGGGCCTCGGTGGCCACGCACCCCCACCCTTCGGAGCGGCTCGGCACGAGCAGCACGTCGGCCGCGCGCATCCGCTCGGCGACCTCCGCCGGTGGGCGCCGCCCGTGCAGCGTCGCCGCGGCGCCGAGCGCGTCGGCCAGGTGCGGGCGCAATTCTCCGTCGCCGAGCACGTCCAGGTGCGCCCCGGGCGCGCTCGCGCGCACGGCGGCGACGATGGCGGGCAGCCGGTCGACGCCCTTGACGGGCAACAGATTGCCGACGTAGAGCAGCCGCGGCCCGTCGCCCGCAGCCTCACCCTCGCCGACCGCAGCAGCACCGTCGGCGCCCGCAGCCTCACCCTCGCCGCGGCCGGCATCACCGCCGCGCGCAGCTTCACCGCCGCGCGCAGCATCGGTGCCCACCGCACGGTCGTACGGACCGAAGAGCGCGGCGTCCACACCGTTGGGCACGACCAGCCCGTCGCCCGCGGGCAGACCGAGCGCGACCGCCGCCGCGCGCAGCGCCCGACTGACGTAGACGGTGGCGGCCGCCCCCCCGAGTGTCACCGCCGCGGGCCCCGGGCGGCGCGCCATGACGTCAGTGACGTCGCTGCCGTGCAGCGACACGACATACGGGGTGGGAGTGGCGGGGGTGCCGGTGGCGCCTCCCCCGGCGCAGAGACGGCGCGCGACCTCGCCGGCGGGCAGGGTGTACATCCCGTGCGCGTGCACGACGTCCGGCCGCCACCCTCGCGCGCCCACCGCGGGAGCCGACGAGCCCGTCCGCGGCGCTCCCGGGCCACGTCCACCGACGTCACCGACGACAGGGAGATCGGCCAGGACGGCCGCGACGGCCCGCTCGGCCCGGCGGATCGCCGCGGCGGGTCGCCACCCGAGGCGTCCGGCGACGACGTCGAGCAGGCTCCACCGCACCCGCGCCTCGCGCAGGCCGACGTCGACGGCCCCTGGCGCGAGCGCCAACCCGGCCTCGTCGGCATACCAGAGCAGGCGCCGGGCCGCCCGCGCCACCGGCGTGTAGGTCGGCACGAGCGCGACCGCGACCACCTCGACGTCACCACGGCCGCGCAGCGCGCGCAGCCGATTGGTCACGTAGGTCGCGCCGGACGGTGCGGCGACGCTGGGATAGCTGTTGACGACGACGAGCACCCGCAATGCGGCGTCGACCCCGGCCTGACCCATCCCCCCAGGGTATGGGTCGCCTACGGCGACAAGGGGAACCGGCTCGCGGGCCCGCGCCGGACGCGCACAGCCGACGCACGCCGCCCGAGGCAACCTGCCCGACGCGCACAGCCGAGGCAGACCGCCCGACGCGACCTGCCCGATGCGGACGCCCGACGCGGGCCGCCCGGCTCAGCCCTGGGTCGCCAGGCCGGTCATCGCGGCGACGATGGCGGGCACGAGGCGCTCGTCGAGGAGCCCGG
>JAVTVZ010000003.1:17117-21227 GCA_032229625.1 Dermatophilaceae bacterium | reverse complement strand
TCAGGTGGCGGCGTCGACGTCATACCCAGATTCTATCGAACAGCCATTCGACAACCCCCAGTTCAACGGGTGAAAGGCGCTCTCTCACAACGACTTTGGGACGGGTTTGGCTCGCGCCAGAATCGTTGTGGCCCAGCGAATTTCACGCCTCACATCCAGAGTGACATAGGTCACATTTCCGTCCGGTCAGCGCAGGCGGGCGCCAGAGCGGGGGCCACAAGGGCCGGCCGTGGTGGGGCCGGGCGTCATGCGGGAGCTGCGCCAGAGGCGAGGCGGGGCGGGTGCCGGGAGCTGATGCCGTGGCGGGCCAGGAACGCCCCAGGGCTACGGCGTATCTCTTCAACGGCGGGACGAAACACAGAGAGGGGGTCGGCCGGTGAGTCGGCGGTGGGCTCTGGCGAGCCGCACCGACTGCGGCGTGGTCGCGCTTCGCGACACATGTGCATGAGGGGTCTCACTGAGCCGTCGGTGATTCGGCGCTGCACGCGGAGTAGAGACAGAAGGGGTCACCGGCTGGATCGAGCAGCACCCGGACGTTCTCCTGCGGCTGATGCTCGGGCAGCGTCGCGCCCAGCGCCACGGCTCGGCGGATCTCGGACTCGAGGTCGGTGACCTCGAAGTCCAGGTGGAGCATCATCTGCTGCCGGCCGGAGGCGGCGGGCCATGTCGGGCGCACGTAGTCCGGGTTGCGCTGGATGGCGAGATAAGCGACCCCCTCCCCGATGTCGAGAGCCGCGTCCTCCTCGTCCTGCTTGTAGACGTCCCAGCCGCGCAGGCGACTGTAGAAGATCGTCAGTTCCGCGACGTCGGGTGCGTCGAGGACGACGCCCCACCAGTCGTGCGTTCCCACCGATCAGGGCCCATGGCCCCATCATCGACGCGGCAATCACCAGGCGCGCGGTCGATGCCCCCGACTCGACATGAGCGTGAAGCACACCCGCTCCCACCCCCTCGGTGAGGGCTGAGAGCCACAGGAGTCTCGCACGCAGAAGGAGGACGCGAGCTAGGTCGAGGTGAGCTCGTCGTATCCGGTCGCCAGGTGCGCCCCACTGCGTGGACCGTTGGACGCTGTTCCCGACGACGCGGACCAAGGCCCGAGCCACGGCCAGGGCGGGAGGCAGCCGACGCTGCAGGAGGGACTTCTCAGACGACGGCGCCGTCGTCGTCCTCGTCGTCGGCGGGGCGGCGGCCGCGGGGGAGCCGGGCGACGATGATCGCGAAGCCGCCGACGGTCAGCGCCAGCGCTGCGACCGCCGCGAGGCCGGAGCCGACCGGTGCGGCGACGGCGATGTAGATGAGCCACAGCGGGCCCACGACCAGGCCGAAGAGCGCCCCCCAGAAGCCGAGGTCGCCGGCCGGCAGCGGGCGCGGTGGCGGCGGCGTGTAGTCCTCATCGTCCGGGTCCTCCGGCGGCACGTGCACGCGCCACGGGGTGGGTTCGGGCGGGCGTGTACCGCCCGCACCGCCCGCACCGCCCGCGCCGGGCTCGTCGCGCTCGTCGGCGTCGTCGGGTCGGGTGCTGGGGTAGGGCGGCAGGTTCGACGCCTTGATCGTGCCGGGCCAGGCCGGCCCCAGGAGGCTCGACGGGTCGACGGCGTCGGTGGGTGGCACCGGCCCGGCCGAGGAGTCGCCCGAGGCGGCGGTGTCCCCGCGCGCGGGGGTGCCGGGCGCAGATCCCGGCGACGAGGGGTCCGCCGAGGGTCCGCCGGACGAGCCGTCCCCGCGGGAGCCGCGGCCCTCCCACAGGGCGACGATGTCGGCGAATCTGACGTCGACGTCGTGATCGGTGAGCGGGCCGGACGGCAGCTCGCCGCGGCCAGTCTCCTCGCGCGCCATGCCTCCCCGCGCGCTGTCCTCGCGGGCCGTGTCCTCGTGCGCCAAGTGCTCGTGCGCCAAGTCCTCGCCCGCCAAGTCCTCGCGCGCCAAGTCCTCGCGGGCCGTGCGCTCGTCGGGCGACTCGCCCTCCGACGGCGCACCGGCCGGCGAGCCATCGTCCGGCTCCTGCGCTGCGCCGTGGTCGGGCGGCTCGTGCTCGCCACCGGATCGTGGGTGGTCGCCCGATCGGGAGGCGTCGGCGGGGTCAGCCATGGTCCGCGCCGATCCGCTCGACGAAGCGCACGGCCTCGCGCTCCAGGAGGTCGGCGTCGTGGTCGAGGGTCGCCACGTGATACGACCGCGGCAGCTCGAGCATCGTGAGCAGGCGCGGGTCGACCCGGTCGCGCAGGGTCTGCCAGCTCGTCGCGGGCACGACGTGGTCCTCCCGGGAGTGCGCGAGCAGGATCGGCGCCCGCAGCCGCGGCATGTCGGCGACCGTCCGGCGCCACAGATCGGTCTGAGAGGCCAACGCGCGCAACGAGATCCGGTCGTAGGCCCACTCTGCCTCGCCGCCGGTGCGGGCGATGTCGTTGCCGATGCCGGGCAGCGACGGCACCACATGGCGCAGGACGGGCAGCGCGACGAGGCGCGGGTCGTCGATGCGGTAGGCCGGATTGACCAGGACGAGCCCGTCGACCGCCTGCGGGTGCATCTCGGCGAGGCGGGTGACGAGGGCGCCGCCCATCGACAGACCCGCCGCGACGACGACGCGGCAGCGCGAGTGCAGCTCGACGAAGTCGCGCTCGATCGCGGCATACCACTGCCGCCACGTCGTGCGGTGCAGGTCGCGCCATGTCGTGCCGTGCCCGGGCAGCAGTGGGGCACGGACCGTGAAGCCGGCGCGGGCCATCGCCTCGGCCAGCGGCCGCACGCCTTGTGGGGAGCCGCTGAAGCCGTGGGAGACGAGCACGCCGATGTCCCCGCCGTCGTGACGCACAGGACTCAGGTCCGGCGTCGGTGCGGCCGTCAGCGCGTCGGCCTTGCTCGTGTCGGTCCCACTCACGTCGCGTCCCCAGTCGAGTCGTGCACGGTCAGATCGATCGCGCCGACGACCTCCTGCGGATGCGTCGACGGACCCCTCAGGGCTCGATTCTGTCACGTTGGTGCCCACGGGCCAGCGGGCCGGCGAACCGGACACACCACGCCAGTAGAGTGCGGCCCAGTCGTGGCGCCGGATAGACCAGCGAGGTTGCTCATGTTGTATTGGCTGCTCAAAAGCGTGCTCCTGGGGCCGCTGATGAGGCTGCTCTTCCGGCCGAGCGTCGAGGGGGCGCAGTATGTGCCGCAGCACGGGCCCGCGATCCTGGCGAGCAACCACCTCTCGTTCTCGGACTCCCTCTTCCTGCCGCTGGTGCTGCAGCGACGCATCACCTTCCCCGCGAAGATGGAGTACTTCACCGATCGCAGCCTCAAGGGTCGGCTCAAGGCCTTCTTCTTCCGCGGCACCGGGCAGATCCCCATCGACCGCACCGGCGGGCAGGCGTCCCGCGCGGCGATCGACGCAGGCCTGGAGGTGCTCGCCGAGGGCGGCCTCTTCGGCATCTACCCCGAGGGCACCCGCTCGCCCGACGGGCGGCTCTATCGCGGCAAGACGGGCATCGCGCGGATGGCGCTGGAGGCGGGGGTGCCGATCATCCCCGTGGCGATGATCGACACGGACAAGGCGCAGCCGACGGGTCAGAAGATCCCGACGGTCACCCCGGTCGGGGTGCGCTTCGGCCCGCCGATCGACATCTCGGGCTACATGGGTCGCCAGGACGATCGCGCGGTCCTGCGGGAGATCACGGACCGGGTGATGGCCGAGCTGCAGCGACTCTCCGGCCAGGAGTATGTCGACGAATACGCCGCGGTCCGCAAGGCGGCGATCGCGGCGCGCGCCGAGGAGCTCCTCGAGCTGGCCAAGGCGGAGTCCGAGAAGGCCCGCGCCAAGGCCGAGGAGCTGGTCGCCGCCGCGAGGGCCGAGACCGTGCAGGCGCGGGTCAAGGCCGAGGAGCTCATCGCCACCGCGCGCACCGAATCCGAGAAGGCGTCGGAGAAGGCGCGGGTCAAAGCCGAGGAATTCGTCGGGCAGGCCCGCGCGGAGTCGGAGAAGGCCCGGGCCAAGGCCGAGGAGTTCGTCGGGCAGGCGCGCACCGAGTCGGAGAAGGCGCGGGGGCGGGCGGAGGACTTCGTCACCGCGGCGGTGGACCGGGCCCGGGGCATGCGCGACAAGGACGGTCGGCAGGAGCCCGGGGC
>JAVTVZ010000003.1:5438-17017 GCA_032229625.1 Dermatophilaceae bacterium | reverse complement strand
CGGTGGACCGGGCCCGGGGCATGCGCGACAAGGACGGTCGGCAGGAGCCCGGGGCCTCCGGCGCCGACGCGGTGGAGACCGCCGTGCAGGACGCCGCCGTGCGGGACGCCGCCGTGCAGGACGCCGCCGGGCAGGACCCACTGGACGTGGTGGACGCCCAGGACCCACTGGACGTGGTGGACGCGCAGGACCCACTGGACGCGGTGGACGCGATGGACGCGGTGGACGCGGTCATCCCGGCGGAGACGGTGACCCCGGACGGGGAGCACGCCGCGACCGACCCGGCGCGGCAGCCGCAGCGCGCGGACGTCGCCGGACTGGGCTGAGCGGGCCCCGCATGCCTGCGTGGAGGCCGTGGGGCCGGGTCCGAGCCCCGCTGCCGCCCGTGCAGGAGCCGGGCGTGGACCACCCGTCGGTAGGTCCGCTGTGGGACGCGGTCGACCTCTACCGGCTCTTCGCGCTGCTGTATGCCGTCTACGAGTTCGCGGGACGGCTGCCTGCGGTGGCCCGCCCCGCGCTCGGCTGGGCGGTGCTGGCCGTCCTCGCGGGGTGGACGGTCGCGATGCTCGTGGATCGGCGACGCACCACCGCGCAGCTGTGGATCGAGCTGGCCCTGGCCACGGCGGCGATCCTGGCGACGATCTGGGTCGACGACCCGGCGATCCGCCAGACCGGCGTCTCGACCGTGCCCGGCATCTGGGCCGGGGCGATCGTGCTCGCGGCGGGCGTGGGCCGCGGTCCGCTCGCGGCCACCGGCGCGTGGGCCGTCATCGTCGTCGCCGATCTCCTCGAGATCGGCACCCCGACGGAGGGGACGCTGCACAACGTCTTCCTGCTGCTCATCATGGCGACCTGCGCCGCCCTGGCCGCCGGCGCGGCCCGCCGCGGTGACGAGGCCTTCCTCGCCGGTGTGCGGCTGAAGGCCCAGGTCGCCGAGCGCGAGCGGCTCGCCCGCACGGTGCACGACGGGGTGCTGCAGGCGCTCGCACTCATCCACCGCCGCGGCGCCGAGCTGGGCGGCCCGGCCCGCGAGCTCGGTGACCTCGCCGGTCTGCAGGAGCGTCGACTGCGCGACCTCGTGAGCACCCGTCCGCGGCTGCGGGCCGACGACGGGCGCTGCGACCTGACCGCCGCGGTGCGGGCGACCGCCGCCCGGCACGGGGAGCTCGCGCAGGTCGCGGCGCCCGTCGAGCCGGTCGCCGGCGACTGCTCGCGGGTCGGTGAGCTGGCGGCCGCCGTCGGCGCGGCGCTGGACAACGTGGCCGCGCACGCCGGGCCCGGTGCCCGGGCGTGGATCCTCATCGAGGACGACACCGACGAGGTGACGGTGACGGTCCGCGACGACGGGATCGGCACGACGCCGGAGCGTTTGGCACAGGCCGAACGCGACGGACGCCTCGGTGTCGCGGCCAGCATCGTCGGTCGGCTGCGCGACCTCGGCGGCCTCGCGACGTGCCGCACCGCGCCCGGGGCGGGCACCGCGTGGGAGCTGACCATGCCGCTCGTCCTGCCCGGCCCGGGCGGCCCCGAGCGGCACACTGGACAGCGGTGAGGGATGCCGGTGCGGGCAGGCCCGCGGGACGTCGGCGACGAGGTCCGCTCGGAGCGCGGCCTCGCGCGGCGGCGACGATCGCGGCGCGGACGAAGGGGAGTGCGATGACGGCGGCTGACGGGACGGACGAGCCGGCGGCGCACGCGCCGGGGCAGCCGAGCATGCAGGCGCCGGGGCAGCCGAGCGGGCAGGCGACGGCGGCTGCGGCCGCGCGAGCGCCCGGAGCCGACGGGCCGGTGCGCGTCGTCGTCGCGGACGACCATCCGATGTGGCGCGAGGCGGTCGCGCGGGACCTGGCGGGCGAGGGCTACGACGTGGTGGCGACCGCGCAGGACGGCGCGCGGGCCCTGCGCCGCACGCTCGACCTGCGCCCTGACGTGCTCGTCCTCGACCTCAACCTGCCCGAGCTCGACGGGGTCGGCGTCTGCCGGGCGTTGCGCGACGCGGACAGCGCGACCCACGTGCTGATCCTGTCGGCCAGCGCCGAGCACGCCGACGTGCTCGAGGCGGTCCGCGAGGGCGCGACGGGATACCTCGTGAAGTCGGCGCGCCGCGAGGAGTTCCTCGACGCGGTCGCCGCGACCGCGCAGGGCCGGGCCGTCTACACGCCCGGCCTGGCCGGACTCGTGCTCGGGGAGTATCGGCGGATGGCCCGGGCGGAGGACACGGGCGCCTCCGGCGACGGGCCGCCGGTGCCGCGGCTGACGCCCCGGGAGACC
The DNA here is from genome assembly GCA_032229625.1 of Dermatophilaceae bacterium. Lineage (GTDB taxonomy): Bacteria > Actinomycetota > Actinomycetes > Actinomycetales > Dermatophilaceae > Kineosphaera. The sequence goes on along the minus strand of JAVTVZ010000003.1, from coordinate 14,746 downwards.
GAGATCCTGCGGCTCGTCGCGACCGGCATGTCGGCCCGCGAGATCGCCGCCCAGCTCGTGCTCTCGCACCGCACGGTGCAGAACCACGTGCAGAACACCCTCGGCAAGCTGCAGCTGCACAACCGGGTCGAGCTCGTGCGGTACGCGATCGCGCAGGGCCTGGACACCCCGCCTCCCAGAGGCACGTAACGCACGAGGTCACACCTGTGGACGGTGGGCCGTGTGGGATTGCCTACCCTTGTCTGGTGACTTCATCTCAATCGCTGACCTGGCCCGACCTGCCTGCCAAGCAGCAGCCGACCTGGCCGGACCGGCAGGCGCTCGCGGATGTCAGCGCGTCGCTGGCCGTCCTGCCCCCGCTCGTCTTCGCCGGGGAGTGTGACATCCTGCGCCAGCGGCTGGCCGACGCCTCCCGCGGCGAGGCGTTCGTGCTCATGGGCGGCGACTGCGCCGAGACCTTCGCGGCCGCGACGGCCGACAACATCCGCGACCGCATCAAGACGATCCTGCAGATGGCGGCCGTGCTCACGTATGGCGCGAGCATGCCGGTCGTCAAGGTCGGCCGGATCGCCGGGCAGTTCGCCAAGCCGCGCAGCAAGGACGACGAGACCCGCGGCGAGGTGACGCTGCCGGCCTACCGCGGCGATCTGGTCAACGACTTCGCGTTCACCCCGGACGCCCGCAACCCCGACCCCCAGCGGCTGCTGCAGGCCTACCACACGAGCTCGGCGACGCTGAACCTCGTGCGGGCCTTCACCCAGGGCGGCTTCGCCGACCTGCGCTTCGTGCACGAGTGGAACCGCGGCTTCATCGCCAATTCGGCGAACGCCCGCTACGAGCGCACGGCCAAGGACATCGACAAGGCGATGCGCTTCATGGCCGCGTGCGGCGTCGACTTCGAGGAGATGCGCCGCGTCGACGTGTGGGCCAGCCACGAGGCGCTCGTGCTCGACTACGAGAAGCCGCTGACCCGCATCGACTCGCGCACCGGGCTGCCCTACGCGACGTCGGGGCACTTCGTGTGGGTCGGGGAGCGCACCCGCGACCTCGAGGGCGCGCACGTCGACTTCATCTCGCGCGTCACCAACCCCGTCGGCGTCAAGGTCGGCCCGACCGCCGACCCCGCCGAGATCATCGAGATCGCGCGCCGGGTCAACCCCGACGAGCAGCCGGGGCGCGTCACGCTCATCACGCGGATGGGCGCGGGCACGATCCGCACCGCGCTGCCGCCGATCGTCAAGGCGATCACCGACGCGGGCCTGGAGGTCACGTGGGTGTGCGACCCGATGCACGGCAACACGTTCGAGTCCTCGACGGGCTACAAGACCCGCCGCTTCGAGGACATCGTCGATGAGGTCCGCGGCTTCTTCGAGGTGCACCAGACGCTCGGCACGATCCCCGGCGGGATCCACGTCGAGCTCACCGGCAACGACGTGACCGAGTGCCTCGGCGGCGCGATGCACGTCGCGGACGCCGACCTGGAGCTGCGCTACGAGACGCTGTGCGACCCGCGGCTGAACCACCAGCAGAGCCTGGAGCTCGCCTTCGTCGTCGCGGAGATGCTCGCCTCGCGCTGATCCGGCCGACACACGAGCCGGACCCGCGAGCCCGACCCGCGAGCCGGACCCGCGAGCCCGGCACGCCGTCTCCGACCTCCGCCCGGCCGGTCACCTGATCGGTCGGGCGGATCGGTCGGCGGATCGGGGTCGCCGCGGGGCCGGGGAGGTCAGCGCTTAGCCTGGTGGGGTGAGTGGCGACGATCACGTCGGATCCGGCGCCCCTCCCGGTGCCGACACCGGGGTGGGTGCGTCGTCGTCGCCCGAGCCGCCCCTCCTGCCGCCCGGGCAGCGTCTCGTCGAGACCTGGCGGCCCAACCACTACGGGCGCGTGCCCGCCGGTGACGCCCTGACCTGGACGCTGACGGTCTCGGGGGCCACGGCCGCCGGTGTCGACCGCACACTGTCGTTGGCGGATCTGCAGAGCCTCGGGCACACCGAGATCGTCGCCGACCATCATTGCGCCTCCCGCCGCAGCGTGCTCGGCGTGCGCTGGGGCGGCGTGCCGTGCGCTGCGCTGCTCGACGCGGTGCCGCCGGCGCCCGACGCCCGATACCTCCTGGCGTATGCGATGTACGGCTACCACGCCAACGTCACCATCGACGACCTGCGCTCCCCGCACGCGCTGCTCGCGACCCACCTCGACGGCGTGGAGCTCAGCCCGGAGCACGGGCGGCCGCTGCGGCTGATCCTGCCCCACCTCTACGGGTGGAAGGGGCCGAAGTGGCTCGTCGCGCTCGACTACCTCGTGACGCCGCGGCGCGGCTTCTGGGAGGAGCGCGGCTATCACGTCCGCGGGGACGTGTGGCGCGAGGAGCGCTACGCCCACCAGGAGTAGGCGCGTCGGGCCGGGCTCGCCCCCGACGGGGCGGCCGCTCAGACGATCCGCAGCACGATCGTCGAGCCGTTCGGGGCCTTCTTGCCGCCACCGGGGTCGGTCGAGTGCGCGATGCCGAGCAGGCCCCCGGCGATCGTCTCGACCCGCACCCGGAATCCCGCCGCCTCCAGCGCGCTGCGGGCCGCGCGCTCGCCCTTGCCGCGCACGTTGGGCACCGTGACGACGTCGGGGCCCTTGGACACGACGAAAGCGACGGTGTCGCCGCGATACAGCGTGCCCGGCGCCGGCGTCTGGGAGATGATCGCGCCGGCCTTGACCTTGTCGTCGAACCGCTCGGCGGTGACCGTGACGAGCAAGCCGGCCTCGCGCAGGTCGGTGGCGGCCTCGTCGGCGGGCTTGCCGGTCCAGTCGACGAGTTCGATGGGCTCGCGGCCCTTGCTGACGGTGATCGTCACGTTGGCGCCCGGGCGCAGCTCGGTCCCGATCTTCGGGGTCGCACCGATGACCAGGTCCTTCGCGACGGACTCGTGGTAGGCCGTGCGCGTCGCCCCGATCCGCAGGTGGGCGGCGGTGATGAGCTGCTCGGCCTCCTGCGGGGTCTTGCGCGTCACGTCCGGCACGGCATAGCGCTCCGGCCCGCGCGAGACGCGCAGCGTCACCGTCGACCAGCGCCACGCCTGCGCCCCGGCGACGGGGTCGGTGGCGATGACCGCGCCCTTGGCGACGGTCTCCGAATACGCCTCCTGCACGCCGACCCGCAGCCCGGCCTCCTGCAGGTCGGTGGTCGCGGCGAGCTGCTCGGCGCCCACGACCGATGGCACCGGCCGCTGCGACCCCGGGCCCGCGCCCCAATACCAGCCCACGCCGCCGATGACCGCAGCCGCGACGACCGCGACCCACAGGGCGCGGCGACGCCGCGGGCGGGCCGGTCCGCTCTCGGTGACCCGGGCGCGCGGCCGGCCGGGGGCCTCGGGCGGGACGCCGTCGTAGGTCGGCAACGTCGCGGTCCGCTGCCCGGTCCCCGGCGCGCCGGAGGTCGGGAGGCCGGCCAGGGAGGGGAGCGCGGGTGTGGACGCGGTCGAGACCTGCGACGCCGGGCCCGCGCGACCGCGATCGACGGCGAGCACGCGCGTGACGCGCGACAGGATGCCGGTGTCGTTGACGCTGACGTCGCCGGTGTCATGTGCGGGGCCCGTGCGGTGGTCGGGGCCGGTGCCCGTGCGGGGCGGCACCCGGGATCCGCTCGCGTCGGCGTCCTGAGGCGTGTCATTGCCCCCGTCTGCCCCCGACCTTGCGACCGACCCTGCGACCGACCCTGCGGCGGGCGCGGTGGACGTGGCCGGGCCGCCCGACGTCGACGGTCCGGTCGGCGACGGGGCCACCGGCCGCGGCGGGCGGGCGTCGAGCTGGGCGTCGGTGAGGGCCTCGCGGGCCTCCTGTACGAGGCGCAGCCAGGCACCCGCATCGGCCGGGCGGTCGTCGGGGTCGCGGGTCGTGGCCGCCGCGACGAGCTCGTCGAGCGCGGCGGGCAGCGCCGGCACCTGCTCCGAGGGCGCCGGCAGCCGGCCGTGCACGTGCTGGAAGGCGACGTGGATGGGGGAGGAGCCCTCGATCGCCGGTCGACCCGTGAGCATCTCGTGGAGCATGAGCCCGGCGGCATACACGTCGCTGCGGGCGTCGGCGACACCCCGCTCGACCTGCTCGGGCGCAAGGTAGGCGACCGTGCCGAGGATCGTGCCGGACAGCCCCGTCGTCGCCGAGCTCGCGACCGCCCGCGCGAGGCCGAAGTCGGCGACCTTGACGACCCCGTCGATCGAGATGAGCACATTCTCCGGCTTGACGTCGCGGTGCACGATGCCCGCGCGGTGGGCGACGGACAGGGCGCCGAGGACCTCCTCGATCGTGCCGAGGGCCTCGCGGGGGGTCAGCGCCCCGACCTGCGTCAGCCACTCCCGCAGCGTCATGCCCTCGACGAGCTCCATCGCGAGGAAGACGACGCCGCCGTCTTCGCCCTGGTCGTGGACCACGACGATGCGCGAGTCCGACAGCCGCGCCGCCGACCGGGCCTCCTTGCGGAAGCGCTCCACGAAGCTGGGGTTGCGCGCCAGGTCCTCGCGCATCACCTTCAGCGCGACATCCCGCTCGAGCCGCTGGTCGACCGCCGCATACACCGACCCCATCCCGCCGTCGGCGAGGTGGCGCACGACGCGGTATCGACCGTCGATGACGCGGTCGATGAGTGCGGTGCGCTCGGCGAGGGACACGAAGGCAGTGTAGGCAGTCAGCCCGGCGCTTCCCTGGCGCCGCGCGCAGGGCCGGCCGAGCGCGGTCGGCCGCGACCCTCGCGGCCCGTAGCCGATTCGCGCCTGACGTCAGAGCCGCGTGTGACGTCAGAGCCGCGCCATGAGCGCGCGCACGTTGGCGATGTAGCGGCGGGTCTCGCCGTAGTAGCCGTGCTGCCGCACCGACGTCAGACCCTGGTAGTAGGCGCCGATGACCTCGTCGGTGCTCGTCGCGCTGCGCCCCAGGCTGCGCAGCAGCGCGACGCCGCACGTGATGTTGTCGCGGGTGTCGAGCAGATCGAGGTCGCGCCCGACGTGCCCGGAGACCCAGCCGGCCGTCGAGGGCAGGCACTGCATGACGCCGATCGCGTTGGCGTGCGAGACGACCCGCTGGCTCCACCCCGACTCCTGGTAGGCGATCGCGACCGCGAGCGCGGGATCGACGCCCTGGCGGCGGGCCTCGGCGCCGATGAGCGCGCGGACCTGGGCCCGGGTGGGATGGTCGCGGCCCTGCAGCGCCGACCGGTTGGCCTCGGCCGAGCGCGACAGGCGGGCCGACGCCGGCGCGGCGCCGGACACGGACGTGCCGACGATCCGCAGCCGCTGACCCGGGTGCAGCATCGCGCCGGGCGCCAGATCGTTGGCCTTGAGGATGCTCACCCGCGACACGCCGTACCGCTGGGCGAGCAGGGCGAGGCTGTCGCCGGGGCGGACCTGCGCGACGATCGTGCGGGTGCCGGCGGCGCGGGCGCGCGAGGCGGTCGTGGCCGTGCGGGCGGCGGCCCGGGCCTGCGGGATCGTCAGGCGCTGGCCGGGGCGGATGACGTCCGAGCCCAGGCCGTTCGCCGCGCTGATCGACCTCGTGGACAGCCCGTAGCGCGCCGCGATGCCCGAGAGCGTCTCGCCGGGACGCACGACGTGGCTGCCGTCGCCGGCGGCGCGGGTGCTGGTCGGCGTCGCCGCCTGGCGGACCTGACCGGTCGGGCCCGCGAGCGTGCCGCCCGGCAGCGCGAGGACCTGACCGGGCCGCAGGATCGCCTCGGTGCCCGGCAGCATGTTGCGCGCCACGATCTCCTCGACCGTGGTGCCCCGCGCCAGCGCCAGCGCCAGCAGCGTGTCGGCGGGCCGCACGACATACCGACCCCAGCGGGCCGTCGACGCCGGCGCGACGTGGCTCGCCGCGCGCACGTGCGCCGTGCGGGTCTCGGGGAAGGGCAGCGTCGGAGCGAGGGCGGGGCCGGCGAGGGGGATCGGCACGGAAGGTCCTTCCTGGCGGTCTTGCCTGGCGGTCGGTGGCGTCCGGCGGCGGGCGGTCCGGCGCGCCCGGGGGCGCTGGTTCCGGTGCGCCCGGCGGTGGGACGGTGGTGGGTCGTCGGTGAGAGACGGCGGTCGTGGCGTGGCCGCGCCTCCCGGCGGTCCGCGCGGCCACGCCCGGCCGGCCGCGCCGGTCGCGTTGGGCCACGCGGGTCTTCGGCCGCGAATCTATCGACAAGCGGTGCCCCTGCCGGGGACGCTCGCCGCGCGGCGCGCCACGTCTCGCGGGTTTCTGCTCGGCCGGGTTTCTGCTCGGCCGGGGTTGCCGCTGCGCCGGGTGCGCTGGACCGATGAGGCCGAGGTGAGGATCCCGGCGCCGGCCGGAGGCGACCTGCGGATGAGCTCGTCGCGGCCGGCGGGGCCGACCCGGTCCGACCGACGGATGCGAGCGCTGTGGCCGCCGGGCGGTCGTGGCACTGTAGGGGCGTGTCCGAGCCAGAACGCCAGCAGCCGGCCGCCGTGAGCGGCACCGACGACCTCCCGCACGCCACCGGCGACCAGAGGCAGATCCCCCTCGACGACCTCGTCGGGGACTGGCTGTCGGTGCCGGACGCCGCTCAGCTGCAGGGGCTCTCGCTGTCGAGCGTGCGCGGCCAACTCAAGGACCGCGAGCTCGTCTCCGTGCGGCGCGGGCCCAATAAGGCCGTCTACATCCCTGCGGCGTTCGTCACGGCCGACGGCCCCCGACCCGAGCTGCGCGGCACCGTGACCGTCCTGGCCGACGGCGGCATGAGCGATGCCGAGCTCGTGCGGTGGCTCTTCACGCCCGATGCGACCCTGCCCGCCGACGGCACGCCCATCGGCTGCCTCATCGGTGGCCACAAGTCCGAGATCCGCCGCCGCGCGATGGAGACCGCCTTCTAGCCGGACCGGCCTGCGACGGCCCCGCCCGCAGGTCCGGCCCTGCCCGCAGGTCTGTGGTGCAGCAGGTCTGTGGTGGAGCGGGTCTGTGGTGCAGCGGGTCTGGGGTGGTGCTGGTCTTAGGTGGTGCGGGCCGTCGTCAGGGTCGTCAGCTCCTCCAGCGCCGCGCGACCGGTGTCGTCGAGGCCGCGGATCTGACCCAGCGCCGCGCGGGCGGCGCACGTGCGCGCGGTGATGAGCTCCTCGAGGGCGTCGATCCCCCCACTGTCGGCGATGATCGCGCGCAGCCGCTCGATGCCGTCGGCGTCGAGGTCGGCGCGGCCCAGCTCGGCGGTCAAGGTCGCGGCGTCGGCCGGTGAGCACCGCTGCAGGGTCAGGGCGAGGAGCACGGTGTGCTTGCCCTCGCGCAAGTCGTCGCCGGCCGGCTTGCCCGTGGCCGCCGGGTCACCGAAGACGCCGAGCGCGTCGTCCCGCAGCTGGAACGCCTCGCCCAACTCCAGCCCGTAGGTCGAGAGCAGCCCCCGGTCACTCGGGTCGACGCCCGCCGCGTCGGCCCCGATGAGCAGCGGCTGCTCGACCGAATACTTCGCGCTCTTGTAGCGCACGACGTGCCGCGCTGCCGCGATCCGCTCGTCGTGGCCGTGGGACTCCCAGCCGCGCACCGAGTGCAGGATGTCGAGGAACTGGCCCGCCATGAGCTGCGTGCGCATCTGGTCGAAACACGCTCGCGCGCGGGTCGACTCGGCGACCGGCAGGCCGCTCGTGGCCATCACCTCGTCCGTCCACACCAGGCACAGGTCACCCGCGAGGATTGCGCCGGCCTGACCGAAACGGTCGGGCAGCCCCAGCCAGTCCTGCTCCCGGTGCCGCGCGGCGAGTCGCACGTGCGCGGTCGGCGCGCCGCGACGCACCGCGCTGTCGTCCATCACGTCGTCGTGCAGCAGCGCTGCCGCCTGGAAGAACTCCATCGCCGTCGCCGCGCGGATCGCCGCGTCGTCGTGGGTGCCGCCGAAGCCGCTGTACCCCCAATAACAGAAGGCGGCGCGCAGCCGCTTGCCGCCGCGCAACAGGGCGGCGACGGCGTCGACGAGGGCGTCGGATTCGTCGCCCAGCTCGGCGAGCACGAGGCGCTGGGCGGTCAGCTCGGTCTCGATCTCGTGCTGGACGCGACGACGCAGATCGTGCAGGTCGCGGACACGGCTCACGGTGGTCCTCCCGGATGGTGGTGCTCGCAGCCTACGATGTGGGCGCTCGCCTACGCTGACAGGCATGCCTGCTCGGCCCACCATTCCTGATCTGCTGCGATCCCCGCGACCCGCCTTCAGCTTCGAGTTCTTCCCACCCAAGGACGACGCCGCCGAGGCCGCCCTGTGGGAGGCGATCCGACGCCTGGAGCAGGTCGAACCGGCCTTCGTCTCCGTCACCTACGGCGCCGGCGGCAGCACGCAGGACCGCACGGTGCGCGTCACCGAGGCGATCGCGGCGACCACGACCCTGACCGCCATGGCGCACCTGACGTGCGTCGGCGCGTCGGTCGCTCAGCTGCGGGAGGTCATCGGCACCTACGCCGCGGCCGGCATCCACAACGTCCTCGCGCTGCGCGGCGACCCGCCCGGCGACGCCCGCGCCCAGTGGGTCGCCCACCCCGACGGCCTCTCGCACGCCGACGAACTCGTCGAACTCATCCGCGTCCTCGGGTCGTTCACCGTCGGCGTCGCCGCCTTCCCCGACGTGCACCCCGAGTCGGCCGACCTCGCCGCCGACGTCGAGACGCTGGTCCGCAAGGCGGACGCCGGCGCGCAGTTCGCGGTGACCCAGATGGTCTTCGACGCCGACACCTACCTGCGGCTGCGCGACCAGGTCGCCGCCCGCCGCGACCTGCCGATCGTGCCCGGGCTCATGCCGGTGACGAACTTCGCGCAGATCGCCCGGATGTCCCAGCTCATGGGCACGCCGCTGCCGGAGGCCGTCGTGGCGCGCCTCGAGCCGCTCGCCGACGACAGGGCCGCGCTGCGCGCCGAGGGCGTGGCCATCGCCACCGAGCTGGGGGAGCGGATGCTCGCCGAGGGCGCGCCGGGGCTGCACTTCATCACGATGAACCGCTCGACCGCGACCCTGGAGGTGCTCGGCCGGCTCGGCGGCATCCCCACCGACTGCCAGCGACGCATCCGGTCCGTCGCCCGCGTCGACCGCGCCGTCACCGCGGCCGTGAGCAGCTGACGCAGCGCCGCGCCCACCCACCTCGCCGTCGCGTCCGCTCACCTCGTGGTCGCGCTCCCAGTCGCGCGTCGCGGATATAGCCGCAATCGCGAGCGCTGAGCGCCACCGCGAGCGGGGAGGGGGAGGTGGCGCCACGCCACGCGATGCGAGCGGCTGACCGGCGCTGCGCTCACTCATCTCGCGGTCGCGCCCACTCAGCTCGTGGTCGCGCCCACTCAGCTCGTGGTCGCGCCCACT
>JAVTVZ010000003.1:0-5338 GCA_032229625.1 Dermatophilaceae bacterium | reverse complement strand
GCGAGGCGGGGCGGGCGCACCGAGGGGCCATGTGGATGTGAGGGGTTGATCGTGTCATGCGCCGATATGACGAGTCGGTAGCCGTGCGGACGAGCGAGGGCGCGGACGCGCCGGAGAGTTTCGTGTGGCGCGGGCGGCTCTATCTCGTCCACGCCGTCGTCGACCACTGGGTGCAGCGGCGCCCCTGGTGGCGGACCGCGCTGGAGCCGCAGCACCGGGGCGCCTCGGCGGCCGCGCAGGAGTCGATGGCGCAGGGGTCGATGGCGCAGGGGTCGGTGGCGCAGGAGTCGGTGGACGGCCAGGGCGGGTCGGGCTCGTCGGTGGCGACCGCGCTGCTCGCCGACCTCGAGGAGGACGTGTGGCGGGTCGAGGCCGCCGCCGGGCGGATCGGTCGGGTCGAGGGGCGCCCGGGCTACGGCGTCTACGACCTCGTGCGCACCGGCCCCGACCAGTGGCGGCTCCTGGCCGTCATGGACTGACCGGCGTGACGGACCGAATGGCTGGCCGGCATGACCGACCGGCACGGACCGACACACGCAGGGATCGGGCAGGGCTGGACGAGGGAGACGGGCACATGATCGAGACGATGGCGGCCGGCACGACGAGCGGCACGACGAGCGGCACGACGAACAACGCGACGAAGAGCGCGACGAGGGGCATGGCGAGGAGCGGGGCGAGGGCGCCCGGGGACGTGTCGGCGGGGCTGGCGCTGCTGGACCGGGCGGGCGCGGACCTGCTCGCGGCGGCGCGCGCGCAGACGACGACCGACCGGTATCTCCACGCCCACCTGAGCGCGCAGCGGGCGGCCGGGGCGCTGGTCGCCGCCCGACCGGCGCGCCGGGTCGGACGGGCGGGTGCGGCAAGCGGCAGGCTGCGGGGCCGCGACGGCCGGGTCGTCGGGGTGTGGGATCAGCTGCGCCTGACCGCACCGGAATTCGCGGAGTGGGCCGACTACCTCGCGGTGTGCGGGCGGCGCCGGCTCGACCTCGAGGCCGGCGGCGGGCCCGCCGGCTCGCGGGAGGCCGACGACCTGCTGCGCGACGCGGAGACCTTCGGTGCCCTGTTCCGCGCAGCCCTCGGCCTGCCCGTCGAGCGGCCCGGCGTGCCGCTCGTCGTCGCGGCGCGGACATCGCCATGAGCGGGGACGTCGTGCACCTGCACGTCGCGTCGAGCTATTCGCTGCGGTATGGGGCGAGCCCGCCGGACGAGCTCGTGCAGGCGGCGCTCGCGCACGGGCAGCACGCGCTGGCGCTGACGGACCGCGACGGGCTCTACGGCGCGGTGCGATTCGTGCAGGCGTGCCGGTCCGCGGGGATCGCGCCGCTGCTCGGCGTCGACCTCGCGCTGGAGGACACCGCGACGGACACGAGCGGGTCGGGCGCGCCGGGCTCGCCGGGCGCATCGGGCGCGGGCATCCGGCCGCGCCAGCCCCGGCAGCCCGTCAAGGGCGGGTTGCCGGTCGACCCGCGCCGACCGCGCGTCACGGTGCTCGCCCGCGGGCAGGGCGCGGGCCTGGCCCCCGGTGCCGGCTGGGCCCGGCTGTGCCGGCTCGTCACGGCCGCTCACCTGCGCGGCGAGCGCGGCGACGCGCAGGTGACGCCGGAGCTCGTCGCGCAGCACGCCCGGCCTGCGCGCCCCGGGGAGCCCGCGCCGCTGCTCGTGCTCGTCGGCCCCGACAGCGACGTCGGGCGGGCCCTGATCGACGCCGGGCCGGGCACCGGCCCGGGCGCCGCGCAGGCGCTGCTGGGCCGGTGGGCGCGGCTGTTGCCGCCGGACGCGCTGACCGTCGAGATCGTCAACCACGGCGGCCCGTCGGATCGGCCCGGCGGCCTGCATCACGCCCGGCGGCTGCTCGCGGCCGCGACCCGGGCCGGGGTGCCGGCGCTCGCGTCCGCGGCGGTCCGGCACGCCTACCCGCATCAGGGCGCGACCGTCGACGTGCTCGACGCGGCCCGCCGTCTCACGCTGCTGCACGAGCGGCATCTGGACCGGGTCAGCAGCGCGGGGCACATCGCCGACGCCGCGACGATGTGGGCGGCGATGCGCCGCGTCGTCGGCGACCAGGAGGGCGCCGCCGCGCGCCGGCTGCTCGACCGCACCGTCGAGGTCGCCCGCGACTGCGCCCAGGACCCGCGCGCCGACATCGGCGTCGGCTCCGTGCACCTGCCCGAGCCGGCGGCCCTGGGCCTGGCGCCGGGCACCGACTGCCAGCAGGTGCTCGCGCGACGCTGCGCCGGAGCCGTCGCCACCGCCTACCCCGGGGCCGGCGACGCGCTGCTGCGGGGCGTCCACGACCGGCTCGAGGAGGAGCTCGCGGTCGTCCGCGCGCTGGGCTACCCGACCTACTTCCTGACCGTCGCCGCCGTCTGCGACCTCATCCGCGACATGGGGGTGCGCGCCGCGGCCCGCGGCTCCGGCGCCGGCAGCCTCATCAACTACCTGCTCGGCATCAGCGGCATCGACCCCATCGCCCACGGCCTGCTCATGGAGCGCTTCTGCACGCCGCTGCGCGCGCAGCTGCCCGACATCGACATCGACGTCGAATCCGCCCGGCGCACACAGGTGTACGAGCAGATCCTCGAGCGCTTCGGCGGGGAGCGGGTGACGTGCGTGTCGATGATGGAGACCTACCGGGTGCGCCACGCGATCCGCGACGTCGGCTCCGCGCTCGGGCTGCCGCCCATCGAGATCGACGCCATCGCCAAGGCGTTCCCGCACATCCGCGCCCGCGACGCCCGGAGCGCGATCGAGCAGCTCCCCGAGCTCGCGGCCTTCGGGCTCGGCGGGCGCGGGCGGGCCGACGGCTCGGGAGGCGGCCTGGGAGCGGAGAGCGCGGGGCAGCGGCTGGAGGTGCTCTTCGAGCTCGTCGAGCGCCTCGACGGCCTGCCCCGGCACATCGCGCTGCACCCCTGCGGGATCGTGCTGTCCGACGCCGGGCTGCTGGACCGCACGCCCGTCGAGGCGAGCTGGCTGGGCTTCCCGATGAGCCAGTTCGACAAGGACGACGTCGAGACCCTCGGCCTGCTCAAGCTCGACGTGCTCGGCATCCGCATGCAGTCGGCGATGGCGCACGCCGTCACCGAGCTCGCCCGCGTCACCGGCGAGCGGATCGACCTCGACGACCGGGCGCAGCTGCCGCTGGACGACGAGGCGACCTACGACCTCATCCGCTCGACCCGCACCCTGGGCTGCTTCCAGATCGAGAGCCCCGGCCAGCGTGAACTCATCGGCAAGTTCGCGCCGCAGACCTTCGCGGACATCGTCATCGACATCTCCCTCTTCCGGCCCGGACCGGTGAAGTCCGACATGATCCGCCCGTTCCTGCTGGCCCGGCAGGGCTGGGACGAGCCCGACCTGCTGCACCCGAGCCTGGCCTACGCGCTGGAGAGCACGTGCGGGGTCGTCGTCTTCCACGAGCAGGTGCTGCAGATCGTCGCGACGACCGCCGGGGTGAGCCTCGCGGAGGCCGACGAGGTGCGCCGGGCGCTGGGCAGCATCGAGGGCCGCGACCGCGTCGAGGCGTGGTGGCGACCCCGCGCGAGCGCCCGCGGCTACGACCCCGGCGACGTCGACCGCATCTGGGAGGTGCTCGCGGCCTTCGCCAGCTTCGGCTTCTGCAAGGCGCACGCCGCGGCCTTCGCGCTGCCGACCTACCAGTCGGCGTGGCTGAAGACCCACCACCCGGCGGCGTTCCTCGCCGGGGTCCTCACCCACGACCCCGGCATGTATCCCAAGCGGCTCATCCTCGACGACGCCCGCGGCTTCGGCGTGCCGATCCTCGGGCTCGACGTCAACGCCAGCGACGACACCTACCGCGTCGAGCCGCTCGGGGCGGACCTCGCGATCCGCCTGTCGCTGGCCGACGTCAAGGGGGTCAGCGGCGCCGAGGTCGCCCGCATCGTCGCCGGTCAGCCGTATGCCGACCTGCCGGACTTCTGGACCCGCGCGCACGTGTCCCGGCCGGTGGCCGAGCGGCTCGTGCTCGCCGGGGCCTTCGACTCCCTCTACGGGCTGGACGGCGCGGGCGACGGCCTGGGCCGGCGCGGCGCCATCACCCGCCGCGACCTGCTGCTGCACGTCGGGGAGCTGGAGCGGTGGTCGGCCTCGCTGCACGGGCGCGCGGGCGGCCGTCGCAGGAGCGGGGGCGGCGGCCGCGGGACCCTCGGCGGCCGGACGGGCCGGGTCGGTGGTCGGATCGAGGTCCCGTCGGGCCCGTCGGGGCCGGTGGGGCCCGACGGGCGCCCCGGCGACCCGCCGGGCGGGGCGTGGGGGAGAGGCGACCGACGGGGAGGCCACCCGAGCCAGGACCGGTCCTCGGGCGGCGGATCGGGCGGCGGGTCGGCGGGCCGGTGGGACGTGCGCGCCGCGGCGGCCGCGCAGTCGCAGGCGCCCGCGCAGGTCACGCCCGCCGCGGAGCAGCCGATGCAGCTGCGGCTCGACCTCGGCGACACGCCGCAGTTGACGGCGAGCACGGGCCTGCCGGAGATGACCCGCCAGGAGCGGGTGCACGCCGAGCTCGACATCCTCGGGCTCGACGTCAGCGGGCACGTGCTCGACCCCTACGCGCCGATGCTCGCGCAGCTGCCGATCGTGCGGGCCGTCGACCTGCGGCAGGTGCGCAGCCGCAGCGAGGTCTTCGTCGCCGGCGTCAAGGTCGCGACCCAGACCCCGCCGGTGCGCTCGGGGCGGCGGGTCGTCTTCCTCACCGTCGAGGATTCGACCGGCCCGGCCGACGCGACGTTCTTCGAGGACGTCCAGGGCCCGTATGCCGCGACGGTCTTCGGGTCGTGGCTGCTGCTCGTCAGCGGCCAGGTGCGCCGCACCGGCCCCATGGGCATCTCGCTGCTGGCCACCGGCGCGTGGGAGCTGTCGGCGCTGCTCGCGCAGTGGGAGCTCGGCGGGATCGACGCGGTCCGCGCGGTCCTGGCGGCCGATCGCGCGCAGGCCGCGGCGGCCCGGGAGGAGCCCGGCGCCCGCGACGGGGTCGGCGTCGGCCGCGACGCCCGGCGGGTGCTGGTGCATCCCTCGGGCTATCGCCAGTCGCCGTATGCCGACGTCCGGCCCGCGGGCCGGTCGCCGCGCGGCCGCCCGGCCGTGCCCGACGCCGCCGTGCCCGACGCGCTGCCGCAGCGCAAGCTGTGGCACGCCTCACCGGGCAGCTCCGGGCGATGAGACCGCGCGACAATAGGCTGACCAGGTCACCCGCGCCGGATGCCGAACGCACCGGGCGGGACCGATTCGATGAGGAGCGCCCTGATGACCGACGACCAGCGCAGAGCCGTCCGCCGCGGCGGGGTCGACCCCTCGATCCGCAGCTCGATCCGCAGCTCGATCCGCA
>JAVTVZ010000002.1:0-21291 GCA_032229625.1 Dermatophilaceae bacterium | reverse complement strand
ACGCCGCGCTGGGCACCGCGTGGGACCTCGAGCTCGACCCCTTCCGTCACGCCGGCGAGGGACACCCGACCCGCTGGCTCTACCGCGTGGGCTGAGCCGCCGCGGCGGCCGCGCCGCCGGCGGGCCGGCAGGACCCGACCGGCGCCGGCCGCACGAGACGACGCGCCCGCGCGGGCCGACACACACGTGGGCGTGGCGTGCCCGACGACATCCGGACCTCCTTCGGGGACGCCACGCTCGACACCGTCGCATCGTCGGGGGGTGCGACGACGCAGGGACCGACCCCCACCGGGGGTCGGTCCCTGCTCGTGTCCGGGCCTGGCGTGAGGCAGCCGCCGATCGCGCGGGTCAGCTCACGCTGGCGAAGGCCAGGGCGACGTTGCAGCCGCCGAAGCCGAAGGAGTTGTCCATCGCCACGATGTCGCCGTCCGGCAGCGTGCGCGCCTGCCCGTGGACGATGTCGAGGTCGATCGCCGGGTCGCGGTCGAAGAGGTTGATCTGCGCGGGCGCCAGACGCTCCTGGATCGCCTTGATCGTGAAGATCGCCTCGAGCGAGCCGGCGGCGCCGAGCAGGTGCCCGGTCATCGACTTCGTCGCGCTCACCGCGAGGTGGTCGACGTCGTCGCCGAAGGCCTTGTGGATCGCCTTGCACTCGGCGATGTCGCCGACCGGGGTCGAGGTCGCGTGCGCGTTGAGGTGCACGACGTCCTTGGGGTCGATGTCGCCCATCGCCAGCGCCTCGCTCATCGCGGACGCCGCGCCGATGCCCTCGGGCTCGGGGGCGGCCGCGTGGTGCGCGTCGTTGCTGACGCCGAAGGACAGCAACTCGGCGTAGATCGTCGCGCCGCGGGCCTTGGCGTGCTCGTAGGACTCCAACACCAGCAGGGCGGCGCCCTCACCGATGACGAAGCCGTCACGGCCGGTGTCGTACGGGCGCGACGCGGTCGTCGGGTCGTCGTTGCGCTTGGACAGCGCCTGCATCGCCGCGAAGCCGCCGATCGGCAGCGGGTGGATCGCGGCCTCGGTGCCGCCGGCGACGACCATGTCGGCGCGTCCCTCGCGGATCATGCCCATCGCGCTGCCGATGGCCTCGGCGCCCGAGGCGCACGCGCTGACCGGGGTGTGCCCCCAGGCCTGCGCGCCCAGATCGATCGAGACGGCGCCCGTCGGGCTGTTGACCAGCAGCATCGGCACCGCGAGCGGGAAGATCCGGCGCGGACCCTTGGTCCGCAGGTTCTCCCAGCTGTCGACGACGGTGGTGATGCCGCCGACGCCGGAGCCGATCGCCACGGCGAGTCGGTCCGGCTCGATCTCGGGGGAGCCGGCGTCGGCCCAGGCCTCCCGCGCGGCGATGAGCGCATACTGCGCGCACGGGTCCTGGCGGCGGACCTCGACCTTGGACAGCACCTCGGCGGCAGGAGTGGCCAGCATCGAGGCGAAGGTCACGGGCAGGTCGTAGGTCGTGACCCACTCGTACGGCATGGGACGGGCCCCCGACGTGCCCTGCAGGAGGGCCTGCCAGGTGTCGGCGACGTTGCCGCCGAGAGGGCTGGTCGCGCCCATGCCGGTGACGACGATCCGCGTATCACGGGAATTGGACATGTCGGGTTACTTCCTTTCGCCGCCTGGGGCGCCTGCGTGGCGACACGAGCGGACTCGCGCTGACGACGCGGCCCGGGACAGGGCCCCGGGCCGCGTCGATGGGGTGCGTCAGGCCGAGGCCTTGGCGATGAAGTCGACGGCGTCGCGGACCGTGGTGAGGTTCTTGACCTCCTCGTCGGGGATGCGCACGCCGAACTTCTCCTCGGCGTTGACGACGATCGTCATCATCGAGAGGGAGTCGATGTCGAGGTCCTCGGTGAAGGACTTGTCGAGCTCGACGGCGTCCTGCTCCAGGCCCGTCTCCTCGTTGATGATGTCCGCGAGACCGGCGAGGATCTCATCCTGGCTCTGCGCCATGTGCTTTCTCCTTCGTGCGTGGTGTCGATGTGCGTTCCCGCCGCCGTGCGGGCGGGGTGCCCACCTGCCGGTGGGCTCTGGTCCGATTGACCCGTCGAACCGGCGGGAGTCTGCTGATCAGGCGGTGCCTGTCGTCGGTGTGCCTGTCACCGCGGTGTCCGCCGGCGTGGGCCGGTCATGGCAGCACCACGACCTGGGCGGCCCACGTCAGCCCGGCGCCGAAGCCGAACTGCAGGCACACGTCGCCGCTGGAGGCGCGGCCCTCGCGCAGCAGCCGCGTCACGGCCAGCGGCACCGAGGCGGCCGAGGTGTTCGCGACGTCGGCGATGTCCTCGCGGGCCACGACGACGTGGTCGGGCAGCTTGAGCTGCTTGACCATCGCGTCGACGATGCGGATGTTGGCCTGGTGCGGCACGAACGCGTCGAGGTCCTCGACGGTCAGCCCGGCCGCCGCGACCGCCTCCTTGGCGACGCGGGCCATCTTGTAGCCGGCCCAGCGGAAGACCGACGGGCCGACCATGTCGATGAAGGGCCACTTGCGGTCCTGCGGCGTCGACTCCGGGTCTTCCAGGGCCGCGCGGAACTCCACCCAGTCGGGCTTCTGCTTGATGAGGTCGTAGCCGGAGCCGTCCGCGCCCCAGACGGTCGGGCCGATCGCGGGGGTGTCGCTCGGGCCGATGACCGCCGCGCCCGCGCCGTCACCGAAGATGAACGCCGTGCCGCGGTCGGTCGGGTCGCGGAAGTCCGACATCTTCTCCACGCCGACGACGAGCACGTAGTCCGCGCTGCCGCCGCGCACCATGTCGTCGGCGACACCGACGCCGTAACAGAAGCCGGAGCACGCGGCCCCGAGGTCGAAGGCCGCGGCGGTGCCGGTGCCGAGCCGGTGCGCGACGAGGGTCGCCGCCGCCGGGGTCTGCAGCGGGTGGCTCAGGGTCGCGACGATGACCGCGCCGATCTGGTCGGGGGTGATGCCGGCCGCGTCGATCGCGGCCTGCCCGGCGGCGACGGCCATGTCGACGACGGACTCCTGCGGGGCCGCCTGGCGCCGGGCCGCGATGCCGGAGCGTTCGCGGATCCACTCGTCGGAGGAGTCGATGGCCGCGACGATCTCGGCGTTGGGCACGATGCGCTCGGGGCGATAGTCACCCATGCCCCAGATCCGGGCGTGGTCGTGGCCCGTGCGGCTGCGCAGCTGCAGGTCGGCGCGCACGTCAGGCGCCTTGGGCCGGTGCGGTGGCGTGCTCCGCGACGAGCTCCGCGGCCGCGGCCAGGTCGTCGGGCGTGCGGATCGCGAGGGCCGTGACGCCCTTCATGCCGCGCTTGGCCAGGCCCACGAGGGTGCCGGCCGGGGGCAGCTCGATGATCGCGGTGACCCCGAGGGCGAGCATGCGCTCCATGCACAGGTCCCAGCGCACGGGCCGGCCGACCTGGGCGACGAGCCGGTCGAGCGCCTGGGCGCCGTCGGTGACGACCTCGCCGTCGCGGTTGGACAGGAGCGGCGCCTGCGCGTCGCGCGTCTCGATGACCCGGGCATAGCCGGCGAGGGTCTCGATCGCGGACTCCATGTGGTGGGTGTGGAACGCGCCGGCGACGGACAGCGGGATCACGCGCGTCTTGGCCGGCGGGTCGCCCGCCAGCGCCGCGAGCTGCTCCATCGTGCCGGCGGCGACGACCTGGCCGGCGCCGTTGATGTTCGCCGGCGTCAGGCCGTGACGCTCCAGGACCGCGACGACCTCGTCGGGGTCGCCGCCCATGACCGCCGTCATGCCGGTGGGGGTGACCGCACTCGCTGCGGCCATGCCGTTGCCGCGCTCGCGGACGAAGACCATGGCCTGCTCGACGCCGAGCACCCCGGCGGCGGCGGTCGCGGCGATCTCACCGACGGAGTGGCCCGCATAGACCGGCGGGGTCGTCGCCAGGTCCACGGTGTCGCGCAGCACGGCCAGTGTCGCCAGCGAGGCGCCGACGATGAGGGGCTGGGCGATCGCGGTGTCCTTGATCGTGTCCTCGTCCGAGATCGTGCCGTGGGTCACGAGGTCGACCTCGGCGGCCGCGGAGAGCCACTCGAGGTGGTCGCGGAAGGCGGGCAGCTCGAGCCAGGGGTCGAGGAAACCGGGCTTCTGGGAGCCCTGGCCGGGGCAGACGATGGCAAGCACGAGTCCTACTCTCCACCAGGACGAGCGTCCATGGAGGCGTCGGCGCCGACCAATCTGGGAGCGAGCCTTGAGAGCTTTCCTACAAACGTCGCGCCACGCAGCCCCGTCGGTGAGCCGCTGCCGGGACGTCGCGTGGCGTCTCGGCGGGGTGACGCGCCCGTGTCGGGCAGCGGTCGCGCCGGTGTCGCCCGCCCCCCGGCCGCCCCCGGTGTCTGCGGGGGAGATCGGGGCGGAATGCCGTCGCAGTCAGCGTCCGCCGCGCGCGGGGGAGTCGCCGAGGGCCCCGAGCGCGAGCGCCACCGTGACGACGTGCGCCTCGCGGGGCACCGTCAGGTCGTAGCCGGTCACCTGCGCGATCCGGGTCAACCGGTAGCGGACCGTATTGGCGTGGACGTACAGCGCCCGGGCCGTCGCCTCGATGCCGCGCCCGCCGTGCAGGTAGGTCTGTGCGGTCTCCAGCAGTGCTCCGCCCGCCGTGGCCAGCGGGGTGTACACGCGGCCGACGAGCAGCTGACGGGCCTGCCCGTCAGCGATGAGGGCCCGCTCGGGCAGCAGGTCGTCGGCGAGCACCGGGCGCGGCGCCTGCGGCCAGGCAGGGGCCGCGCGCAGCCCCGAGAGGGCGGCGCGGGCCGACCGGCCGGCCGCGAAGACCCGTGGCACGCTCGGCCCGACGACGACGGGACCGGGGCCGAAGTGGGCGGCGAGCGCGGCCATCGGGTCGGGCGCGTCGGTGCGGCCGCCGACGATGACGACGAGGCGGCGCCCCTGGACGGCGATGAGCGCCTCGAGCCCGACGCGCGCTGCCGCGGCCCGGATCGCCTCGATGGCCGTGTCGGAGGAGCGGGCCGGCCGCGCCCCGGCGACGACCGCGACGGGTCCGAGCTCGCCCCAGCCGAGGGCGGCCGCTCGCGAGGCCATCTCCTCGTCGGCCTCGCCGCGCAGCACGGCGTCGACGACGAGGGACTCCAGGCGGGCGTCCCACGCGCCGCGCGCCTCGGCGGCGCCGGCATAGACGTGAGCGGTCGCGAAGGCGACCTCACGGGAGTACAGCAGCACCGCCAGCCGCAGAGCCGCCTCGTCGCCGGGCGCGGCGAGCTCGACCGCGTGGTCCTCGACGACCTCGACGACCGCGCGGACGACGTCGACGGTCTGGCCGAGGGTGATCGAGCGGGCCAGCTCGCGTGGCGCGTCGCCGAAGATGTCGGCGGTCAGCCGCGTCGGATGCGAGCTGTCGCGGCACCACGCGACGAAGGCCGCGATGCCGCTCTGGGCGATGCTGCCGACCCACGACCGTTCCTGGGCCGGGAGCGCCCTGTACCACGCCAGGTGCGCGTCGAGGTGCGCCTGCGCCGCGGTCATGAGGTCGCCCGTGGCCCGCTCGATGGTGCGCACGGTCTCCTCGCGCAGCGTCACCTGGTGGGGTGCCATCTCGCCAGCGTACGGGCTCCCCGGGCCGGGCCGGGCCGGGCCGCCGCCGCCGCAGGACGCCGGCGCAGACCCGGCGATGTCGTCCGGTCGCGCGACCGCCTCGCGTGCGCCATCGTGACGTCACGCCGAATTCGCTTGCAACCGATGGAGTCCCGCTCATGACGACATTTCAGCGCCGCAGCCGGCGCACCGGTGCCCGCCGCGTCCGGGTGGCCGCCGCGACCGCGACCTGCGCCCTGGCGATCACCCTCGGTGGGACCATGACGGTCATGGCCTCCCCGACCTCCGGTGCCGACACCTCGACGCCGGCGACGCCGCAGGCGCGCGACCACACGGACCGGACCGCCCGGCCGCTCGTCGTCGCCCACCGCGGGGCCTCGGGCTACCGGCCCGAGCACACCCTCGCCGCCTACGAGCTGGCCGCGGCGATGGGCGCGGACTACATCGAGCCCGACCTGGTCATGACCAAGGACAACGTGCTCGTGGACCGCCACGAGCCGGAGATCGGCGGCACGACGAACGTCGCGGACCACCCCGAGTTCGCCTCCCGGAAGACGACGAAGACGCTCGACGGCGCCGACGTCACCGGCTGGTTCACCGAGGACTTCACGCTCGCCGAGCTCAAGACGCTGCGCGCCAAGGAGCGACTGCCCAAGGATCGGCAGCACAACACCCTCTACGACGGGCGGTACGAGGTGCCGACCTTCGAGGAGGTCCTGAGGCTGCGCGAGAAGCTGTCGAAGAAGCACGGCCGCCAGATCGGCATCATCCCCGAGATCAAGCACTCGACGTACTTCCACGCCCACGGCCTGAACCCCGAGAAGGTGTTCCTGCCGCAGGTCACCCGGCACGGCCTCAACCGGGCCGACGCGCCGCTGTGGCTGCAGTCGTTCGAGCTGACGAACCTCAAGACGATCCGCGCCGCCGGCTACCAGGCGAAGTCGACGTTCCTCTCCTGGACCGGGTCGGGGGAGTTCGACGGGCCGTACGACCGGATCGCCGCGGGCGACAAGCGGAACTACAGCGCCTACACGACGCCGGCCGAGCTGGCCAAGATCGCCGAGTTCGCCGACGGGATCGGCCCGGAGAAGTACTTCATCATCCCCAAGGGCACGGACGGGAAGCTCACGAAGCCGACGAGCCTCGTCGCCGACGCCCACAAGGCCGGGCTCCAGGTCATCCCGTGGACGTTCCGCAACGAGAACACCTTCATGGCCAAGGACTTCCAGACCTCGGCGAACGCCGACGACTACGGTCGCGCGATCGAGGAGATCGTCACCTACCTGCGCACCGGCATCGACGGCTTCTTCACCGACAACCCGGACACCGGCGTCGAGGCTCGTCGCCAGTTCCTCGCCGAGGGTCGCAAGTAGGCGCGAGCTCGCACGACGCCCACACGGACGGGCCGACCCGGGGAATCGATCTCCCGGGCCGGCCCGTCCGTCGTGTCGCTCGCCGTGCGAGGGCAGCGCTAGCCGATGGGGGCGTCGCGTCCCTCCCGGCTGACCCGGCGCAGTGTGTCGAGGACGACGGCGGAGTCGCGGTCGCCCTCACCGTCGTCGACGAGTCGGACGAAGAGCTCGCGCAGCACCTCGACCTGGGGGAGTCGGGTCCCCGTGCTCGCGCCGGCCTCCTGCGCGAACGTCAGGTCCTTGACGAGGAAGCGGGCCGGACCCGAGGGGGTGAAGTCGTCGGTGCTCAACGCGTCCCGCTTCTGCCGCAGGACCTCGGAGTTCGCCAAGCCGCCCGCCAGGATGTCGAGCACGGCTCCGCGGTCGAGGCCGCTGCGCTCGGCGAGCACCATCGCCTCGGCGAGCGCGACGAGCGTGCCGGCGACGACCATCTGGTTGCACGCCTTGGCCAGCGAACCGGCCCCGACGTCGCCGAGCCGCAGGACCGTTGTGCCAAGCACGTGCAACAACGGCCAGACGCGGTCGGCGGCGTCCTGCGTGGCGCCCACCATGAGCGAGAGGGTGCCCGCCTCGGCGCCCGCGACGCCGCCGCTCATCGGGGCGTCGACGACGTCGACGCCGCGGGTGGCGAGCTGCGCCGCGAACTCGGCGACCCGGACCGGTGACACGGTGCTCATGACGACGAGCGTGCGCACCTGACTCTCGGGGCCCAGCAGGAGGGGCAGGAGCCCCTCGAGGGGTGGCAGGTCGGGCAGCAGGCTGAAGACGACGGGGCACGCGCGACCCACGGCCGCGGCGTCCTCGACGACTCGGATGCTGCCCGCGCCCGGCGGGTCGGCCTGCTCGGCCGGGAACTCCACCGGCAGCAGGTTGGTGGCCCGCACGTCGTAGCCCGCGGCGGCGAGGTTGACCGCGATCGGGCGGCCCATGAGGCCGAGTCCGAGGACTCCGACGGGTTCGGGCGCGTCGTTCACGTCCGTCGTGACGTCTGCCTCCGTCGTCATGAGAGCGCTCCTTCGGGGGCGTCGGCGTGCGCGGCGGCAGTGGCATCGGAGTCGTGACGCAGGTCGAGCAGGACCTTGCTCGACGTCGACCGGTCGGCGGCCATCTCGAAGGCGCGGGATGCCTCGGCGAGCGGCACGACGCCGGTGATGACGGCGTCGACGTCGAGTCCGTCGGCGAGCAACCGCACGGCGTCGTGGATCTCGTCGTGGAAGCGGAACGCACCGACGACCTCGAGCTCGCGGGTGACGACGAGGTTGCCGGGGAAGGGCGTCTGCCCCGGCGGGAGGATGCCGAGCAGCACGAGCCGCCCGCCGCGCACGAGCCGTGCCGCCCCCGCGGCGACGCCGTGCGGCGACCCGGAGGCGTCGATGGCGATGTCGACCTCGTCGGGCCAGTTCGGATCCTGTGGGTCGTCGGCCCGCACGGTCGCGGTCGCCCCGGCGGCGCGGCTGATCGCGAGCGCGCCGTCGACGAGGTCGCTCACGACGATCTGCGCGGCGCCCTCGTGCGCCAGGACGGCGACGACGAGCGCACCGATCGGCCCGGCGCCGGTGACGAGCACGCGCTTGCCGCGCACGTCGCCGGCGCGGCGGACCGCGTGGAGTGCGACCGACAGCGGCTCGGCGAGCGCGCCGCGGCGCAGGTCGACGCCCTCGGGCAGCGCGACGACCTGGTCGGGGCGCACGACGATCCGCTGGGCGAAGCCGCCCTGGGTGTGCGGGAAGCGCATCGAGCTGCCGAGGTAGCGGGTGTCGCGGCACACGTTCGCCCGTCCGTCGCGGCACTCGGGGCAGACGCCGCAGGGGCTCGCGGGGTAGACGGTGACCCCGGCCCCGACCGGCGGCAGCGAGGCGGCGTCGAGGCCCTCGCCGAGCGCCGCGACGGTCCCGGACACCTCGTGGCCGAGGACCATCGGCTCGCGCAGCGGGAAGTCGCCGATGCCGCCGTGGTTGACGTAGTGCATGTCGGAGCCGCACACCCCGCCGTAGGCGACGTCGACGGCGACGAGGCCCGGGCCCGGCTCGGGCGTGGGCAGGGTGTCGATGCGCAGGTCGTGCGCGGCGTGGACGACGCAGGCGCGCATCACAGCACGCTCGTCATGCCGCCGTCGACGAAGACGACCTGTCCGTTGACGAAGTTCGAGGCCGGGCTCGACAGGTAGACCAGGGTGCCGACGAGGTCCTTGACGTCGCCCCAGCGCCCCGCCGGCGTGCGCTTCTGCACCCAGGCCGTGAAGTCGGCGTCGGCGACGAGCGCCGAGGTCAGCTCGGTGGCGAAGTAGCCCGGCGCCAGGCCGTTGACCTGGATGCCGTGCTGCGCGAGGTCGGCGCACAGGCCGCGGGTCAGCATCTTCAGCGCGCCCTTCGTCGCGGAGTAGGCGGCGATGCCGGGGCGGGCGAGCTCGGTCTGCACCGAGCAGATGTTGACGATCTTGCCGCTGCCGCGCTCGATCATCCCGGCGGCGACGGCCCGCGACATGACGAACGCGCTTGTCACATTCGTCTGCCACAAGGCCCGCCAGGCCTCGTCGGTGAAGTCGGTGATCGGCGCGCGGTGCTGCATGCCGGCGTTGTTGACGAGGATGTCGACGGGCCCGGCGAGCTCCTCGACCCGGGCCAGGCCCGCGGTCGCCGACGCGGAGTCGGTGACGTCGAAGGCGACGGCGTGCACCTGACCGCCGGTCGAGGCGGCGAGCTCGTCGCGGGTGCGCAGCAGCGCCTCCTCGCCGCGGGCGTTGAGGACGACGACGGCGCCGGCCTCGAGCAGGCCCTGCGCCAGAGCGCGGCCGATGCCCTTGGAGGAACCGGTCACGAGCGCGACGCGACCGCTGATGTCGAACAGGGGGTGACTCACGATGATCCTTTCCGCACCAGGAGTGTGCGATCGGGTGGCTCAGTAACCTTTGGTCGGGTCGACGACGTTGACGAGCGGGCGCCCGTCGAGATACGCGCGCAGGTTGTCGCAGAACTGGTCGGCGATCCGCTCCTCCTCACGCGCGTCGAGGGCGGCGGTGTGGGGAGAGATGAGCACGTTCGGCAGGTCCCACAGCGGCGAGTCCGCCGGCAGCGGCTCCACGGCCGTCACGTCGAGGGCCGCGAAGCCCACGCGCCCGTCGGTGAGCGCCTTGATGAGGGCCGGCTCGTCGATGACCGTGCCGCGGCCGACGTTGACGACCGTCACGCCGGGCTTGGCCCGGCTCAGGAGGTCGTCGCCGAGCAGGCCCTGGGTGTGCGGGGTGCCGGGCAGCGTGACGACGATGTGGTCGGCCTCGCCGATGATCGCCGGCAGGTCGCCGACCTTGTGGCTCTCCACTCCCTCTACCGGTGATCCGGAGCGGCTCGCGCCGAGCACGCGCATGCCCAGCGCCCGTGACAGGCGGGCGACCTGCTCGCCGATGCCGCCGAGGCCGAGGACGAGGACGGTGCTGCCCTCGATGGGCCGCGAGACGACCCTCTGGGGCCAGGTGTGGCTCGCCTGGTCGGCGAGCAGGCGCGGCAGCTCCTTGGCGCCGGCCATGATCCCGAAGAGCGCCCACTCGGCCAGCGGCACGCCGTGCACGCCGGCGGAGGTCGTGAAGGTGACCCGGTCGAGCTCCTCCGGTGTCAGGCCCGCGGCCGCGACCGCGGCGCCGCCGCCGGCCGCCATCGTCGTCAGCCACCGCAGGCCCGGGTTGGCGCGCACCGTCGCGGCGATCTGTGCGGGATCCAGGTCCGGGATCCCATAGACGATGTCCGCGCTGCGCAGCATCTGCTCGAAGCGCTCCTGCTGCGCCGGCGTGCGGGCGAAGTCGGGGTCGCCGGCGTGGTCGGCGGGGTAGCGCATCGGGGGCAGCAGCTCGTGGTCGACGACGACCTCGACGCGCGGATCGACGGCGGCGATCCGATCGCACAGCTCCTGGCGCAGCGGCGTCGCGATGACGATCCGCACACTGTCCTTGGCGGTCGGGGTGGGGGCTGCGGTGCTCATGAAGCGTCCTCCAGGCGGTTGAGGTTGCGCCCGGCGGTCTCGGGCGTGACGAAGGTCGTGGCGAAGGTGATGGCGGACAGGGCGAAGGAGTAGAGGCTGATGACCCACCACGCGTTGCCGGTGGCGGCGAGGAGGACCGCGCCGAGCAGCGCGGCGATGCCGCCGGCGAGCACTGCGGAGAATTCGCGCGCCGTCGCGACGCCGGTGTAGCGGTGGGTGTTGCCGAAGAGCTCCGGCAGCAGGGCGCACTGCGGGCCGAGCATCGACTGCACGCCGATGCCGATGCCGATCGCCATGACGAGCAGAACGAGCCACAGGTGCCCCAGCGTCAGAAAGTAGAAGGCCGGGAAGGCGATGGCGGCCTGGAAGAGCGCGCCGTAGCGGTAGACGATGACGCGGCCGTACTTGTAGGGACAGGTGCCCGAAGAGCACGACCGTGACGATCGAGACGAGCGCTGCGACGACGGCGCCCTGCGTGCCGATCGTGGCCTTGTGGTCCTTGAACACCGAGAGCGAGCCGACGAAGGCCAGCAGCAGCGCGGAGTAGATCGAGGAGTTGCCGTTCTCGGCCATCCGCAGGCCGATGCCGATGAGGATGTTCTTCCTCGACGAGGCGATCGCCTGGCCGACCGACTGCTTGTGCGCCTGCGCCTGGTGCTCGGCGAACGTCTCGAAGGTCGGGGACTCCTTGAGCTTCATGCGGATGAGCACGGCGACGAGGATGAGGACGAAGCCGAGGAGGAAGGGCACGCGCCACCACCACGTCTGGGTGAGGTCGGGGTGCGCGACCTGCAGCAGGGCGAAGGTGCCGGCGCCGAGCAGCGTGCCGAACTGGATACCGACGAAGGGGAGGGCGGCGAAGAAGCCGCGGCGCTTCGGCGGCGCGAACTCGCTGATCAGGACGGTCGCGCCGGCCTGCTCGGCGCCCGCGCCGAGCCCCTGCAGGATGCGCAGCGAGACGAGCAGGATCGGGGCGATGATCCCGGCCTGGGAGTAGGTCGGCAGAAGGCCGATGAGCATGCTCGCTCCGCCCATGAGGGCGATCGTCGCGATGAGGACGGCCTTGCGGCCGATCTTGTCGCCGAGGGCGCCGAAGAAGATGCCGCCGATCGGGCGGGCGGCGAAGCCCACGGCATACGTGCCGAACGCGGCGATCGTGCCGCCGGCGTCGCCCAGCGGGGCGAAGAAGAGCTTGCCGAAGATCAGCGCGCTCGCCAGCCCGTAGATGTAGAAGTCGTAGTACTCCAGGGCCGACCCGACGCTCGAGGCGAGGGTGGCGCGGCGTAGTTGAACAGGGTCGACCTGGTGCTCGGCCGGCGCGGCTGCGGTGGCGCTCATGGACTTCCTCCGGTCCCGTCGGCGCACACCTGCGTGCGCCTGGTGACCGACAGTCTGCCCGATAGGGCGAACAGAGTTCAATAGGCTGATCAATATTCGATCGAGTCACGCCACCTGCATGGGGTTGCCGAGGGCGGCGGCGGTGTCGCGCAACGCCTCGACGAAGGCCCGCTCGGTCGCCTCGTCGAAGGCCGCGGACAGCGTCGTCGCGCTCACCGCCATGGTCGCCGTGCGCGTGCCGCGGCTGGGCACCGCGACGCCGACCTCCGCGACGTTCTCCGAGGCTTCCTCGATGCTCGTGGCGTAGCCGCCGGACCGGGCCCGGGCGACCTGGCCGAGCAGCTCCTCCAGCGTCGCGGGGGAGGCGGCCGTCAGGCGCGGGAGCGCGGTGTGACCGGCATAGGCCTCGGCGACCTCGTGATCGTCGAACTGCGCGAGCATCACCTTGCCCGCCGCGGTCACCGACGCCGGCAGCCGGTCGCCGATGTTGACCGTCAGACGCACCGCGGGGTGTCCGTCGTAGCGGGCCAGGCAGATCACGTCGCGCCCGCCGAGCGCCCACAGCCGCACCGTCTCGCCGGCGAGCAGCGGCGACGCCGCGCAGGCCGCCGCGAAGTCACGCACCCGGTCGCTGCGCGACAGATAGGCGCCGCCCAGCTCGACGAGACGCCGGCCGAGCGCGAATTCGCCGCCGTCGCGCGTCAGGAGGCCGCCCAGCTCCAGGGCCGCGCAGATCGAGGCGGTCGAGGACTTGGGCACCCCGATCGCCCGGGCGATGTCGCTCAGGCTCATCGACGACGCGTCGTCGGCCGCGAGGGCATCGAGCACGGCGACCGCGCGGACGACGGCCGGTGCGCTGCCGGAGGGCGTGGCCTCGCGGCCGGTGCGAGCGGGACACATGCGGTCAGGGTACGTGCGGTGGCCTGCGGGCTCGGCAGGCGCCGCCGTCGCTCACCCCCGGTGTCGCCGGCCGGGCTCACCGGAGGCGCGCGACGCGGCGCTGCCCGCGCGGCTCAGGACTCGCCTCCCTCGTTGCCGGAGGCGCCGGCGGTCGGGTCGTCGATCGCATACTGCTTGACCGCGCGGGCGGCCGTGGCCGGGTCGATCTCCTCGCGCTCGCCGAGGGCGATGAGGGTCGCGACCGTCATCGACGGGCCGTCGATGCGGAAGAAGCGGCGCCCCGCCGGGCGCGTGTCGGAGAAGCCGAAGCCGTCCGCGCCGAGGGCGTGGTAGTCACCGGGCACCCACGGCGCGATCTGATCCTGCACCTGTTTCATGTAGTCGCTCGTCGCGATGACCGGGCCCGGCACATCCGCCAACAATTGTGTGACATACGGGATGCGTCGCGGCTCGTCGGGAGCGAGCAGGTGCTCGTCGTCGGCCCACATCGCGTCGCGGCGCAGCTGCGTCCACGACGTCACCGACCATACGTCCGCGACGACACCCCAGTCCTGGCGCAGCAGCTCCTGGGCCTCCAGCGCCCACGGCACGCCGACGCCGGAGGCCAGCAGCTGGGCGCGCGGGCACTCGTCGACGTCCATCCCCTCCGGCGCGCTGCCCGACTTCAGCAGATACATGCCCTTGGCGATGCCGTCGGTGTCGATCCCCTCGGGCTGGGCCGGCTGCACGTTCGGCTCGTTGTAGACGGTGAGGTAATAGATCTCGTCGTGCGGCTCCGAGCCGTACATCCGCTCCAGGCCGTGCTGCACGATATGCGCGATCTCGTAGCCGAAGGCCGGGTCGTAATGCACGACGGCCGGGTTGGTGGCCGCCAGGATCGGGGAGTGGCCGTCCATGTGCTGCAGGCCCTCGCCGGCCAGCGTCGTCTTGCCCGCGGTCGCGCCGATGAGGAAGCCGCGGCTCATCTGGTCGGCCGCCGCCCACAATCCGTCGCCCGTGCGCTGGAAGCCGAACATCGAATAGAAGACGTAGACCGGCAGCATCGGCTCGCCGTGCGTCGAATAGCTCGACCCGGCGGCGGTGAAGGCGGCGACCGACCCGGCCTCGTTGATGCCCAGGTGCAGCATCTGCCCCTGCTCGGACTCCTTGTAGGCGAGCATGAGTTCGGCGTCGACCGCCGTGTAGTTCTGCCCGTGCGGGTTGTAGATCTTGCTCGTGGGGAAGAAGCTGTCCATCCCGAAGGTCCGCGCCTCGTCGGGGATGATCGGCACGACCCGCTTGCCGAACTCCTTGTCGCGCATGAGCTCCTTGAGCAGCCGCACGAAGGCCATCGTCGTCGCGATCGGCTGCTTGCCGGAGCCCTTCTTCAGCGTGTCGTAGGCGGAGTCGTCGGGCAGGTGGATCGACTCCTTCGGCACGCGCCGCTCCGGCACATAGCCGCCCAGCTTCGCCCGACGCTCGTGCATGTATTGGATGCGCTCGTCGTCGGGGCCGGGGTTGTAGTACGGCGGTAGATACGGGTCCGCCTCGAGCGTCTCGTCGCTGATCGGGATGTGCAGCGTGTCGCGCAGCGCCTTGAGATCGTCCAGCTTCAGCTTCTTCATCTGATGCGTCGCGTTGCGGCCGGCGAAATGCTCACCGAGGGTGTAGCCCTTGATCGTCTTGGCGAGGATCACCGTCGGCTGCCCGGTGTGCCGCAGCGCCCGATCGTAGGCCGCGTAGACCTTGCGGTAGTCGTGACCGCCGCGCTTGAGGCGCCACCAGATGTCGGCGTCGGTCCACTGCGAGACCAGCTTGCGGGTGCGCGGATCACGCCCGAAGAAATGCTCCCGGATGTAGGCGCCGTCGTTGGCGCGGAACGTCTGATAATCCCCGTCCGGCGTCGAATTCATGAGGTGCACGAGCGCGCCCTGACTGTCAGCCGCGAGCAGATCGTCCCAGCCGCGCCCCCAGATCACCTTGATGACATTCCAGCCCGCGCCGCGGAAGAACGCCTCCAGCTCCTGCATGATCTTGCCGTTGCCGCGCACCGGGCCGTCGAGCCGCTGCAGGTTGCAGTTGACGACGAACGTCAGGTTGTCGAGCTCCTCGAACGCCGCGAGCTGCAAGGCGCCGCGCGACTCCACCTCGTCCATCTCCCCGTCGCCGAGGAAGGCCCACACGTGCTGATCGGAGGTGTCCTTGATGCCGCGGTGATGCAGATACCGGTTGAACTGCGCCTGGTGGATCGCGTTGATCGGGCCCAGGCCCATCGACACCGTCGGGAACTGCCAGAAGTCCGGCATGAGCCGCGGATGCGGATACGACGGCAGCGCACACGGGAAGCCGTCGACGACGTGGCTCTTCTCCTGCCGGAAGCCGTCGAGGCGGTCCTCGCCGAGCCGCCCCTCGAGATACGCCCGCGCATACATGCCGGGGGAGGCGTGCCCCTGGAAGAAGAGCTGGTCACCGCCGCCGGGATGATCCTGACCGCGGAAGAAGTGATTCATCCCGACCTCGTAGAGCGTCGCCGCCGACGCATACGTCGAGATGTGGCCGCCGACCCCGACCCCGGGGCGCTGCGCGCGATGCACGAGCACCGCCGCGTTCCACCGCACAAGCCGCCGGAACGCCCGCTCCATGTCCTCGTCGCCGGGGAACCACGGCTCCTGCTCCAGCGGGATCGTGTTGACGTAGTCCGTCGTCACCAGCGACGGCACACCCACCTGCTTGATGCGGGCGTGCTCGAGCAGCCGCAACATCAGATATCTGGCCCGCTGCGTCCCGGACTCCTCCAACACGTGATCCATCGAGGCGAGCCACTCCGTGGTCTCCTCGGGATCGATGTCCGGAAGGTTGGTGGGCAGTCCGTTGAAGATCGGGGCCGAGCCTTCGCTGCGCACGATGCAGTCCTCTCTACCGGGCGACGGGCACCGGCAGATCACGCGTGGTCGGCCAGCACGTCGATATGGCCATCCTCACATGCCTGTCCAGCCCCCGCCGTCCGATGCCCGGCCCGGCACCGCGATCCGCACGCGATCTCCCCACCGTGATCTCACGGCGCGACACGCCCGGGGTCGTTGTAGAGGGTCAGTCGATCGCCGCGCACGAAGGACGCCAGCGTCAGCCCCGACGCGCGGGCCAGGTCGACGGCCAGGCTCGTCGTCGCCGACACCGACACCATGGCCGGCGCGCCCGCCAGCACCGCCTTCTGGACCAGCTCGTATCCGGCGCGGCCGCTGACGACGAGCACGCAGCGCCGCAGCGGCAGGCGCCCCTCGCGCAGGGCCCACCCGACGACCTTGTCGACCGCGTTGTGCCGCCCCACGTCCTCCCGCGCGACGAGCAGCTCACCGCCGGTGTC
This sequence comes from Dermatophilaceae bacterium, assembly GCA_032229625.1. Lineage (GTDB taxonomy): Bacteria > Actinomycetota > Actinomycetes > Actinomycetales > Dermatophilaceae > Kineosphaera. The sequence continues at coordinate 4,780 of JAVTVZ010000002.1, read as the reverse complement.
GAAGAGCCCCGCCGCGTGCGTGCCGCCCGTGCGGTCGAAGGTGCGCTGCGCCGCCTGCAGTCGATCGGGCAGGCCCGCGAGCCAGCTCGCGTCGAGCCGCACGGCGTCGTCGCGCAGGTCGTAGCGCGACCGCCGCCGCGTCGCATCGATGCTGGCCGCGCCGCACATCCCGCACGCGCTCGTCGTCGTCGCGGCGCGCGGCGTGATCGCCCAGGACGTGCCCTGCGCGGGCGTCACGTCGACGACGTTGAAGGTCGGTGACCCGTCGGCGTCGGTGTCCTGGCAGTGCATGAGCGTGAGCACCTCCTGCGCCGCGGTCACGTGCCCCTCGGCGTGCAGCCAGCCCAGCGTCAGATCGAAGTCGTGCCCCGGCGTGCGCATCGTCACGGCGACCGGCCGGCCGTCGACCCGGATCTCCAGCGGCTCCTCGACGGCGACGGTGTCCACCCGGTCGTCGACGTGATCGGGCCGGCCGGTGACCGTCACGATCCGGCGCGACGGCAGGCGACGCGTGATGCGACCCATGGGGTGCAGACCTCCCTCGTCGGCGGCCCGGCGGGCCGTCATGCTTGCACAAAGGCGGACGAACCGCTGGACTAGAGGCGGATTGCGTCAGCAATGCGCGACGTTCGCGCACAACGTTTCACATCAGCATCGGTGGCTCCGGCCCCCGACCCGGCACAGGAGGTACGCACGCGTGGTCAGTTCCGCGCCCGCGACGGCGGTGGCCAAACTCGGCTTCAGCCCAGGGCAGGTCATCCTCGAGATCGGCTATGACGAGGACGACGTCGAGCAGGATCTGCGGCTGCAGATCGAGGACGTCCTCGAGGGTGACCTCGAGGACGAGGACTACGACGACGTCGTCGACGGCGTGCTGCTGTGGTGGCGCGAGTTCGACGGGGACCTCACCGACGCGCTCGTCGACGCGCTGACGACGCTGGAGGATCAGGGCTTCATCGTGCTCCTGACCCCCAAGGTGGGCCGGCCCGGCGAGGTCGACCCCAGCGACATCGCCGAGGCCGCCGAGACCGCCGGACTGCAGGCGAGCGCGAGCGTCAACCTCACGCCGCAGTGGTCCGGCACCCGCCTGGTCACCCCGAAGTCGGGCGCCCGTCGCTGACCCCAGCGCGCGACGGCGCCCGGACCCGGCACACTGGACCAATGGCAGGCACGGCTCTGCGCGTCGGATCGACGGCGCCGGACTTCACCCTCAGCGACCAGTACGGCACGAAGACCTCACTGGCCACGCTGCGCCACGGCCGCGGCGTGCTCGTCGTCTTCTTCCCGTTCGCCTTCTCGGGGGTGTGCACCGGTGAGCTCGCGGAGATCCGCGACAACCTCGGGGCCTTCCAGAACGAGCACGTCGTCACCGTCGGCGTCTCCTGCGACCCGATCTTCGCGCTGCGCGCCTGGGACGACCGCGAGGGCTACTTCTTCCCGCTGCTGTCCGACTTCTGGCCGCACGGCGAGGTGAGCCGGCAGTACGGGGTCTTCGACGAGGAGGGCGGCTTCGCCCATCGCGGCACGTTCTTCCTCGACCCCGACGGGGTCGTGCGGTGGGCGCTGCGCAACGAGCCCGGCGCGGCCCGCGACTTCAGCGGCTTCCACGCGACGTTGGCCTCGATCATCGGCGCCGACTGACACAATGGCCCAGGGCGTGACGCCGGGTCCGGACTCGGCGCGCTCGCCCGGGGGCCTGTAGCTCAGTTGGTAGAGCACCGCGTTTACACCGCGGGTGTCGTCGGTTCGAGGCCGGCCGGGCCCACTGCATCGCCCACTGCATCGGTCGTGCGCGCCTGGCCGGGGCGGGTCGCCCTCGCTGCTCACCCTCGTAGCTCACCCTCGTAGCCCTGCCGCGCCGGGCGTCTGCGGCAGCGCGGCGAGCGCGGCGATCGGCAGGCGGGGCCACGGTCGGCGAGCGCGGATGCCACGATGATCCGATACCGGGGGCATCGCGCCCCGCCATGGCGACGGGGAGAGTGCACGTGAGGACAGGGTCCGACGGCGACGACAACGACCGCGACGTGACGTTGGCGCAGGTCGTCGACGTCGTCGAGAGCCTCTTCCCGCCGGATCGGGCGCAGTCGTGGGACCGGGTCGGGCTCGTCAGCGGCGACCCGCAGCAGGCGGTGCGGCGGGTGCACTTCGCGGTCGACCCCACGCTCGCCGTCGTCCAGGAGGCCGTCGACGTGGGCGCGGACCTGCTGGTGACCCACCACCCGCTGCTCCTGCGCGGCATCCACTCCGTCGCCACGACGACCGCCAAGGGCGCCACCGTCACCGCGCTCGTCGTCGCCGACCTCGCGCTCTACTGCGCCCATACCTCCGCCGACAGCGCCGACGTCGGCGTCAACACGGCCCTCGCCGCCGTCTGCGGGCTCGACACGACGACCCCGCTCGCGCAGCCCGAGGGCGTGGCGCTCGGGCTCGTCGGCGACCTGCCGGAGTCGATCTCGCTGCGCGACCTCGCGCGTCGGCTCGACTCGCGCCTGCCCTGCGCGGCCGGCGGGATCCGCGTCGCGGGCCCGCCGGCCGCGCCCGTCACCCGCATCGCGCTGCTCGGCGGCGCCGGCGACTCGCTCTTCGACGCCGTCCGCGCCGCGCGCGCCGACGTCTACGTCACCGCCGACCTGCGACACCACCCGGCCCTCGAAGCCCGCGAGGAAGCCCAGGTCAACGGCGGCACCCCCTACCTCATCGACGTCGGGCACTGGGCGGGGGAGTCGCTGTGGCTGGACCGCGCCGCGGCCGACCTGCGCGCAGGCGTCGCGGCCCGGCACGGGGTGGCGATCGAGACGACCGTGAGTAGCGTGTGCACCGACCCGTGGACGTTCGTCGTCGGGGCGCAGCTCGACGGCCGCCCCGACGACAGCCCTGAAGGAGACCCCGCGTGAAGGCCGACCCCAGCCGACAGTGGCGACTGCTCGACCTCGCCCGTCTCGACACCCGCAGCGGCCAGCTCGCGCACCGCCGCCGCACCCTGCCCCAGGCCCGCGCCCACGATGAGATCGCGGCCCGCCTGGGCGCTCTCGACGACGACGTCGTCCGCGCCCGCACTGCCGCGCAGGACGTGCAGCGCGAGGTCGAGCGCGCCGAGTCCGCCGTGCAGCTCGTGCGCGACCGCGCCGCTCGCAACCAGGCGCGCCTCGACGCCGGGCAGGGCAGCCCCAAGGATCTGCAGGCGATCACCCACGAGCTGACCTCGCTCGCGCGCCGCCAGAGCGAGCTCGAGGACACCGAGCTGGAGGTCATGGAGCGCTCCGAGGCCCTCGAGGCCGACGTGACCCGGCTCGAGGGCGAGCGCGTCGACCTCGCCGGCCAGGTCGAGCAGGCCGCCGCCGAGCGCGACGCGGCCCTCGCCGACATCGCCGCCGAGGAGGCCGACATCGCGCGCCGCCGCGCCGACGTCACTGCCGGTGTCGGCGACGACCTGCTGACCCTCTACGAGAAGATCCGCGAGCAGACCGGCGTCGGGGCGGCCGAGGTCGTCGCCCGGCGGTGCACCGGCTGCCAACTCGAGCTGCTCGGCACCGACCTGCGCCGCATCGCCGCGGCCGCCGACGACGAGGTCATGCGCTGTGAGGAGTGCCGCCGCATCCTCGTGCGCACCGCCGAGTCCGGGCTCTGACCGCTGCCGTGCGGCGACGCTGCCGGGGTCGGTCGACGACCGATGACGGCGGCCGGTCGATGGCGGGTCGGTCGATGACGTCGGTCGGTCGATGACCGGGGCGCCGCAGGACTGCGGCAGCGCATCGGTATCGCCGTGGCCGGCGCCGGCCCGGGTGATCCTCGTGCGTCACGGCCGCACCGCCGCCAACCGGGACGGGCGCCTCAGCGGCCGCGGCGGCGCCGACCTCGATCTCGACCCGCTGGGCCGGGAGCAGGTCGGCCGTGCCGCGACCGCGCTGCGCGCGCTGCTCGGCGAGGACTGCCTCGGCTCCGGCGCGATCCCCGCGCGCCTCGTCACCTCGAGCGCCACCCGCGCCCGCCGGACGGGCGCGATCATCGCGGCCGCGTGCGGGCTCGAGGGCGGCACGGTGCAGGACGACTGGGACGAGCAGGACTACGGGCAGTGGTCGGACCGGTCGGTCGCCCAGCTCATCGCCGAGGACGCCGCGCTGATGACCCGGCTGCGCACCGAGGCCCACCTGCCGTGCCCGGGCGGGGAGAGCTTTGCCGACGTCCGCGCGCGGGTCACCGCCGCCTACCGGCGCGAGGTCGCGACCGGGGGCACCGTCGTCGTCGCGACCCACCGCATGGCGATCCTCGCGGTGCTCGCCGACGTGCTCGACCTGGACCTCACCCACGCGTGGCGGATCGGCGTCGCCCCCGCGTCGCTGACGGCGATCCGGGCCTGGCCCGACGGCGCCGTCACCGTCGAGGCGCTCGCCGAGGCCGCCCATCTGCGCTGAGCCGCCCATCTGCGCGGAGCCACCCTCTCCGCGCGGTGTGGCCCCGCTATTGCCGCGCTGCGAGATCGCCCGCTCAGCCCGCCCGCTCACCCACGTCGTCGAGCGCGACGGCGAACGCGTGGGCGAACGCGACGCCGAACGCGTCGGCGTGCGGACACGCCGGTGATCACCGGCGTGTCGGTGCGTCGATCGGTGCGTCGTCGGCCTCGGGTGAGTCGGGGGAGCGTGGCAGGGCGAGGCCGCGGGCCGAGTCGGGCGGCGGAGGGGCACTCAGAGCGACGCGGGCGACGCAGAGACGGAGAGCTGCCACGGCGCGCCGGCGCGGGCGGGCTCGCTCAGGCCGATCGTGAAGCGGCCGCGGGTGCAGG
>JAVTVZ010000001.1:0-21807 GCA_032229625.1 Dermatophilaceae bacterium | reverse complement strand
GGCGGGTCGACGTCGCCAGCGAGCTCGCCGTGCTCGCCTTCCACGCCGGGCTCGATGCCGCCGCGCAGGCGCCGATCCCCTCGGGCGCGCTCGACCTCGACCACGCGGGCGCGCTCGACCTCGACCACGCGGCCGCGCTCGACCACGCGGTGGCGCTCGATCACGCGGCTGCGCTCGCCGTCGACCCGGGCCACGGGGCCGATCCGGTCGACACCCCGAGCGCCCTGCCGGGCCTGGTGCCGGTCGTCGACCACCTCCATGACGACCACCTCCATGACGATCACGTCGAGCAGGCAGAGGACGTCGGGGCGAGGGAGTCGATCGACGCCGTGGGCGAGCCCGCGCCGGGACGGCTCGCGCAGGACGGGGCGGCGGACCTCGAGGCGTTGCAGGCCGCCCTCGACGAGGCCGTGCCCGCCGCGCTGGGCGGTCAGGACATCGCGCCGCTGGGCTTCCTGCCCGACGATCTGCCGGGCGAGCTCGATCTGCCGGGCGCGCTCGGGACGGTCCGCGCGCCGGAGCCCCGAGGCGGGCCGCCGACCGCCGCGTCGGACATCGCGGCGTCGGACATCGCTGGGCCGGACATCGGGTCGTCGGACGAGGAGTCCCGCGACGTCGGGCCGGAGCTGGAATCGATCGCCAACGGAAGGCAGGGAGCACGATGAGCGTGGTCGTCATGGGGCTGTCCCATCGCACGAGCCCGATCGACGTGCTCGAGCGGGTGGCGCTCGGCGAGGACGGCGATCGGGTGCTGGCCCGGGAGGTCGTCGCCGGAGACAACGTCACCGAGGCCGTCGTCGTCAGCACGTGCAACCGCCTGGAGGTGTATGCCGAGGTCGGCGCCTTCCACGGGGCCGTCGACGACATCGGCGCGGCGCTCGTCGAGGCCACCGGGATGTCGCGGGCGGCGCTGGCCGACCACTGCTACGTGCACTACGAGGACCGGGCCATCGCGCACGCCTTCGAGCTGGCCTGCGGCCTGGATTCCATGGCCGTCGGCGAGCCGCAGATCCTCGGTCAGCTGCGTGATGCCCTCGACAGTTCGCGGGCCGCCGGCACGGTCGGACCGGCGCTCAACGGGCTCTTCCAGCAGGCGCTGCGCGTCGGCAAGCGCGCCCACTCCGAGACCGATCTCGACCGCGCCGGCCGCGACCTCGTCGTCGAGGCGCTTGCGGCCGCCACCGACTACGTCGGGGACCTGCGCGACGCCCACGTGCTCGTGGTCGGTGCCGGCGCGATGAGCGGTCTCGTCGCCGCGACCGTCGGGCGGCACGACGCCCGGGCCCTGACGATCGTCAACCGCACGTGGGACAAGTCGCTGCGCCTGGCGCAGCGGACCGGCGGCACCGCGCTGCCCTGGGAGCGGCTCGGCGACGCGATCGGTGCCGCCGACGTCATCATCACGTGCACCGGATCGCTGGGGCACGTCATCGCCGCCGACGAGGTCGCGCGGGCCCGCCGCCGGGCGAGCCCGGACGGGACCGCGGCGCGCCAGACGATCATCGACCTGGCCCTGCCGCGCGATGTCGACCCCGCCGTCGCGCTCATCCCCAACACCCGGGTGCTCGGGCTCGCCGAGCTCGGCGAGCGGCTCGCCGCCCGCGGGGAAGGCGGCGACTTCTCGACGGTGCGCGATCTCATCACCGCGGAGGTCACGGCCTACCTGGTGGACCGGCGCGGCCTCGAGGTCGCCCCGACCGTCACGGCGCTGCGCACGCACGCGGCCGGGGTCGTCGCCGCCGAGCTCGCGCGGCTCGACGCCAAGCTGCCCGGCCTCGACGCCCCCGCCCGCGCCGAGGTGCAGCGCACCATCCACCGCGTCGTGGAGAAGCTGCTGCACACCCCGACCGTGCGGGTCAAGGAGCTCGCCGGGACGCCCGGGTCGGACTACGCGCGGATGCTGCGCGAGCTCTTCGACCTGCACCCCGGCGAGGCGACGACGACCAGCGCCACCCCGCCGCCGGGGGTGACGCGGTGAGCGACCTGCGCACCACCCCTCGCAGCGACACGGACGGCGGCGCGCGCGACCGCGGCGCGGGCGTGCCGCGCGTGCTGCGCCTGGGCACGCGCCGCAGTCGGCTCGCGACGACCCAGTCCGGCTGGGTCGCCGACCGGCTGCGGGCGCTGGGCCACGAGGTGGAGTTCGTCGAGATCGCCACGGAGGGCGACGTCAACGCCGCGCCGCTGACGCAGATCGGCGGCACGGGCGTCTTCGCCAGCGCGCTGCGCGAGGCGCTGCGCGCCGGGCACATCGACCTGGCCGTGCACTCCCTCAAGGACCTGCCCGTCGCCCCCGAGCCCGGCCTGGTCATCGCGGCGATCCCCGAGCGGGAGGACCCGCGCGACGCGCTGTGCGCCCGCGACGACCTGCCGCTGGACCGGCTCCCGGCGGGCGCGCGCGTCGGCACCGGCTCGCCGCGCCGCGCCGCGCAACTGGCCGTCCGGCGGCCCGACCTGCAGATCGTGCCGATCCGCGGCAACGTCGAGACCCGCCTGGGGCGGGTCGGCGCCGACCTCGACGCGGTCGTCCTCGCCTACGCGGGGCTGCGGCGCCTGGGTCTGGCCGGGCGCGTCAGCGCCGTGCTCGACTCCGACGTCATGCTGCCCGCAGCCGGGCAGGGAGCGCTCGCCGTCGAATGCCGCGCGGACCGTCACGAGCTCGTCGCCGCTCTCGCGCGACTCGACGACGCGGACACCCGCGCCGCCGTCACCGCCGAGCGTGCCCTCCTGGCCCGCCTGGAGGCCGGGTGCACCGCGCCCATCGGCGCCCTCGCCCGGCGCGAGGGCTCGACCGGCCTGCTGCTCGAGGTGTTCGTCGGCGCCGACCGTCCGGACGACTTCGCCGGCGACATCGGTGCCGACGTCGCCACCGCGACCGACCGTGCGACCGACCGTGCGACCGACCGTGCGACCGGCCCGGTCGCCGCGCCTGCCGGCGACGATGTCGACCTGACGTCGGCGCCGCACGCCCGGGACCGGCTCAGCGGCCCGGCGAGCGCCGCCGCCGACCTGGGCACGGCCCTGGCCGAGCGCCTGCTGCACGCCGGCCTGCCGGCCGGGCACAGCCGGCCGACCCCACCCCAGACCTCCGATCCCACCGCCCGCACCAGCCCGACCCCGAGCCGGACGGGCCCCTGCGCCCCACCCGCCCACCACGCCACGAACGTGGCGGGCACCGACACACAGGAGTACCCGACGTGAGCGTCATCGGCCGCGATCGCACCCCCGCTCCCACCATGCCGCTGGCACCCGGCGCGCCCCGCCGCGCGCGGATCGCCTTCGTCGGCGCCGGCCCCGGAGACCCCGGTCTCCTGACGGTCCGCGCCCGCGAGCTGCTCGCGGCCGCCGACGTGCTGCTCGTCGACACCGGCGTCGCCAGACCGCTCGTCGAATCCTGCGCCGGCCCGAGCGCCGAGATCATCGACGCCGGCGTCGCCGACGAGGGCGTCGAGCTGACCCGCGCCGCCCGCGCGAAGCTGCTCGTGCGCACCGCCCAGCAGCGCGCCGGCGAGAGCCAAAGCCTCGTCGTGCGCGTCATGCTCGGCGACCCCGGCACGTTCAACGGGCTGGCCACCGAGCTGGCCGCCTGCCACAAGGCCGGCCTCGAGGTCGAGGTCGTGCCGGGCGTCAGCACCGTCAATGCCGGTCCGACCTACGCGGGAGTGCCGTTGACCTCGGCCCAGAGCCCCACGATCTTCCTGTCCGCAGGAGACCCCGGCCGCACGGACTGGGGCAGCGCGGCGTCCGACTCGGTGACCGTCGTGCTCGTCGGCAACCCCGACCAGATCGCGGCCGGTCTCGAGCGGGTGCTCGCCGCCGGTCGCGGCGCCCGCACACCCGTCGCGCTGACGGCCGAGCCCACCACGACGCGGCAGCGCACGCTGACCAGCCCGCTGGAGGACGCCGCCGGTCTCGTGCAGGACGGCACGATCAGCCCGACCGTCGCGGTCGTCGGGTCGACGGTCGACTCCCGCCCGGAGCTGTCGTGGTTCGAGACCCGCCCGCTCTTCGGGTGGCGCGTGCTCGTGCCGCGCACCAAGGACCAGGCCGGTGACACGCTGACCCGGCTCGCCCGCTACGGCGCGACCGGCGAGGTCGTGCCCACGATCAGCGTCGAGCCGCCGCGCACGCCCCAGCAGATGCAGAAGGCGATCAAGGGCCTGGTGACCGGCCGCTACGAGTGGGTCGGCTTCACCTCGGTCAACGCGGTGCGCGCCGTCAAGGAGAAGCTCGCCGAGATCGGCCTCGACGTGCGGGCCTTCGCGGGCCTGAAGATCGCGGCCGTCGGCGGCGTCACCGCCCAGGCGCTGCGCGACTGGGGCCTCGAGCCCGACCTCGTGCCCGCCGGTGAGGAGTCGGCGCGGGGGCTGTTGGAGGTGTGGCCGCCCTACGACGACGTGCTCGACCCGATCAACGGCGTCTTCCTGCCGCGGGCCGACATCGCGACCGACACCCTCGTCGCGGGGCTCCAGGAGATCGGCTGGGAGGTCGACGACGTCACCGCCTACCGGACCGTGCGCGCCGCGCCGCCGCCCGCGCCGACCCGCGAGGCGATCAAGACCGGCGCCTTCGACGCCGTCGTCTTCACGTCGTCCTCGACCGTGCGCAACCTCGTCGGCATCGCCGGCAAGCCGCACGCCAGCACCGTCGTCGCCTGCATCGGGCCGGCCACGGCCAAGACCGCGCAGGAGCACGGACTGTCCGTCGCCGTCGTCGCCGAGACCGCGAGCAGCGACGCGCTCGTCGACGCCCTCGCGGCCTACGGCGGCAGCCTCGCCGCCGCCGCCCACGAGGCGGGCGAGCCGCTGCGGCGCCCGAGCGAGAACCGCCCGGCGGCCCGCCGCAAGGCCCGATGAGCTGGGCCGGATCCCGGGTCCGGCCGCGTCGACTGCGCGCCACCCCCGCCCTGCGCGGGCTGGTGCGCGAGACGCGGCTGCACCCGGCGCAGCTGATCCTGCCCGTCTTCGTCGCCGAAGGCGCCTCGGAGCCCCGACCGATCGGCTCGATGCCCGGCGTCGTGCAGCACACGCTCGAGACCCTCGTGGCGACCGCGCGCGACGTCGCGGCCGCCGGCCTGGGCGGCATCATGATCTTCGGGGTGCCCACCGCCAAGGACGCCATCGGCTCCGGCGCGACCGACCCCGACGGCATCCTCAACGCCGCCCTGCGGGCCGTGCGCGAGGAGGTCGGCGACGACACCCTCGTCATGGCCGACCTGTGCCTCGACGAATTCACCGACCACGGCCACTGCGGCGTCCTGACGTCCGGCCCCGGCGGCCGCCAGGTCGTCGACAACGACGCCACCCTGGCCCGGTATGCCGACATGGCGGTCGCGCAGGCCGCCGCCGGCGCCCACGTCGTCGGGCCCTCGGGGATGATGGACGGCCAGGTCGGCGTCATCCGGGATGCCCTCGACGCCGCCTGCCACGACGACGTCGTCGTCCTCGCCTACGCGGCGAAATACGCGTCCGGCTTCTACGGGCCCTTCCGCGAGGCCGTCGCCTCGACGCTCGTCGGGGACCGCGCGACCTACCAGCAGGACCCGGCGAACCTGACCGAGTCGCTGCGCGAGGTCGCGCTCGACGTCGAGCAGGGCGCCGACATCGTCATGGTCAAGCCCGCCCTGCCGTATCTCGACGTCGTCCGCGCCGTCGCGCAGCGGGTCGACGTGCCGGTGTGCGCCTACCAGGTGTCGGGCGAATACGCCCAGATCGAGGCCGCCGCCGCCCAGGGCTGGATCGACCGCGAGCGCGTGATGCTCGAGACCCTCACCTCGATCCGGCGGGCCGGGGCGACGTCGATCCTCACCTACTACGCGCTGGAGGCCGCCGGCCTGCTCGGCTGAGCGGGACCGTCGGTGGCGCCCGAGCCGGGCGTGCGGAGGCCGGCCTGCGCCCCCGCCGGTCGGCCGGGATGCGCCCACGCCGGCGCCGCCCACACGCCGAGCAGGGCGTTAGCGTGATCGATGGTGTCGCTGAGGCCGAGGGGCCGGGGCGGCCGACCCAGCGGAGCGGGCCTACGGCGCCGGCGAAGCAGTGGCGAGACGGACAAGGTGGACGAGGACGTGACGGGGCAGTCAGAGCCGCCGCGCTGGCTCAGCGACGACGAGCAGTGCGCCTGGCGCGACTACCTCTGGGCCGGGCGGCTGCTCGACCGCGTCATCGACGCCGACCTGGAGCCGCACGGGCTGAGCCTGCCCGAATACGAGATCCTCGCGATGCTCTCGGAGGCCCCCGACGCCGGGATGCGGATGTCGGCCCTGGCGGACCTCGTCGTGCAGTCCCGCAGCCGCCTGAGCCACACCGCGGTGCGGCTGGAGCGTCGGGCGCTCGTGCTGCGCCGACCCGCCTCCGGCGACCGGCGCGGCGTCGAGCTGCTACTCACCCCCGCCGGCCGGGAGGTCGTCGACCGGGTCTCACCGCGCCACGTGGCGAGCGTGCGCGCCCACCTCATCGACGTGCTGAGCCCGCAGGAGCTCGCTGCGCTCGGGTCGGCGATGCGCAAGGTGCGCGCCGCGATCGAGGCGAGCCTCGGTCCGTAGCGGGCCCCGGCGCCGTGCCGCCGCCCCTGGCAGCCCCGCCCGGGATCCGCGGGGCAGGGCGGGGCCGCGACGCGCGCCGACCGCCCGGTCGGCATGATGGGGCCATGCCGCCACTGGAGCCGACCAGCCCGACCAGCCACCCGACCGACTCCGCGCCCGTCACCCCGCCGGTGTCCGATGACGCCACCGCGCCGGTGTCCGATGGCGCGGCCCGCCCGCAGTCCGGCGCCACGTCGGTGCCGGCGTCGACGGCGCTCATGGAGCGGGCGCTGGCGGTCACGCCGGGCGGGGTGAACTCGCCGGTCCGGGCGTTCCGCGCGGTCGGGGGCACTCCCCGCTTCATCGCCTCGGGCAGCGGGCCGTGGCTCACCGACGTCGACGGCCACCGGTATGTCGATCTCGTGGGCTCGTGGGGGCCGATGATCCTCGGCCACGCTCACCCGGACGTGCTCGCCGCGGTGCAGGACGCCGCGACGCGCGGCTTCAGCTTCGGCACCCCCAGCGCCAACGAGGTGGCCCTGGCCGAGGAGATCGTCGCCCGGGTCGAGCCGGTCGAGCAGGTGCGCCTGGTCTCCAGCGGCACCGAGGCGACGATGAGCGCGGTGCGGCTGGCGCGCGGCGCGACCGGCCGCTCGAAGATCGTCAAGTTCGCCGGCTGCTACCACGGCCACGTCGACGCGTTGCTCGCGCACGCGGGCAGCGGCATCGCGACGTTCGGGCTGCCGGACTCCGCGGGCGTGCCGGCCGGCGCGGCGGGGGAGACGATCGTGCTGCCCTACAACGACGTCGAGACGGTGGAGGCGGCGTTCGCCGAGCACGGCGAGCAGATCGCGTGCCTGATCACCGAGGCCGCGCCGGGCAACATGGGGGTCGTCCCGCCGCTGCCCGGCTTCACGCAGGCGCTGCGGCGGATCACCCGCGAGCACGGCGCGCTGCTCATCTCCGACGAGGTGATGACGGGCTTCCGGTGCAGCCCGGCGGGGTGGTACGGGCTCGAAGGGCCGTACGAGGACGGCGCGCCCGACCTCTTCACGTTCGGCAAGGTGATGGGCGGCGGCTTCCCGGCCGCGGCGTTCGGCGGCCGCGCCGACCTGCTGGCCCACCTCGCGCCGCTGGGGCCCGTCTACCAGGCGGGCACGCTGTCGGGCAATCCGGTGGCCACGGCCGCCGGCCTGGCGACGCTGCGCGGCTGCACGCCGGAGGTCTACGAGCGGCTCGCCGCGACGGCCACGACGATCGCCGACGCGGCCGCCGCCGCCCTGACGAGCCAGGACGTGCCGCATACCGTGCAGTGGGCGGGGTCGATGTTCAGCATCTTCTTCTCCTCCACCCCGGCCGCGGGCGGCGAACCCGTGCTCGACTACGACGGGGCGCGCGCCCAGGACCTGCCGGCCTTCGCCGCGTTCTTCCACGCGATGCTCGACGCGGGTGTGCACCTGCCGCCGAGCGCCTACGAGTCGTGGTTCGTCTCCGCCGCGCACGACGACGACGCCGTCGCCCACGTGCTCGCGGCCCTGCCCGCGGCGGCCAGGGCGGCCGGCGACGCGCGTGACAGGATGAGCGGATGAGCACGCGCCCCGGCAGCCGCAGCGCCCACGACGGGCCGCGCCCTCAGCACGGCCGACGCGACGAGCCCGGCGCCCGCCGTGACGTCGTGCACCTGCTGCGCCACGGCGAGGTCGAGAACCCGCGGGGCATCCTCTACGGGCGCTTGCCGGACTACCACCTGTCGGCGCGGGGCCAGGAGATGGCCCGCACCGTCGCAGCGCACCTGACGGCCGCCCCGATCGGCATGGTCACCGCCTCGTCGCTGGACCGGGCCCAGGAGACCGCGGCGCCCATCGCCGCCGCCCACGGGCTGGGGGTGCACACCGACGACCGGGTCATCGAGGCGGGTAATCACTTCGAGGGCAAGCGCTTCGGGCACGGCGAGGGGTCGCTGAAGAACCCGGCCAACTGGCCGCTGCTCGTCAACCCGTTGCGGCCCTCGTGGGGTGAGCCCTACGACCGGATCGCGGCCCGGATGGTCGCCGCGATCACCGCCGCCCGGCACGCGGTGCACGACCTCTACGGGGGTGGCGAGGTCGTCATCGTCTCCCACCAGCTGCCGATCTGGACCGTCCGGCGCTTCCTGGAGGGGCGCGCCCTGTGGCACGACCCGCGGCACCGGCAGTGCGCGCTGGCATCGCTGACGACGCTGACCTATCGCGGCGACCGCCTCGAGTCGATCTCCTACAGCGAGCCCGCGGCGGCGCTGCTCGTGGGGGCCAACCCCCTGCCGGGGGCGTGATGCCCCTCTCGCGACGACAGCTGCTGCGCGGCGGGGTCGGCCTCGCCGCGCTGACGCTCGCGGCCGCCGGCTGCGCGGACGAGAACTCCGTGGGCGAGCAGGCCCGCCGCGGCGGCGACACCGGCTTCATCGCCGGCGACGGCACGATCGAGCAGCTGCCCGCCGACCGCCGCGCCGAGCCCGTCGCCCTGTCCGGCACCCTGCTCGACGGCACCCCGTGGTCCATCGACCAGGTCGGCGCCGCGGTGCTCGTCCTCAACGTGTGGGGCTCGTGGTGCGAGCCGTGCGTCGCGGAGTCGCCGGTGCTCGTCAAGGCCGCCGACACCCTGACCGCCGCACATCAGGACGTCACCTTCCTCGGCATCAACGTCGAAGAGTCCGCCCAGACCGGCGCCGCCGGCGCGCAGGCCCTCAAGCTGCCGTATCCGTCGCTGTCCGACCAGTACCGGGCCCTCGGCCCCGCGCTGCAGAACAAGGCGCCCGCCACCCCGACGACCCTCGTGCTCGACCGCACCCACCGCATCGCCGCCCGCATCTCCGGCCCCATCACCAGCCCCGCGACGCTGACGAACCTCGTCGAGAGCGTCGTCGCCGAGAAGGCCTGAGCCATGGACGGGCTCAGCGTCGGATCGCTCGTCACCGACGGCAACCTGCTGCTCGCCACCGCCGTCGCGGTGCTCGCGGGCCTCGTGTCGTTCGCGTCGCCGTGCGTGCTGCCGCTCGTGCCCGGCTTCCTCGGCTATGTCACGGGGCTCGGCGCCGACGCGTTGCCGCCCGCCCGCGGGCGGGTGCGCGGCGACGTGCCCGTCGGTGTCGGAGGTGCTGTGAGTGGTGGTGTCGGTGGTGCTGTGGGTGGGGCCGCGTCCGGTGGCCGGCTCGCGACGCCGCCGGTGCCCGACGAGCGCTCCCGGCGCCGGCGCGTGCTGCTCGGGACGGCGCTCTTCGTCGCCGGCTTCAGCGCCGTCTTCATCGCCGGCACGCTCGCCGCGTCGTTCGCGGGCACGCTGCTGGCCGAGCATCGGCTGCTGCTGACCCGCCTGGGCGGCGTCGTCGTCATCGCCCTCGCCCTCGTCTTCCTCGGCGTCGGCGCGCGCATCGGCACCCAGCGCGCCTGGCAGCCGCGGTGGCGGCCCGCCGCCGGGCTCGTCGGGGCGCCGCTGCTCGGGGTCGTCTTCGGCATCGGCTGGGCACCCTGCATGGGGCCGACCTACGGGGCGATCCTCGCGCTCGCGACGAGCCTGTCGAGCGACTCCGGTCAGATCACGCGCGGCGCGGTGCTCGGCGTCGCCTACTGCGCCGGGCTCGGCGTGCCCTTCCTCCTGCTCGCCGCGGGCTGGTCGCGCGCCGTCGCCGCGTCGGACTGGCTGCGTCGCCACCACCGCGGCATCCAGCTGTGCGGTGGCGCGATCCTGCTGGTCATCGGGGTGCTGCTGCTCACAGGGCAGTGGTATGTCATCGTCCGCCAGGTGCAGTCCAGTCTCGTGAGCTCCTTCACGACACCCCTGTAGCACCCGCCGACGCAGCCCGACGGGCGCCGCCGGACCCGACCGACCGACCCGACCGACCCGACCGACCCGACCGACCCCGACGGGAGAGTGACCCGGCCGCATGACCCAGCCGCACACCGACGCCGGCCGCGGCGCCCGCCCGGGGGACCGCCCGCAGACCCGTCCGGAGGCCGCCGGGGGCGACCCGGGCGCGGCGGCCCTGCGCGCCGCCGAGTCCGCCCCCGGGCCCCGGCAGCCCGCGCTCGGACCGGTGGGCTGGCTGCGGTGGGCCTGGCGGCAGCTGACGAGCATGCGGACGGCGCTGCTCCTCCTGCTGCTCGTCGCCGTGGCCGCCGTGCCCGGCTCGGTCTTCCCCCAGCGCGACATCGACCCCGGCGCCGTCACGACCTACCTCGCGGACAACCCGACGTGGGGGCCGTGGGCGGACCGGCTGTGGCTCTTCGACGTCTTCACCTCGCCGTGGTTCTCGGCGATCTATCTGCTGCTCGTCGTCTCGCTGCTCGGCTGCATCGTGCCGCGCACCCGGCTGCACCTGCGAGCCGTGCGGGGGCAGCCGCCGAAGGCGCCGTCGCGGCTGTCGCGACTCTCGGAATATCGCGCGTTCGAGGTCGACGCCGAGGCGGCCGACGTCGTCGCCGCGGCCCGCGCCCGGCTGCGCTCGCGCCGCTACCGGCTGCGGCGCCAGGAGCCGACCGGGCCGAACGACGCCCCACGGGAGTCCGCCGGGCTGGAGGTCGCGGCCGAGACCGGCTACCTGCGCGAGACCGGCAACCTGCTCTTCCACGTCGGGGTGGTCGTCGTCGTCATCGCCCTGGCCTGGGGCTATCTCGTCGGGTGGAAGGCGGATCGGATCGTGCCCGTCGGTGGCTCGCTGACCAACACGGTCGCCGGCTACGACACCTTCGCCGCCGGGCCGCTCGTCGACACCGACGCCCTCGTGCCCTTCAGCGTGCGGGTCGACAGCCTCGACGTGCGCTTCGAGGAGAGCGCGCAGGGCGCCCAGTTCGGCGCCGCCCGCGACTTCCAGGCCATGACGACCCTCACCCCGGCGCCGGGTGCGGCCCCGCAGCAGCGCCGCCTGGCGGTGAACGCGCCGTTGAGCGTCGGCAGCTCCTCGATCTACCTGCTCGGCAACGGCTACGCGCCGGTCATCACCGTGCGCGACCCGGCCGGGCGGGTGCTCTATCGACAGGCGACGCCCTTCCTGCCGCAGGACGGGGTCTATACCTCGACCGGGGCGGTCAAGGTCGTCGGCGCGCAGCCCCGGCAGCTCGGCTTCAGCGGGCTCTTCCTCCCGACCGCCGTCGTCACACCCGACGGCCCGGAGTCGGCCTTCCCCGACGCGCGCAACCCCGCGCTCGTCCTCACGGGCTGGGTCGGCGACCTCATGCCGAGCGGGCCGCAATCGGTCTACACGCTCGACACCTCGGCGATGACGCAGCTGCGCGACGCGCAGGGGGCGCCGCTGCAGATCGTGCTCAGCCCGGGCCAGACGATGACGCTGCCCGACGGGCTCGGCACGATCACCTTCGAGCAGGTCGACCGGTGGGCGGGGCTGTCGACCCGCTACGACCCCGCCCGGCCGCTCGCGCTCGGCGCCGGGCTCGCGTGCCTGCTCGGGCTGCTGGGGTCGCTGCTCGTGCGGCGCCGACGGATCTTCGTGCGGGTGCGGCCGCTGCCCGGCGGGCGCAGCGCCGTCGAGATCGGCGCGCTGGCCCGCGGGGAGGACGCGACGCTCGCGCCGGTCGTCGACGACCTCGCGCAGCGGCTCGGCGCCCCCGCTGCCGACGCCGCCGTCCCTGGTGCGGGCGCGGCAGAGCCCGAGCCCGGCAACCCTGTCGGTGGCCCGTCGTAGGCTGACCCTCAAGACCGTTCGACGAGACGCACGAGATCGCACCCGGGAGCCCCGATGGACCCTCAGAGCCTGGCCACGCTGTCGAACCTCGTGCTCTATGCCGCGATGGGCGTGCTCGCCTTCACGATGATCGCCTTCGCGGTGCACCTGGCCTACGCGGCCGGTGGCCGCTCGTCCGTCGCCGCGCACGCCCGTGAGCGGGTGGCGGTCGGTGTCGGTGCCGCCGGGGTGCAGGACGCCCGGCCCGGCCACGTGGACGGTGCCAGGGACGGTCTGATGGAGGGTGGGCCCTCCGCGGCCGCCGGGGTGCGCGCCGCCGACGCCGCCAGCCGCGCCGACCTGGGGCGCCGCGCCGGCTCGCTGGGCATGACGCTCGGCTGGCTCGCGGCGCTGCTGCTCGGCGGCTCGATCGCGCTGCGCGGGCTGTCGGTGCGTCGTGCCCCCGTGAGCAACATGTTCGAATTCGCGGTGGCCGCAGCCTTCCTCGTGCTCGTCATCTACCTCGTGCTCGCGCTGCGCCGACCGCTGCGCTGGCTCGGGCTCTTCATCGTCGCGCCCGCCCTGCTCGTCCTCGGCCTGGCCATCACGGTGTGGTACACGCAGGCCAGCGAGCTCGTTCCGTCCTTGAAGAGCACCTGGCTCGTCATCCACGTGCCCGTCGCGATCCTGTCGACCGCGATCTTCACCGTCTCCTTCTGCGTGCTGCTGCTGCACCTCGCGCAGGCCCGCCGCGAGGAGCTGCGCGCCGCCGGCCGGCCCGTGCGCTTCGAGCGGTTCCTCGCGACGCTGCCCGACGCCGCGTCACTGGACCGGACCGCCTACGGGTTGGTGGTGGTGGCGTTCCCGCTGTGGACCTTCACGCTCATCGCGGGCGCGATCTGGGGTCAGCAGGCGTGGGGCACCTACTGGAGTTGGGACCCCAAGGAGGTGTGGACGTTCGTCATCTGGACGATCTACGCCGCCTACCTGCATGCGCGCGCCACGAGCGGCTGGAGCCTGCGCACGGCCAACATCATCGCGGTGGTCGGCTATCTCGCGATCATCGTCAACTTCACGATCGTCAACATGTATTTCCCCGGCATGCACTCCTATTCCGGACTGGTGGCCCCCTGATGTCTCCCGCACTGCGCTACTCGCTCGCCCGCATCACGATCTTCCTGCTCTGTCTGCTCGTCCTGTGGCTCGTCGGGTTGCGTGACAACCCGCTGATCCTGCTGATCGTCGCGACGACCGTCTCGATGTTCATCTCGCTGATCGGGCTGCGCGGCATCCGGGAGGAGTTCGCCGACCAGGTCGCCCACCGCGTCGAGGAGCGCACCGAGCGCAAGATGACGCGCGCCGCCCAGCGGCGTCGCGACGAGGTGATGGACGACGAGGTGATGGACGACGAGACCCTCGAGGACCGCGAAGCCGACGCCGCCGCGCGGGACAAGCACCGGCGCTAAGCCCGTCGCGCCGAGGTCCGGCCCACGCGGGTCCGACCTGGACGCCCGGGTCCGACCTGGACGCCGGGTCCGGCCTGGACGCCGGGTCCGGCCTGGACGCAGCTCTCGGCCGTGCCCTGGGTCTGCCGGTCGGCGCCGATGTCGGGCCTGGCCGGCCGATCCGCCGGCGTCGGCGGTCAGCCGCCGAGGGACAGCCCGACGGTCAGCAGCAGCGCGTAGGCGAGCGTGAGCATGCCGGTGCCGGCCAGGACGGGGATGAGGTCGGCGCCCTTGGCGACCGTGACGATGCGGCGCACCGGCGGGATCGCCAGGACGAAGGCCGCCAGCGCCCACAGCGCGTGCGCGGTCGTGAACGCGGCGATGAGCACGCATTGGGCCGCGACGGCGAGCAGCAGGCAGTAGGCGAAGCGGGCCCCGGTGTCGCCGAGGCGCACGGCGAGCGTCTGCTTGCCGACGAGGGTGTCGCCGGGGATGTCGCGCAGGTTGTTGGCCATGAGGATCGCGCACGACAGGGCGCCGACCCCGATCGCCCCGGCCCAGGCCGCCCCGGTGAGGGTGAGCGCCTGGGTATAGGTCGTGCCGAGCGTCGCGACGAGCCCGAAGAAGACGAAGACGAAGACCTCGCCGAGCCCGAGGTAGCCGTACGGGCGGGCGCCTCCGGTGTAGAACCACGCCGCGACGATGGCCGCGGCGCCGACGACGAGCATGATCCAGGCGCCCGACAGCCACGTCAGGGCGAGCCCGGCGAGCGCGGCGACCCCGAAGCAGCCGAACGCCGCGAGCTTGACCTGCCGCGGCGGGGCGAGCTCCTGCCCGACGAGTCGCACGGGGCCGACGCGGCGACCGTGGGCGTCGGTGCCGCGGATGCCGTCGGAGTAGTCGTTGGCGTAGTTGACGCCGACCTGCAGGGCGAGCGCGACGACGAGCGCGAGCAGCGCCTCAGGGGCGCGGGCCTGGTCGATCTGCGCGGCAGCGCCGGTGCCGATCGCGACCGGCGCGACGGCCGCGGGCAGGGTGCGGGGGCGCGCCCCGCCGACCCATTCGCTCAGGGTCGCCACGTCAGAGCCCGCGCAGGAAGTCGGGGTCGTCGTCCGGGCCACGCGGTCGGCGCGGTGGGCGCCGATCCTGGATGCCCCGGGGCCGCTGCGGCCGGCCCGCGAGGAGCCAGCCCGTCCCCCCGACGATCGGGAAGAGCAGGATCACGAAGACCCAGGCGACCTTCGGCAGGCCCTGCACCTCCTCATCGCGCGTCTGCACGCAATCCGTGAGCGTGTAGATCGTGAAACCGAGGATCAGCGCGGCGATGACGACGCGGAGCACAACGCACCTCCCATTGACGTATCGGCCATTCTCGCATCGCCCACCGCCCCGGCAATTCGGTCCCGCCCCCGCGGTCGGGCGCGGCTCGCGAGCCGGGGCGTCGTCGCTGACGGCGAGCACCGAGTGCGGCTGGCGGCGGCGGTGCGGGAGCGGACGGCGGCGGTGCGGGAGGGCAGCCGCGGTCAGCGGGCCAGAAGGGCGCGCAGGGCCGCGCGGTCGGGCTTGCCGGGGCCGCGCAGCGGGAGCTGCGGCACGACCTCGACGCGGCGCGGCACGGCATACGCGGGCAGCAGCGCGCGGACCTGCGGCAGGGCCTGGGCCCAGCGCCGGCGCGCCCGGTCCGCCAGGGCCTGGGGGGCTCCGGCGTCATCGCCGGCGGCCACGGGCCCCGTGACGAGCACGAGCGTGACGACCTCGCCCCACCGCGGGTCGGGCATCCCGAGGACGAGCGCCGTCAGCTCCGGCGCGACGTCGGCGACGGTCTGCTCGACGATGCGTGGACAGACCTTGAGGCCGCCGGTGACGATGACGTCGTCGGCCCGGCCGAGCACGGTGAGGGTGCCGTCGTCGAGGCGCCCGAGGTCGTCCGTGCGATACCAGCGCACGCCGTCGACCTCCCAGAACGCGTCGGCGCCGCGGGGCTGCGCCGCGTCGGTGAGGTATCCCCGGGCGACGGTCGGGCCGCCGAGCAGGATCCGTCCGTCGCGGATCGCCACCTGCACCCCGGGCAGCGGCCGGCCGTCATAGACGCAGCCGCCCGCGGTCTCGCTCATCCCGTAGGTCGTCACGACCCGCACCCCGGCCGCGCGTGCCTGCGCCAGGAGCGGCCCGGCAGTCGCGGCGCCGCCGACGAGCACGGCGTCGAAGCCGGTCAGGGCCGCCCGGCCGGCCGGGTCGCCCAGGAGCCGGTCGAGCTGGGTCGGCACGAGCGAGACGTATCGCGGCGCCGGGCCGGTGCGTCGCGCATCGGCGAGTGCGGCGCAGAAGGCGTCGGCGGTGAAGCCGGGCCGCGCCGCCGTTCGGTCGGCTGCGCCACCTGCCGCGTCACGTGTCGCGTCGCCTGCCGCGTCGGCGGTCGAGGAGATGGGCCCGAGGGCGGGCTCGTGCCCGGCGAGCAGGCTGCGCAGGATGACCTGCAGGCCCGCGATGTGATGGGGCGGCAGCACGAGCAGCCAGCGGCCGGGGCCGCCCAGGACCTCGTGGGTCAGGGTGGCGGAGGCGCGCAGCGCGGCGGTGGGCAGGACGGCGCGCTTCGGCGCGCCCGTCGAGCCGGAGGTGGCGACCGCGACCCCCGGGCCGAGCCGGGCACCGCGCGCCCCCGCGGCGTCGTCGGCTGTGTGCCCTGCGTCGTCGCCTGTGTGCCCTGCGTCGTCGCCCGCGTCGCGCGCGTCGCCGCCCAGGTCGACGGCTACCCCCTCGACCGGGAGCAGGGTCGGACCCGCGTCCTCGAGCATGGCCCGCAGGGCGGGGAGGGCCGCGGCCACGTCGCCCATCGGCAGAGCGGCCACGTCGCCCATCGGTGGAGCGACCCGGTCGCCTGTCGGCCAGGCGGCCACGTCGCTCGGCGGCGGGACGGTCCGCTCACTCACGCCGCGGCGGGTCAGTTGCTCGCGCGGCGGGCGGCGGACAGGGCGACGCGGGGGCGCAGCTCGACCAGCTGCGCGCGGGCCGACTCGATCCACGCCCGGATCGGCTCGGGCATCGCGAAGAGCGCGCCCAGCCCGACCTTGGGGGCCAGCATCTGCGCGGTGATGCAGATCGGCACGATGACCGCCGTGATGAGCAGCGGGTAGAGCACGTCGACGACCGAGTTCGTCGCGGCGAGGTCGCGCAGCGTGCCCAGCGGCCCGGCGGCGGTCAGGTCGATGACGACGATGACGGGGATGTGCAACACGTAGATGCCCAGGGTGTGCTTGCCGACGAAGCGGCCGACGGCGGCATACGGCCGGACCCGGGCGAGCATCCCCGTGGCGCCGATCATCGCGAGCCCGGCGAGCACATACAGGGCCATGACCAGCAGCGCGTCGGACAGCGGCGGGACCTGCAGGCTCATGAGCTTGGTCATGCCGAGCTGCTGGTAGGCGAGGTAGGCGGCGCCGGCGGCGATCGCGGCGAGGATCGGGCGCGCGGCGAATTCGGTCATCACGCGCTTGCCGTAGACGCCGAGCCCGAAGTACAGCGCGAAGCTGAGCCCGCGGGTCCACAGGGGGCTCTCCAGCGTGTAGAGCTGCGTGGAGACCAGGTGCACGGCGGCGAGCGCGCCGAGCACGATCGCCGGGTGCACGCGCCGCAGCGCGGTGAAGCCGACGATGTAGAGCGCGAGAGCGAAGACGTACCACAACGGGCTGTTGGGCAGGTAGAACTCCCGCAGGTAGGTGCCGAGGTCCTCGACCTGGAAGGGCACCGGCCGGTCACCGGCGAGCAGGAGCATCGCGCCGAAGACGAGCAGCCACACGGCATACAGGTAGTAGTTGGTGACGGCGGCCTCGATGGCCTTGCCGCCGCGGAAGCCGCGGCGGATCTTGCCGGCGGCGAGCATGCCCGAGATCGTGAAGAGCAGCGGCATGCGCACGGTCGTGACGATCTGGTTGATGCGGTCCCACCAGGCGACGACGCCGGGCTCGGCGTGGGCCAGGCCGTAGTAGTGGCCGATGCTCGCGTGGAAGAGGACGACCGCGACGACCGCCACCGCGCGGGCCATGTCGATCCAGTCCAGCCGGGCGGCGCGGGCGCCGTGGTCGGCGGCGGGCTCGGCGACACGGCCGGGGGACCGGTCCAGGACGACACCGCCGGGGGACCGGTCCAGGACCGGGGCGGCGGGTGCGACGACGCCGGGCCCGAGGGCGGAGGCGTCGCGAAGGGCGATCGACATGTCGACTCTTTCGCAGGCGTGAGCCGCGGCTGCACAGGAGCGCCATCAGGGTGGCGCGTCCTGCCCGGAAGGGTCGGACTGCGATGTCGCGTGTGGGGGAGCGCCCGCGGCTTGGTCACTTTATGATAACGGCCGCTGGCGACCATTCTGAAATCTCGCCGACCACCACGTGGACATCCGCCCGCCACAAGGCCTCTGGGCTGCACCGATGCGCCGCCGGTAGGGCCGCGCTCGGCGCGACGCGGCAGGGGCGCAAGGTGCCCGTCGCGGGCCCGCCCATCGGCCCCGACGCGACGGTAGCCTCGGTGGTCGGGCGTCCGCCCGGCAGCCGGCCCGGTCGCCGATGGCGCCGCCTGCCAGCCAATCTCCCCACCGACCGGAAGGTGCGCCTGGTGTCGACGGCGGTCCTCGTCCTCAATTGCGGCAGTTCTTCGCTGAAGTTCGCAGTCATCGACCCTGCGGACGGGCGGCGCTTCGCCTCCGGGATCGCGGAGCGGGTCGGCACGCCGGACGTCGGCGCCCACGGCACCTTCGCGATGTCGATCGGCACGCCCGACGAGGGCCCCTCGGGGGTCCTGATGACGCCGAAGTCCACGATCGGGCTCGGCGGCGTCGACGGCGTGGCGGCGGGCAACGACCACGCGGCCGTGCTCGCCGTCGTGCTCGCCCGCGTGCAGGAGTGGGCGCGTGACCTCGACGTCGACCTCGTCGCCGTCGGTCACCGCGTCGTCCACGGCGGGGAGGAGTTCGGCGCCTCGACGATCCTGGACGACAAGGCCATCGAGGGGGTCCGGGCCTGCATCCCGCTCGCGCCGCTGCACAACCCGGCCAACCTCGCCGGCATCGAGGCCTCGCAGGCGATGCTCCCCGACGTGCCGCACGTCGCGGTCTTCGACACCGCCTTCCACCAGAGCATGCCGCCGGTCGCCTACCGGTATGCCGTGCCGCCGGAGTGGGTCCGCGACTATCAGGTCCGCCGCTACGGCTTCCACGGCACCTCGCACCGCTACGTCTCGGGGCGGGCCGCGCAGCTGCTCGCGGTCACGCACGACCCCGACCTGCGCGTCATCACCGCACACCTGGGCAACGGCTGCTCGCTGACCGCCGTCAAGGGCGGACTGAGCGTCGACACGTCGATGGGCCTGACCCCGCTCGAAGGGGTCGTCATGGGCACCCGCAGCGGCGACCTCGACCCGGGGATCCTCGGCTACATCGCGGGGCGGACCGGCCAGGACGTCGACGAGATCACCGACGCCCTCAACAAGCGCAGCGGGCTGCTGGGCCTGTCCGGGCGCAGCAACGACATGCGCGAGCTCGAGGCCGCAGCCGAGGCGGGCGATCGCGACGCGCGGGTCGCGCTCGAGGTCTTCGTCTACCGGCTGGCGAAATACATCGCGTCGCTCACGGTGCCGCTCGGCGGCCTGGACATCCTCGTCTTCACCGGCGGCATCGGGGAGAACAGCACGCTCGTGCGCGCCGAGACCATCGCGCTGCTCGGGCACTTCGGGCTGCGGCTCGACCCGGTCGCCAACGCCGCCTGCGTGCGTGGCGAGGGTGGCCGCATCACCGTGCAGGAGGAGGCCGACGACCCGGTCGCGCTCGTCGTGCCGACCGACGAGGAGCTCGTCATCGCCCGCGACGCCGCCGACCTGACCGGCGTGCTGAGCCGCCGCGGCGTCGGCCCATCCTGACCTCGGCCTCACCCGGCCACCTGACCAGGCCGCCTCACCCGGCCGCCGACTCGCATCTCCCGGCCCGCCCACCGGCGGTCCGCCACCACGGAAGGCACCTGCCATGACCCGCCGCATCCTGCTCGCCCCGACGAGCCACGACGCCGGCCTGAGCTCGACCTGCCTCGGGCTCATCCACGCGCTCGACGAGCGCGGGATCGACGTCGGCTACCTCAAGCCGCTCGCCCAGGACACCCACGGCCACCCCGATCACACAGCCGACCTGGTCCGTCTCGTGACGCAGCTGCGGCCGCCGGAGCCGATCGACGCCGAGGCCACCGAGCGGGCGCTGGCCCGCGGCGAGGACGACGACCTCATGGAGCGGGTCGTGGCGCTGGGGGAGGAGACGCTGGCCGACCACGACGTCGTCGTCATCGAGGGGCAGGTGCCCAGCGACGAGCACACCCACTCCGCCCGGGTCAACGTCGCGCTCGCCAAGTCGCTGGACGCCGAGGTCGTGCTCGTCGGCTCGGCCGCGGGCCACAGCGTCGAGCACGTCACCTCGATGATGGTCGGCGCCGAGCACAGCTTCCGCGTCGGCGGAGAGACGAGCCGCGTCATCGGCGTCGTCCTGACCCGGGTGCCGATGGACGGCTCGGGCCCGAGCGTCGAGGAGTATCGGGCGGGGCTGCGCGCGCAGGGCCTGACGCTCGTGGGGGCCGTGCCCTTCGAGATCGAGGCCACGTGGCCGCGGGTGCGTGACCTGCAGCGCGAGCTGGGGCTGGAGGTGCTCAGCGAGGGCGACCCCGACCGGCGCATCCGCGACACGGCGATCCTGGCCCAGGCCGTGCTCGGCGTGCTGCCGGTGCTCACCGAGGGTCGACTGGTCGTCGTCCCCGGCGACCGGCACGATGTGCTGCTCGCGGCGAGCCTCGCGGCGATGAACGGCACCCGGCTCGCGGCGATGGTGCTCACCGCCGGGTTGCGGCCCGATCCGGAGCTGCTGCGGCTGTGCCGGCCCGCGCTCGCGACCGGGCTGCCGATGCTGCTGGCCAAGGGCCAGACCTTCGACACCGCCAACCGGGTCATCTCGCTGCACACCGGCATCGCCGCCGACGACGAGCCGCGCACCCGGCTCGTCATGCAGCTCGCCGCCGACAACTTCGACGAGGACTGGCTCGCCGGGCTGCAGGTCGGCTCCCACGCCCGCCGCCTGTCGCCGGCGGCGTTCCGTCGCGAGCTGACGCAGCGGTCGCGGGCCGCGGACAAGCGGATCGTGCTGCCCGAGGGTGCCGAGCCGCGCACCGTCGCCGCCGCGATCCGCTGCGCCGACAAGGGCGTCGCCCACTGTGTCCTGCTCGCCCGCCCCGACGAGGTGCAGGCCGCGGCCGCGTCGCTGGGGCTCGAACTGCCCGAGAGCATCGAGATCATCGACCCCGTGGAGGCCGCGCCGCGCTACATCGACGCGCTCGTGGCGCGCCGCGCGCACAAGGGGATGACCGAGCAGATCGCCACCGACCAGCTCGCCGACACCGTCGTGCTCGGCACGATGATGGTCCACCTCGGCGAGGTCGACGGGCTCGTCAGCGGGGCCGTGCACACGACCGCCAACACGGTGCGCCCTGCTCTGCAGATCCTCGGCACGAAGCCGGGCGCCAAGCTCGTCAGCTCCGTCTTCTTCATGGGGCTGCCCGATGAGGTCGTCGTCTACGGCGACTGCGCGATCAACCCGGACCCCGATGCCGAGGAGCTCGCCGACATCGCGATCCAGTCCGCCGACTCGGCCCGCGCCTTCGGCATCGAGCCGCGCGTGGCGATGATCTCCTTCTCCACCGGCAGCTCCGGCGCCGGCGCGGACGTCGAAAAGGTCGCGACCGCGACGGACCTGGTCCGCCGGCAGCGGCCGGACATCGTCGTCGACGGCCCGCTGCAGTACGACGCGGCGACGACCGCGTCCGTCGCGCGCTCCAAGGCCCCCGACTCACCCGTCGCCGGCCGGGCCAACGTCTTCATCTTCCCCGACCTCAACACCGGCAACACGACCTACAAGGCGGTGCAGCGTTCCGCGTCGGTCATCTCGGTCGGCCCGATGCTCCAGGGCATCGCGGCCCCGGTCAACGATCTGTCCCGCGGCGCCCTCGTCGAGGACATCGAATACACGATCGCCCTCACCGCCATCCAGGCCGCGGCCCAGTAGGCGCAGCTCGCTCTGCAGATCGGGGCAGATATCCCCCGATCTGCAGTGCGAGGAGGTCAGAAGTACCAGGGGAAGGGGCTCCAGTCGGGGTCGCGCTTCTGCAGGAACT